>JBBRHF010000030.1:0-29457 GCA_038223055.1 Actinomycetes bacterium | reverse complement strand
GGCACGAAGAACTTCGTCCGCGGCGTCCCGGTGTGGGCCACGCTCATCGCCCTGCTCGTCGACGACGACCCGGTCGTCGGCGTCGTCTCGGCCCCCGCGATCAACCGGCGCTGGTGGGCGGCGACCGGGACCGGCGCCTACACGGGGCGCAGCCTGTCGTCGGCGACCCGGCTGGCCGTGTCGAAGGTCACGACCCTGAGCGACGCGTCGCTGTCCTATTCGAGCCTGACCGGCTGGGACGCCCACGGTGGCGGCGACGCTTTCCTGGATCTGGCCCGGTCGGTGTGGCGATCGCGGGCCTACGGCGACTTCTGGTCGTACATGCTGGTCGCGGAGGGAGCGGTCGACATCGCCTGCGAGCCGGAGGTGGCGCTGCATGACCTCGCCGCCCCGGCAGTCATCGTCATCGAGGCAGGGGGTCGCTTCACCGATCTGTCCGGGGCGCCCGGGCCGGCCGGCGGCAGCGCGCTGGCCACCAACGGCCCGCTGCACGAGGACGTGCTCGTCCGGCTGGCGAAGCGCTGACCCCAGCAAGGCGCCCGAGCGCGGTGAGCAGCGCCGGTGCGGCGAGGGTGGCCACCAAGTCGAACCAGCCGTAGCCGCCGGCTGCCCCCGACGGCGGGTTGCCGATCGCGACCAGCCCGGTCGGGTCGTGCGGCTGCCACTCCCAGGTGCCGATCCAGGTGCCGAGCACCTCGAGGTAGGTCACCGCGAAGAACGCCCCGACGTACAGCGTCACCGAACGGCCCCAACGCAGGAACCCGAGCAGGCAGCAGAACCAGAACGCACCCAGGACGTCTCGCCGGTCCGAGAGCAGCAGCCCCCAGGCGGCATAGCCGCCGCCGAGGGCCACGGTGGCCAGCACGAGGCGCCGCCGGTGCACGCCGAACACGGCGCTGCGGCCCAAGGCGAGCGCGCACAGGTAGACCAGCCCGTGCCCGGGAGGAACGAACGATGGCACGTTGTGCAGCCGGTAGACATAGACCTGCAGGAGCGGGGAGAACGTGTATTCCACGGCGCTCGCGAATGCGATCACTACCGCGACCTGTGCCCGCACGAGCGGGGTCTCGGCGCGCAGCAGGAGCAGCAGCAGCGCCCAGGTGCCGACACCGAGGGCACGCTGCCACCAGATGCCGGCGTCCCGGTCGAGCAGCAGCACCCCCGGGATCCAGGTCAGCGTGGCGATCGCGACGACGGCGTCGCGCCAAGGCGGCTGCGGCTGCGGCTGCGGAGCACGTCTCTGTGTCCCAGCCGTCGCCACCCCAGGTCGCACGGCCTCCGTCGTCACCTGCGCAGTATCTCAACCCGGCATCCCGACCCCGGCATCTCGACCCCGGCGACGCCCGCAGCGCTCCGGGGGGCGGCCCGTGGCGTGGGTCAGGCGACTCGGCTCACCGCCGGCTCAGCCGGATCGACCAGCTCGAAGCCGACGATCAGGGCGGATCCGCAGCCAATGCACACCCACTCCGGGCAGTCGTCATGCCCGTCGGCGCAGTCGGGCTGCTCGAAGGCCGTCTCGACCTCGCAGCTGGTGCATTGGCGCAGGTGCACGGCGAAGGCGACGGGCATCGGGCTCACCTCTCGATCGTCCTGGCGGCGCACTAGGCGCCGCCGCCGGGTCTCGTTCTTGCGTTCCTGACGGTGCCACGACCCTCCGACAGTCCGATGGAGGTCGCCCCGGCGTGTCGCGCATCCCTCGATCAGGCAGTCCTCGCTAGCCCATCTGTCGCTCGCCCATCCCTGAACGGGTGGCACCCGATTGACGGGAACCCTGGTGTCCGCGGCGCCTGTTCGGCGATCATGGGTAGTTCGTGGTCAGTCGAGTCGTCCGTACCTCGTGGGGAGCTGGAACTCATGCAGAGCATCTGGAAGGGCGCGATCTCCTTCGGCCTGGTCTCCATCCCGGTGCGGCTCTACAGCGCCACGGAGGAGAAGGACATCTCCTTCCGCCAGGTGCACCGCGCCGACGGTGGGCGCATCCGCTACAAGCGGGTCTGCTCGGTCGACGGCGAGGAGGTGCCCTACGGCGAGATCGGCAAGGGCTACGAGCTCCCCGGGGGCGACATGGTTCTGATCGAGGACGAGGACTTCGCCAACCTGCCCATCTCCAGCTCGCGGGCGGTCGAGGTGCTCAGCTTCGTGCCGGCCGAGCAGATCGACGCCGTACAGCTCGGCAAGGCCTACTTCTGCGACCCGACCGGCGCCGACGCCAAGCCCTACGTGCTGCTGCGCGACTCGCTGCAGAGCGCCGACAAGGTGGCGATCGTCAAGGTCGCGCTGCGCCAGCGCGAACGGCTGGCGATGTTGCGCGCCCGCGAGGGCGTTCTGGTCCTGCAAACGTTGCTCTGGCCCGACGAGGTGCGGGCCGCCGACTTCTCCTTCCTCGACCAGGAGGTCTCCGTGCGACCTCAAGAGCTGCAGATGGCCGAGTCCTACATCGAGGCGCTTTCCGGCGACTTCGCGCCGGGCGAGTTCTCCGACCACTACCGCGAGGCGCTCGAGGAGGTCATCGAGGCCAAGGTGGCCGGCCACGAGATGACGGCGCCGACATCGGCCGCCCCCAGCAACGCGACCGTGGTCGACCTGATGGAAGCGCTACGGCGCAGCGTGGCCGACGCCAAGGCCAAGCGTGGCGAGGCGGCGCCGGACCAGACGGGCGATGCGGCCAAGAGCATTCCGTCCGAGGACCGTACGACGAAGCGGGCGGCGCCACGCAAGACCGCCAGCGCCCGCCCGGCAGCCAAGCCAGCCGCCGCCAAGGCGTCCGGCGGGTCCAAGGCGGCCGGCGGAGCCAAGGCGGCCGGCGGAGCCAAATCCGCCGGCCCGAAGCGGAGTTCCGGCGCGAACGCAGCGGCCGGACCGAAAGCGGGCGAGCAGACCCCGGCCAAGCGGGCCTCGGCCAAGCAGTCCTCGTCAACGCCATCCTCGTCAACGCCATCCTCGTCAACGCAGACCCCGGCCAAGCGGTCCACGGCCAAGGCCGCCGCCCGGCGAACGGCCTGATCGATCGGCCTGACGGCGCGGATCGGAGGCGCCCGCTTCCAGGATCGTGAAACTTTCGAGCGATGCGAGCCACCTATTTCTTTCGCGATCATGGACGGAAGCGGCGCGCAGGGCGTCGGTCCCCGCCCATGGGCAGCGGGAGGTCGAACTTGACGAGCACCACGACCAGATGAACCTTGCGATGCCCCCGGTGTCTATGGAGGGCGCGTTTCCCACGAGGTCGAGCCGTACCCGCGCTGCCGGGTCACCGGGGTGCACATCGCCGCTGAGGTGCCGTCTGGGATCGTCACCTACCGTGGCGAAAAGCACCCGACAGAGGTATCGACACCTCGTGAGGGGCACTTTGACCTTGGTAGGTGGGCGAATCTCATCTGTCGGACGCAGCGTCGCCCACCATGTGGGCGCCATCGGGGCGGCAGCCAGGCTGCTGTAGCCGTGCTGGGAGCGTGTCCGGTGTCGAGGTCTGACCGCTCGGGTGGTTGCCAGTCGGGATGACGGTGGCGGGCGTCTACCGGGAACGTCGCTCGGGCAGAGCCGCACCCAGTTCGCTGTTCGCCGGGATGTGCACGATCCATGCCGACTCGGCCGACTGACCCTCAGCTTGAAAAGGTGCTCTAGCGGGACCGGCGCGTCGCGCCGGCATGCATGGCGCCGGCCAACCCGATCGCGGCGATGCCGACGAGGGCGTGCAGGCCACCCACGGCAGGGGCGTCCACACCGAGGCGGGCGAGCACCATCTGCAGCGGCGACACCACGACGATCAGCACGGCCGACAGCGCGATCCCGCGACGGCCGGTCCGGGCGACGATGGCGAGGATCAGCACGACGAGCGCCACCGCGGAGAGCACGTTCGCGAGCATTCGGTGAGCGTCAAACGCCGTCTCCCCCGCGGCCCCGAGCCGCCGACCGGCGAGAGCGAAAACGCCGTAGCCCGCCAGGAAGATCTGTACCAAGCCGATCACGAGGAACGCCAGCAGAGCCCACCGGTACGCCGCGGAGGCGCCGCTGGTGGTCGGAGCCGAGGCCGGGGACCCCCCGCGATCGGGATGGGGAACGTTCGATGCGGCCATGCGGCGACCCTAGTGCCCAACGGAACTGATCCAGCGGGTCGGCCGATCGGAAGCGGCCGTCGCTACCCGGAGCGGGCCGACGGTCGGATCAGGCCGGGCGGCTCGCCGGGCGAGGCCGGCGCCGCGGGCCGCTGCCGGGGATGGCCGCAGCGCCGGGGCTGCGGGTTGCGCCCTGGCCGCGACGACCGCCCTGGCCGCCGCGAACGCCACCACCCTGGTAGCCGCGCCCGGAACCGCCGCCGTAGCTGCCGGTGTCGCGGACCCGACGCGGGTCGCGCTCGGTCACCTCGATGGGTGTGCCCGAGGTCGCGAGCTGGCGGACGGCTTCATGGCCGGGGTGCACGGCGGTCGTGATCGCGGTGACCTTCGCCGCCTCGTGCAGTCGGGAGACCTCTCGGACCTGCTCCGGCTGCGCCATCGCAACGACGGTGCCGGAGTGCCCGGCGCGGGCGGTCCGGCCCGAGCGGTGCAGGTAGTCCTTGTGGTCGTTCGGCAGGTCAAAGTGGATCACCAGGTCGACGTCGTCGACGTGGATGCCGCGGGCGGCGACGTCGGTCGCGACCAGCACCCGGGCGTGACCGGACGCGAACGCGTCGAGGGCACGCTGGCGCTGATTCTGGTTGAGGTTGCCGTGGATCGCGCCGGCGTCCACACCTACGCGCTGGAGCTGCTTGGCCAACCGGTCGGCTCCGTGCTTAGTGCGCACGAAGAGCAGCGTCCGGCCGGGCCGGGCGACGACCTCGGCGGTGACGGACAGCTTGTCCTCGGCGCGGACCTTGAAGACCTGGTGGTCCATCGCCTCGACCGGCGAGGCGACCGAGGCGACGGCGTGCACCGCCGGGTCGGTGAGGTACTTCTCGACCAGGCGCGCAACGCCGCGGTCAAGGGTCGCCGAGAACAGCATCCGCTGGCCGTCGGCAGGGGTTTGGTCCAGCAGCATGGTCACCGCCGGCAGGAAGCCCAGGTCGGCCATGTAGTCGGCCTCGTCGAGCACGGCGACGATCACCTGACTCAGCGAACACACCCGGCGCTCAATCAGGTCCACCAACCGCCCAGGCGTGGCCACGACCACGTCGACACCGCGTGAGAGGGCATCGATCTGGCGGCCCATCGGCGCTCCGCCGTAGACCGAGGTGACCCGCAGCCGCAGCGCGGCCGCCAGCGGGGCCAGCGCGTCGGTGACCTGCTTGGCCAGTTCACGGGTCGGCACGAGCACCAGGCCGCGAGGGGCACGGGGCGTCCGCGCTGCCTCGCTGGCAGCGATGCGGGTCAGCATCGGCAGGCCGAAGGCGAGGGTCTTGCCGGAGCCGGTCTGGGCCCGCCCGAGGACGTCGCGCCCGGCCAGGGCGTCGGGCATGGTGCGGGCCTGGATGGCGAACGGCTCCTCGACGCCTCGGCTGCGCAGCTCGGCCACCAGGGCCGAGGCAAGGCCGAGCTCGGCGAAGGACCGAGGAGTCAGAGCTGGGGCCGCCAACGCGGCGGCAAGCTGGCGCTCGAGTTCGGCGGCGACGCCCGTCGCGGGGCGGTCACCAGCTGGGCGGGCGCGACCACCCAAGGAGGCCGACCGCCCCGGTCGACCGGACGAGCGCGGCGCCGAGCCGCGCCCCGAACTGGAAGAAGGTCGCCCGGAGGGCGGGCGTCCGAAGCGGGTGGTGCGGGCAGGGAAAGGCATGAAAGTGCAGGACTCCGTTGCAGGTTCGTTGGCCGCGACATGGTGGGCTAACGAGCGCAACGACGGGCTGAGCCGATCGGGTGAGCACGGAACCAAGCGACCACGCGGCCCAGGGCCGCGAAAAGTTGACGGCGGGCTCGCCGTCACTGGGGTAAGCATACCAGCGATCGCCCCCGTGTCCCGATCCCCCCGATCCATGACACCCGATCGCCCCCGATCCATGACAATGGCGCGGTGTCCTTCGCTGTGCAGATCCTGGGCCTGGTGACCACGGTCGCGATCGTCGCCGGCGCGAGCCAGCGACTCGGAGTCTCCCCTCCGCTGGTGCTGGTCGTGGTGGGGGTGCTGGCCGGGCTCATCCCGGGTGTCCCCGACTATCACCTCGACCCCGACGTCGTACTCATCGGCCTGTTGCCTCCGCTGCTCTACGCCGCCGCCATCCGCACCTCGCTTGTCGACATCCGGACCAACCAGGCGGCGATCGGGATTCTCGCCGTCGGAGCCGTCATCTTCACCACGGTGACCGTCGGGCTGGTCGCGTGGGCGGTGGTGCCCGGCATCCCGCTCGCGGCCGGCCTGGCGCTGGGCGCCATCGTCGGGCCGCCGGACGCCGTGGCCGCCACGACGGTCGCCCGGCGCGCCGGCATGCCGCGGCGTATCGTCGCGATCCTCGAGGGCGAGAGCCTCGTCAACGACGCGACAGCGCTGGTGGCGTTGCGCACCGCCATCGCCGCCATCTCCACCTCGGTCACCGTCTGGGATGTCGGGCGGGACTTCCTGGTCGCTGCGGGCGGGGGCGTGGTCGTGGGGCTGGTCGCGGCGGCCGTCCTCGGCGCCGTACGCCACCACGTGCAAGACCCCGTGCTCGACACCACGCTGTCCTTCGTCGCGCCGTTCATCGCCTACCTGCCGGCCGAGGCGATCCACGCCAGCGGCGTCCTCGCGGTCGTCGTCACCGGTCTGATCCTGGGACACAAGTCGCCGGTCCTGCAGTCGGCGTCCTCGCGCCTCTCCGAGCAGACCAACTGGCGCACGGTGCAGTTCCTCCTGGAGAACGCCGTTTTCCTGCTCATCGGCCTGCAGCTGCCGGGGCTGGTCAGCGACGGCGTCGGCGGCGAGCTCGGCACCGGACGGCTGGTGTTGGCCTGCGCGAGCGTGCTGGTGGCGACCATCGGGTCGCGCCTGGCCTGGGTCTTCGCGAGTACGACGGTCTACCGGCTCGGTCCGCAGCCGATGCGTCGCCACGCCTGGTCGTGGCAGGCCGCGACGCTGGTCTCGTGGGCCGGCATGCGCGGCGTGGTGACCCTTGCCGCCGCGTTCATCTTGCCGAGCGACACCCAGGCCCGGGAGGTGCTGGTGCTGGCCGCCTTCGTCGTCGTGGCCGGCACCTTGCTCGTGCAGGGCACGACCTTGCCGATGCTCGTCCGCCGGCTGGACCTGCCCGGCCCGGACCCCGCCGAGGACGCGCTCCAGGAGGCGGCGCTGCTCTCCCAGGCAACCCGCGCCGGCCTCGAACGGCTCGAGGAGATGCGCGGCGAGACGCAGGACGAGGAGGTCCTGATGCGGCTCGAGGAGCGGACCAGGCAGCGGGCCAACGCGGCCTGGGAGCGTCTGGGGCGAGCTAGCGAGGTGGGCGAGACGCCCAGCGAGACCTACCGGCGGATGCGGCTGGAGATGCTCGCCGCGGAGCGGGCGGTCGTCGTCGCGGCCCGCGACGACGGCAGCGCCGCCGACGACGTGCTCCGGGAGGTGCTACTGGCCTTGGACGCCGAGGAATCGCTGCTGGACCGACTGGTGGACAGGCACAACGAGGTCGACCGAGAACTCACCGCGCGGGCCGAGGACGCGACCCTGTGCGAGCACCTGACCGCCGCGCCCAGAGCCGTGCGGCCACGCACCCCCGACGGGTGTGAGTCCTGCATCGCCGAGGGCACCCGCTGGGTGCACCTGCGGCTGTGCCTGACGTGCGGTCGGGTCGGGTGCTGCGACTCGTCCTCCGAGCGGCACGCGGCGGCTCACTTCCGCGACTGCGAGCACCCGGTCATGCGCAGCTTCGAGAGCGGCGAGAGCTGGCGCTGGTGCTATGTCGACGAGCAACTGGGCTAGGGCGAGCCGCTCGAGGGAGCGACCTCGAGCAGGGGGTCGCGGATGGCCTCGCTGATGGCACGCAACTGCTCGACCTGCGCGGGTGTGAGCCGGTCGAACAGGTGCCGGCGCACGGCTTCGACATGGCCGGGAGCCGCTGCTGCCAGCGCGGCGAAACCCTCGCCGGTGAGCACCGCGACCGCTCCGCGGCGGTCTTCCGGATGGCTCTCCCGGCGCACCCAGCCGCGCTCCTCCAGCCTGGCCACGGCGTGCGACAGGCGGCTGCGGGTGGACTGCGAGGTCTGCGCGAGCTGGCTCATCCGCAACGCTCGCCCGGGTTGCTCGGACAGCCGCACCAGGATCTCGTAGTAGCCGTGCGGCATCGCCGAGTCGCGGCTGAGCTCGTGGTCGAGCCGGTCGAACAGCAACTTGTTGGCGTCGAGGAAAGCGCGCCAGGTGCGCTGCTCCTCGGCGTCGAGCCATCGGGTGCTGGTCACGTCTCCCAGCATATCGTGATGTAGTTGAGCGTTCAGTGACATTGAACGCGCACTGATTCGGGGCCCGTACGGGTTGAGCCCGCGCCGCTTCGTGCCGACACCCAACTGGGGAGATCGCGAAGGGTGGGAGTCAGACCATGAGTGCGCACGGCTCCGGGACCTCCGGTGGCAGCGTCAGCGAGGTGCTGCGCCGCGCGTGGCTGCGCTGCACAACGTACGTCGTGGCGCTGGGCTTGTGCTACGCCGCCATCCTCGGCATCACGCTGGGTGTGCTGCAGCCGCGGCTCGCCCACGACATCACCCAGCGAGCCGACCTGCGCCAGTTGTATGCCGGCCTGATCGATCAGGAGACCGGGCTGCGAGGCTACCTGCCGACCGGCGACGAGCGCTTCCTGGCGCCGTACCGCAGCGGGGTTCGGCAAGTGCGCAGCGCTCGCGTGTCGCTCGAGCGGGTCGCGGCCGGCGACCCCGCCATCGCAAGGGTTCTCGCCACGGCCGACCGCTGGGAGCGGAACTGGGCCAGGGTCGGGCTGGCCAGCAAGAACCACGCACCGGCCTCGCCGGCGGTGGCCCGCGCCTCCCTGGAGCAGGGTCGTCGCCTGCTCGACACCTACCGCGGCGCCGATGTCGCCGCTGACCGCGCGGCGGGATCGGCGGTGCGTGCCGACCAGCGCGCCGAGACGCTGCTGCTCGGCGGCGGCATCCTGGTCACCCTGGCTTCGGTCACGGCAGCGCTCGTGCTGTCCCGGCGCGGCCGCCGACGGATGGTGAGCGCGTTCGAGGAGCCGGTGCGCGACCTCGCGTCCAGCCTGCGCGCGCTGGGTACCGACCTCCCGGAGCAGAACGCCGGACGAGCCGCTCTCGCCGTGCCCGCCGAGTTCGCCGAGCTGGATCGGCAGGTCTCGGGTGCAGCCCGTCGCCTCGCGGCCGGCCAGCAGGGCATCGGCGAACTGCTCGACGTCCAGCAGGTGATGGCCACAGCCAGCCTGGACGAGACCCGGGTCATCGAGCTGATCGTGGAGCGGGCGCGCAGCCTCACCGGCGCCGACGCCAGCGTCCTCGAGCTGGTCGACGGTGCGGAGATGGTCTACGTCGGTGTCGCCGGTGCAGCCGAACCGTATCTGGGCTTGCGGCTGCCCATCGACGGCAGTGCGTCGGGACTGTCCATCTCGGCCGGCCTGACGCTGCGGATCGCCGACACCTGGATCGACGGGCGGGTCAACCAGGAGGCCTGCCGGCGCGTCGGTGCCCGGTCGATGCTGATCGTCCCGCTGCGAGCCGAGGGAGACCTAGCCGGGGTGCTCAAGATCTACGCCGACCGCCCCGACGACTTCGACGAGGACGACGAGAAGACGATGGACCTCCTGTCCGGGCTCGCCGCGGTGGCGCTGCAGAACGCCCGCACGCACGGCGAGATCGTCGCCAGCCGCGCGGAGGCGCTGCTGAACGCGAGCCGCTTCCAGATGCTGTTCGACCACTCCCCGGTGGGCCAGGCGGAGATGTCCGCGGACGGCTCGATCCTGCTCGCGAATGACACGTTCGGCGCCATGCTCGGCCGGTCGCCCGGCCAGCTCATCGGGATGCATGTCGGCGACCTGACCCACCCCGACGACGGCGATTCGCTCGGCACGGACGTGGCGGACCTCATGTCGCACCGGACCTCGGCGTACACGTCGCGGCGGGTCTACCGCCACCAGGACGGCCATCCCGTGGTGGCCCTCGTGTCCGCGACCTTGCTGACCGCACCGGACGGCTCGCAACGGATCGCCGGCACCGCCCAGGACATCACCGAGTCGGAGCGGGCCGCGGCGTCGCTTGGGGAGAGCGAGCGGCGGTTCCGCACCATGTTCGACGCCAGCCCGATCGGGATCGTCCAGTTCGACTCCGCTGGGCGCCTCGCGCAGAGCAACGACGCGTTCGCCACGATGCTGGGCCACCACCGGATGGACCTGATCGGCTCACGTCCCGAGCTGCTCGTCCATCCCGACGACGCAGCCGCCGTCCGCGCCGCCATGACCGACGCCTGGATCGGCTCGTCCCCCGCGGCGCGCCTCGAGCTTCGCCTGCTGCGTGATTCCGGTCGCATCGTCTGGGCGTCCGTGTCGATGACCGCGGTGGAGCACGACGGCGAATCCTGGCTGTTGATGCACGCCGAGGACATCACCGCGAGCAAGGCCAGCGCCGACCGGCTGGCGCACCTGGCCCTGCACGACCCGCTGACCGGTCTGCCCAACCGGGTGGCCGCCCTGGACCGCCTCGAGGTCGCCCTGGCGGGCGCGTCCCGCGATCGGACCCCCGTGCACGTGCTGTTCATCGATCTCGACGGCTTCAAGGCCGTCAACGACGAGCACGGTCATGCGGCCGGCGACCGGGTGCTGATCGAGGTGGGGGCCCGGATCACGACGGCGCTGCGTCCCGGCGACACGGCCGCGCGACTGGCCGGCGACGAGTTTGTGGTCATCTGTCCCGGCGTCCCCGACGAGGCAACCGCCTGGATCATCTCGGCTCGGCTGGCGGCGGAGATCACCGCACCGATGCTCCTGGGGGAGGTCGAGGTGTCGATCGGCGCGAGCATCGGGACCTGCCTGTCCAGGCCGGGGCAGACGCCAGAGTCGGTGCTGGCCGTCGCCGATGCGGCGATGTACGAGCGCAAGCGCGCCTCCCGGGACGCGACAGGTCAGGCCGTCGCGGCCACCAGTTCGTCAAGCTCGGCCTCGACGCCGCGCACCAGCGACTCGGGGTCGGGCACCAGGTTGCAGTCCACCGCCACCCCGACCCGAACCCGACCGGCATAGCTGAGGATGCTCACGCCCAGCCCCACCGAGCCGGCCTGGGGAACCCAGAACACCATGCTGCGCACGGCGCTGCCGGCAAGGAACACCTGCTCGCGCGGACCCGGCACGTTCGTGATCACGGCCGTGGTCTTGGCACCCAGGACCCGGATCGCCAGAGTGTGACCCCAGGACGGGAGCGCTCCGACGACGCTGAGGATGGCGAAGGTCGCGGTGGCCTGGGCCGAACCCTTGACCCGGGACATCCGCTCGTGCACCCGTCGTACGCGGGTCTGCGCGTCGGGCTCGCCGACGGGTAGCCGGATGAACACGACACCGAACCTGTTGCCGAGCTCGATCGGCACCGGCTGGCCGGCTGGCCGCAGGTTGACCGGCACGAACACCCGCAGGTCGTGAGCCCGGTCCCCGTGCTCGAGCAGGTGTCGTCGCAGCGCCCCGGCCGTCACAGCCAGGAGGACGTCGTTGATGCTGACCCCCAGGCGGGCCGCGACGGACTTGACCGTCTCCAGGTCCATGTCGCGGGTCCAGGCGGCCGACTTGGCCGTGCCGAGCCGCCCGTTGAAGCGCGTGCGGGGGTCCCGGGAGGCGAACAGAATCCCGAGACCGGTGACGAGGACGTCCCAGCCGAAGCGCACCGATCGGGCGAGCTCTCTCGGCCCCAGCCAGCCGCTCCCGCGGGCCGGGAGTGGGGACACCCCCGCGACGTCGGCGACGTCCTCCGAACCCTCAGTGAGCCGGCGAACCAGCCCCGGGTGCCGCGGGGAGCGCGTCCGCCGCCAGGTGTGGTTCGGGCCGGGGGGACCGGACGGATCGCCGGTTTCGAGCGCGTCGCCGGTTTCGAGCCCGTCTCCGGTTTCGAGCGCGTCGCCGGTCCCGGACAGGTCGCCGGCGGGCTCGTCCGCTGCGGCGTCGGTGAGTGACAGCAGCACACCGGCCAGAGCGATGCCGTCGGCGATGCAGTGGTGCAACCGGACCACGATCGCCGAGCCCCGGCCCGACCCGCCGACGCGGTCGCCGCTATCCACGAGATGGAACTGCCACGGTGACCGGCGCAGGTCCAACGGCTCGCCGAGCAGGCGGCTGACCAGCCTCGCGAGATCCGCATCCTGACCCCGACCGACATCCTGGTCCCGACCGACATCCTGGTCCCGACCGACATCTCGGACCGGACCCATCTCGCCGTCACCGTCACCGTGAGCGGCCGGCCCGGTCACAATCGTGTGCACCAGGTGCGCCCTGATCGCGAAGTCGGGGTCGTCGGTCCACACCGGCTGCTCGAACGGATTGCGCGAGGGCAACGGCCGCTGGGAGAACTTGGGATAGCGTTCGACCAGCCGCGCCCCGATCACCTCGGTGAGCCGGTCCCAGTCGACTGGATCGTCGAACCAGAGCACCGCCGTGATCATCATCAGGTTGTCCGGGGAGTCCATGCCGAGCCACGCCGCGTCGACGTTGGACATCCGGGTTGCCGCCATGTCGGGCATTCTGTCCTGTCCCGGGTGGTGGTGCTGCCGTCCCGCGGCCCGGCCGGGACTGGCAGCATCGGGGCCGTGCGCATCGCCACGTGGAATGTGAACTCCGTCGGGGCCCGCCTCCCGCGCCTGCTCGACTGGCTCGAGCGAGCGGGTCCCGACGTCGTCTGCCTGCAGGAGACCAAATGCGCCGCCGGCGACTTCCCCACGACCGACGTCGCGACGCTCGGCTACGAGGTCGCCGCGCACGGCAATGGCCGGTGGAACGGTGTCGCTCTGCTGTCCCGCGTGGGCCTCTCCGACGTCGTCCGCGGGCTGCCCGACGAGCCGGGCTTCCCGGCTCCCGAGGCTCGCGCTGTGGGCGCGACCTGCGCGGGCCTGCGCATCTGGTCGGTCTACGTCCCGAACGGGCGCGAGCCCGGCCACGACCACTACAGCTACAAGCTCGCCTGGCTGGCGGCGCTCGCCGTGACAGTGGGCGACGAGCTACGGCCCGCCTCGCCGTACGCCGTGTGTGGCGACTTCAACGTGGCCCCCACCGACGCGGACGTGTTCGACTCGGGCGCCTTCGTCGGGTCGACCCACGTCACACCGCCGGAGCGGGCGGCCCTCGCGCGGCTGCGCGACCTGGGCCTGCGCGACGTGGTCCCGCGGGCGATGAAGCACGACACCCCCTACACCTACTGGGACTATCGCGCCGGCATGTTCCACAAGAACCTCGGCATGCGCATTGACCTGGTCTACGGTAACGACGCGTTCGCCACGGCCGTGCGGGACGCCTACGTCGACCGGGACGCCCGCAAGGGCAAGGGTCCCTCGGACCACGCGCCGGTCGTCGTCGACCTCGAGGCGTAGCCGGCCGGGCCCCACGTCCCGCGATCATCGGCCCGGTCGGGGCGGGTCGGCCCAGGGTCGGCCCGAGGTCGACCCAGGGTCGACCCAGGGTCGACCCGAGGTCGGCCCGAGGTCGGCCCAGGGTCGGCCCGGCAAAGGTCGGCTACTTCGCCTGCCAGACCCGGGGGCGGTCAAGGTCCGCGGTGCCCACCTGGCACTGGGCGCCGACCCAACCCGAACTGATCCACGTCTGGCCCGAGGAGGTCAGTCCGATCGCCTCGACATGGTCGGCCCGCTCGACCCACGCGCGCGCCTGCACTCCCATAGCGAAGGCCGCGGTGGCCAAGGCATCGACCAGCGCGAGCCGGGGCCCGATCAGCGTGATGCTGTCCAGCCCGGTGGGGGGCTCGCCGGTGTGCGGGTCGACGATGCCGCGTCCCGCCGTGGCGACCGCGAGGTCCCGGCCGGTCACCACCGTGAGCAGCGCGCCCGGCTCGCGGGGGTCCCGGATCTCGACCCGCCACGGCTCGCCCGGCGCGGGACCACCCACCAACTGCAGGTCCTGGCCGGCCCGGACCGAGTGCGCGCGGGCGCCAGCGCCGGTGAGCAGGTCGCTGGCCCTCTCGGCCGCCCAGCCCTTGACGATGCCGGCCAGGTCGAGCGCCCCGCGGGTCCGGCAGGCGAAGTAGCCGCCCGTGACCAACTCGACCCGATCCCCCGTCGCGAGGACCTCACGCACCATCGGGTCGCAGTCGGCCAGCGCCAGCTCGCGCCGGCCCAGCCGGGAGATCTCGCTCTCGGGGCTGGGCGCGAAGACGGCGTGCACCCGGTGCAACCACGTCATCACATCGGCGGCAACCTCGGACCAGTCGCCCGGGTCGCGCACATCGAGGGAGAAGACGGTGCCCATCAGTCGCTGCGAGTGCCGAAACGGCCGGGACAGCGTGGCGGCCACTCGGTGCTCCTTCGGATCGGCGGGACTACGGGGACGGCGGGACCGGGGGTCCGGACCTGCCGTCCGACGAGCGTTGCCCGGCGACCTCTGCTGCGCCTCTGCGATCCGTCATCGATCGCGCCGAAACCAGGCGGTGTTCGGGCGAGGGGCCGACGCCGGGGGGCGCGGGGGGCAACGGGGGGCGGTGAACGACACGCAGAGGCAATGCAGAGACAATGCACAGGCTGGCCACCCGCCGGGCATGGACAGTGGAGGCATGACCACCGTGCCGGACCCCTCGCCCACCCCCACTTCCTCACTGCTCGACCTGCGTGGGCCGGCGCTGTCCCGGGCCGACGGCTCGCCGGTTCGGATCCTCGTCGTCGATGACGAACCGAGCCTGGCCGAGGTGCTCTCCAGCGTGCTGCGCCTCGACGGGTTCGACGTCCGCAGCGCCGAGACCGGAAAGGCCGCCGTCGCCGTGGGCCGGGAGTTCCGCCCCGACGCCGTGGTGCTCGACGTGATGCTGCCCGACTTCGACGGCTTCGAGATCTTGAAGCGGCTACGCGCCGGCGACTCGCACGTCGCCGTGCTGTTCCTGACCGCCCGCGACTCGGTCGAGGACCGCATCGCCGGAATCACCGCCGGGGGTGACGACTACGTCACCAAGCCGTTCAGCCTGGAGGAGGTGCTGGCCAGGCTGCGTGGCCTGCTCCGGCGAGCCGGGCTGACCCGTGCCCAGAGCGAAAACACCCTGACCGTCGCCGATCTCACGATGGACGAGGACGCCCGCGAGGTGCACCGGGCCGGTGACCTGATCGAGCTGACCGCGACCGAGTTCGAACTGCTCCGCTACCTCATGCGCAACCCCCGCCGGGTGCTCAGCAAGGCCCAGATCCTGGATCGCGTGTGGAACTACGACTTCGGTGGCCAGGCGCACGTCGTCGAGCTCTACATCTCCTACCTGCGCAAGAAGATCGACGCTGGCCGCGAGCCGCTCATCCACACCGTGCGAGGCGTCGGCTACGTCCTGAAGCCACCCGCGTGACCCGTGGCTGGCTGCGCCGACGGACCCTGAGCGCGCGCCTCATCGCCGGCCTGCTCGTGCTGCTGGTGGCGGCCTGCGCAGCCGTGGCCATCGGCACCACCGTCGCGCTGCGCGGCTTCTTCGTCGACCGGCTCGACCAACAGCTCGCGGCCGCCGGCGGACGGCTGTCCGGCTCGCTGGGTGGCACCGACGACGCCTCGGATCGCGAGTTCGGCGACGTACCCGGTCAGGCGGTGGACACCCTCAGCGGCCGGCTGGCGGGGCGGCGGGTCACCGAGGCGACGATCACCACCGAGAACGGCGCCAAGCAACTGAGACTGGAAGACGAAGACCTCACCCGGCTGGGCGCAGTGCCCACCACGGGTCGGGCGGTCAGCGTGCACCTCGACGCGATCGGGGACTACCGGGTGCAGGCGGTCCAGGGCGCCGACGATGACGGCGACGCGGCGCTGAGCGGGCTTCCGCTCGCGCCGATCAACGACACGTTGCGCAACCTGGTGAGCATCGAGCTGATCGTGTTCGCCCTCGCGCTGGCGGCCACCGGCGTCGCGGGAGCGGTGTTCGTGCGGCTCTCCCTGCGCCCGCTGCGGCGGGTGGCCTCGACCGCCATGCAGGTCGCGGCGCTGCCGTTGGCCGCGGGCGAGGTAGCCCTCCCGGACCGGGTGCCCGGCGCCGAGCCTTACACCGAGGTCGGCCAGGTCGGCGAGGCGATCAACCACATGCTCGAACACATCGAGGCATCCCTGACTGCCCGGCAGGAGACCGAGGACCGGCTGCGCCAGTTCGTCGCGGACGCGAGCCACGAACTACGGACCCCGCTGGCCGCCATCCGCAGCCACGCCGAACTCGCGCTACGCAACACCGAGCCGGTGCCAGCGTCCGTCTCGCACGCGCTGGGCAGGGTCGAGTCCGAGGCCGAGCGCATGGGCAGCCTCGTCGATGACCTGCTGCTGCTCGCCCGCCTGGACGCCGGGCGCCCGCTCGCCCGCGAGCCGGTCGACCTCACCCGCCTCGCCATCGACGCTACCAGCGACACCCGCGTTGCCGGGTCGGACCACCGATTCATGCTCGACCTGCCCGAGGACCCGGTCGAGGTCACCGGCGACCCCCAGCGGCTGCACCAGGTGCTGGCCAACCTGCTGACCAACGCCCGAACCCACACCCCGGCCGGTACGACGATCACGGTGCGGGTCGCGGCGGTCGCAGCCGGGGCGGGCGGTGTCGACGGCCACGGTGTCGACCGCTCGGGTGGCGCGCGCGGCATGGCCGAGGTGACGGTCAGCGACGACGGCCCCGGCATCCCGGCCGACCTGCAGCCACGCATCTTTGCGCGGTTCGTCCGCGCGGACACCGCACGCTCCCGGGCCGCCGGCAGCACCGGACTCGGCCTCGCCATCGCCGCGGCCGTGGTCGAGGCCCACCACGGGACACTCGGCGTCACCAGCCGTCCCGGCGCCACGTCGTTTACGCTGCGACTGCCCCGCGCCGGCTGAGCCCACCCGAGCGGCCCGCGGTCAGCGACCCTGCAACGCGTCCAAGGCCACTGCCATGGCCGCCGCGACCCGCCCGTCGACCCGCGCTCCGGGCAGCGTGACGTCGTAGCGGTCGCGCAGCGAGCGTCCCCGCTGCGAGCTCATCACCACCGTGCCAGCCTGGTCAGTGAAGTCGAAGTGGAACAGGAACGGCGAGGGCAGGTTGTCGACGACCGGAAGCATCTCCCACAGGCGCCGGGCGATGGCCACTCCCTGGCTGCGCTCGGTGCCGACCGCCTGCAGCCCCGACGCCTCGAGGTGCCACGTCGAGCGCAGCAGCGAGGCCCCGAAGTCCTTACGGAACAAGCCGATCGGTCTGCCGGCAGCGTCATTGACGTCGTAGGTCGCCCCGAGGTCCAGGCGCTTGCGGGCCTTGAACGAGAACACCGGCGTGCGGCGGTCGGCGTCGGCGTAGAAGGTGACCTCCTCCTTGAACGCCATCCGCTTCTGCTGGGCGAACGCCAGCAGCCCGCCCGGCTGGCCGGCCGGGTCGACGGCGCGGATCTCGTATCGATTGACCATCATCGTGATCTTCTGGGTCACCGCGAACCGCTCGATGCCCTGTAGGCTCTCCGTCATCGTTTTCCCTTGGCTATGGCCGGTTGCTCGCCGTCGTGGTTGTCGCGCCGATCATCCCTCATGCCGCTAACGTCCGGCGCGATGCACGATGTGCTGTCTCTCTTCCCGCCCGATCGTCGCGTCGACGACGGGATGCTGGTCGTCGGGGGATGTCGGGTCGACGACCTCGCCCGCGAGTTCGACACTCCCGTGCTCGTCGTCTCCGAGCAGGCGCTGCGCGACCGCGCCCGCGAGTACGCCGACGGGCTGGCCTCGCGGTGGCCCAACGGCCGGGTCGTGTTCGCGTCCAAGGCGTTCCCGTGCACCGCCGTCCAGCGGGTCATGATCGAGGAGGGGCTGGGCCTGGACGTGGCCGGCGGCGGGGAGATCGTCACCGCGCTGGCGGCCGGCGCCGACCCGGCCGACCTCGTGCTGCACGGCAATGCCAAGACCGACGACGAGATCACGATGGCGCTCGAGCACGGCATCGGGCTGGTCGTGGTGGACAACGCGGACGACGTCGACCGGCTCGAGGCAGCCGTGCCGGCCGGCCGGCGCCAGGACGTCCTGGTCCGGGTGATCCCCGGAGTCACCGCCGACACCCACGCCCACGTGCTGACCGGGCACGACCGCTCCAAGTTCGGGCTGGCCCCGGCGGCCGCTGCGGCGCTCATCGACCGGATCAGGGGCAGTGACCGGCTGCGGCCGCAAGGCCTGCACGTGCACGTCGGCTCACAGATCCTCGACGTCGCCCCGTTCGCGGCGTCGGTTGCCGCCGTGGCAACACTGGGTCAGTTCCCTGTCTATGACCTCGGCGGCGGCCTCGGTGCGCGCTACACCTACGCCGACCATCCCCCATCGGTCGGGACCTATCTCGACGCGCTGACCAGCGCGGCCCGCGAGCACCTGCCGGGCGGCGCCCGGCTCATCATCGAACCCGGCCGGAGCATGGTCGCGACGGCCGCCATGACGCTCTACCGGGTCGTCACCGTCAAGCGCGGCGCGGTCACCTTCGTCGCCGTCGACGGCGGCATGGGCGACAACCTCGAGGTCGCGCTCTACGGCCAGCGGTTCGAGGCAGCGATCGTCGACCGCCTCGACGCCACCGACAGTGCCGAGACCGTCATCGTGGTCGGGCGGCACTGCGAGAGCGGCGACGTGCTCGTCGAAGGCGTCCCGCTTCCTGCGCCCCGCGTCGGCGACCTCCTCGCCGTCCCTGCGACCGGTGCCTACTGCTACACGATGTCCAACAACTACAACGGCAATCGGCGCATCCCGGTGGTGTTCGCCCGCGACGGTCAGGCCCGCCTCGTCGTACGTCGGGAGACCTGGGCCGACCTGCTCTCCCGGGACGTCACCTGATCGACACGTCGCCTCCATCTTCGGGACACCGGGACGTGGTCATTGACGCGGTCTAGTGCGAGGGCCACGATGCCGGGTGTGCGGCGGTCCGGACCGGGGTCGCCGCTTCGACGTCATCGGAGGCGCTGAGAGCCAGCAGGTGATCCACGAACCCGGAATGCTGCATCGCACCGTCGGCTTCTACGGGCTGCTGCTCGTCTCCCTCGGTTCGATCATCGGATCCGGCTGGCTGCTTGGCGCGCTCAATGCCGCGGAGGTGGCGGGTCCTGCCTCGGTGCTGTCCTGGATCCTCGCGGCCGCCATGCTCACGGTGCTCGCGCTGACCTACGCCAAGCTCGGGGCGAGCTACCCCGTCGCCGGTGGCAGCGGCCGCTTTCCCTACTTCTCCCACGGGCCCCTCGCGGGGTTCACGGCGGGCTGGGCGTCGTGGCTTCAGGCGGTCGCCATCGCACCCATCGAGATCCTCGCGGCGATCACTTACGTCAACAGCGTCAACGCCGTGAACGAGAACCTCCCCATGCTGCACGCGACCGGCGCGAGCAAAGGTCTGCTCAACACCCGGGGCTTCGTGATCGCGTCCATCCTGATGGTGCTGTTCACGGCGATGAACCTCGCGGGTGCCAAGTTCATGTCGGAGAGCAACGCGGTGGTCGTGATCTGGAAGACGGCCGTGCCGGTGCTGGCGATCGTGGTGGTCGCCTCGCTCGCGTTCCACCCCGGCAACTTCTCGACCGGTGGCGGGTTCATGCCGCACGGCGTCCACGGCGTGTTCGCCGCGTTACCCGCGGGCGTGGTCTTCGCCCTGCAGGGCTTCGAGCAGGCGGTGCAGTTGGCCGGCGAGGCGAAGCACCCCAAGCGCGACGTCTCCCGAGCGATCATCACGGCGATGGCCATCGGCGCCACGCTCTACGCCCTGCTCCAGGTCGCCTTCATCGCCGGGGTCGAGCCGTCCAACGTCGCCAAGAACTGGGACTCTCCCCTCGGCGGCAACCCCTCGGACTACGGCCCTTAGTACACTCTCGCACTCGCGGTGGGTGCCTCCTGGCTGGCCACCATGCTCATCATCGACGCGGTCGTGTCCCCCGCAGGCACCGGCATCGTCTACCTCGGCACCTCGGCCCGGCTGTCCTACGCCCTGGGCGAGGAGTCCGAGATGCCCAGCAAGCTCGCGTCGGTCGACAAGCGCGGCGTGCCGGTGTGGTCGATCCTGCTGGCGGCGGTGGTCGGCGAGGCCCGCTTCGGGCCCTTCCCCAGCTGGAACAAGCTCGTCGGCGTAGTCACCGGGGCCACCGCGATCATGTACGCCTTCGCGCCGGTGTCGCTGGCGGCGCTGCAGCTTCGCGACGGTGACCGGGAGCGCTCCTACCGGATGCCCGCGCCGAAGATCCTGCTGCCGGTCGGCTTCTGCTCGGCCAACCTCATCCTCTACTGGGGCGGCTATGACTACACCTGGAAGCTGGCCTGCGCCCTGGCGCTCGGGCTGCTGCTGTTCGCGATCGGCTCGACAAGGGCGGGCACCGACACGTTCGGCATGCTGCGCAGCTCGTTCTGGATCGGGCCGTGGATCGCCGGTTCGGTCGTCATCGGCGCGCTGGGACGCTACGGAGTCGGGAGCCGCAGCGTCCTGCCGAGCTGGGTCGACCTGCTAGTCGTCGTCGTGTTCAGCCTGCTGATCTTCTACTGGGCGGTCGAGTCGACCATGAGCGAGGAGAAGGTGCGGGAGGCGATCGCGCGCGACAGCCACCAGATCGACTACGTCGGGGTCTGACCGTGCCGGATCTAACCGTCCGAGCCGACGCGATTTGACCGCCGGTCAGGCTGCTGCCGGGGCCTCGAGCGCCACGATCATCACGGTGATAGCCCCGCGCGGCGTGCTGACCTGCACGGCCTGCCCGACACGAGCACCCAGCAGGGCCGAGCCCAGCGGCGAGGTCGGCGTCACGACGTCGGTGCCCTCGGGCGCCGCATCGAGATCACCCACCATGTAGGGGGCGGGCTCACCATCGCCGAAGTCGAGCCGCACCAGGTGGCCTTCGCTGACCACGCCGCCCTCGACACCCACCGGCGTGGGCGCCGCCTCGAACAACCGCCCGGTGAGCCGCTCGATCCGAGCATCCAATGCTTGCAAAGCGAGTTCGGCCTGGGCGCGATCGGCCTGGTCAGCGGCGTCACGGCCACCCGCGGCGAGCAGCTCGCCGAGCAACAGCGGACGTTCGACCCGCACGAGCTGGTCGAGCTCCACCCGCAGTCGCGCCAACGCCGAACCCGAGATAACTGCCACTGGTGGAACTCCCCATCTTCTGGCCGGCTCGGCGGTCGGCCGACGCTCGGTCCACCCTCAACACCCGAGCGGCTCGTTCCGTTCCCCGATCGGGAGTCGATATCTGCCTATTTCGCGTCGCCGCGCCGGAGCCGCGACTCGGCGATGGTGCTCGGGGCAGGTGATTGGAGGACGATGGCCCCTGATGACCCGCGTTGATATGTCTGGTGAGAGAACGCCCGGTGTGGGCACGGCTGGTGTGGGCACGGCTGGTGCGGGCACGGCTGGTGCGGGTGTGGTGCCGGCCGGTTCGGGGTCCTCGGCCGGTGTGTGGTCGCGGCGGGCGGAGTGGGCCCCGGTGTGGGTGGCGCGCGCGGTCGGGTTGGTCGGGCTGGTCAGCGTGCTCAGTGCCGCGTCCCCGGCGATGTCGGTGCGGCTGCGTGCGGTGACCGAGGTGTTGCCTTCCTTCGCCCCGGACGCGGCCCGGGTGGCGACCTCCGCGGTGGGGGTGCTGTTGCTGCTGCTGGCCGGAGGGCTGCGCCGGGCCAAACGCCGGGCCTGGATCCTGGCCGTGGTACTGGCCGCCGCAGCCAGCCTGCTGCACGTGGTCAAAGGCTTGGACGTGGAAGAAGCCACCTTCTCCGTGGCGGTGCTGGTGCTACTCGTGGCGACCCGGGACGCGTTCATGGGGATCCCGGACCCCCGCTCGGGCCGGCACACCGCGGCAGTGTTCGCCGGGTCGATGGCCCTAGCGGTCCCGGCCGGGCTGGCGATCGTGCTCCTGGACCGCGACGGGCAGGTCGGGCACCCCGGCCTGCGCGCCGCCACCGCACACGTGCTGGGCGGCCTGGTCGGGCTGCCCGGGCCGGTCGCGTTCAGCACCGCCCGCCGCGCCAGCGACGTCGCCGTCAGCCTCGCCCTGCTCGGAGGGGTCGTGCTACTGGTCACCATCGCCTCGATCCTGCGCCCCGCCGACGGCCCCAGCCCCCTAGACATCCACGACCAGACCCGGCTCCGCGGGCTGCTCGAGTGCCCCGGTGAGGGCGACTCGCTGGGCTACTTCGCGTTACGCCAAGACAAATCGGCCATGTTCTCCGCGTCCGGGAAAGCCGCTGTCGCCTACCGGGTCATCGGCGGAGTCAGCCTCGCTGCTGGAGACCCCCTGGGAGACCCCGAAGCATGGCCCGGCGCGATCGCCCGCTGGCTCACCGAAACAGCCCGCTACGCCTGGACCCCGGCCGTACTCGGCGCCAGCACCGCCGGCGCCCAGGCCTACCACCGGGCCGGGCTCGACGCCCTGGAACTCGGCGATGAAGCCCTCATCGAGGTCAACGAGTTCACCCTGGACGGGCGACCCATGCGCACCGTACGCCAAGCCGTCGCACGAGTCCGGCGCCTGGGCTACACCTGCGAGGTGGTCGCCGTGTCCGACCTGCCCGACCCCGACCTGACCGAACTACGCCACAGCGCGGACCAATGGCGCGAAGGCGCCACCGAACGCGGCTTCGCGATGGCCCTAGGCCGCCTCGGGGACCCCGCCGACACCGGCTGCGTCATCGTGCGCGCCCGGCGCCCCGACCGAACCCTGTGTGCCCTGCTGCACCTGGTCCCCTGGGGCCGCCACGGACTGTCCCTGGATGTCATGCGCCGCGACCCCGCCGCCGACAACGGAGTCGTGGAACTCATGGTCACCGACCTGCTCGCCGCCGCCCCCGACCGCGCCATCACCCAGATCTCGCTGAACTTCGCCGTGTTCCGATCGGTGTTCGAACGCGGCGGACGCCTCGGCGCCGGACCCGTCCTGCGCCTGTGGCGACGCATCCTGCTCACCGCATCCCGATTCTGGCAAATCGAATCCCTCTACCGCGCCAACGCGAAATACCACCCCCTGTGGCAACCACGATTCCTGTGTTTCCGCACCGCCCGCGACCTCCCCCGCGTCACCGTCGCCGCCCTAGAAGCCGAAGCGTTCCTCGTACCCCCCCGCATGATCCGCCGACTCACCCGCAGCAGACGCCCGTAGGTCAGGCGGTCTCAAGCGCGGGGTTGTGGCCAGCCGGGACCCGTTCGTCCTGCGGAGGGGGTTCCGGTGGCGTGCCCGCACCGAACGGCGTCGCACCGAGAGCCTCACGGCCGTGCGAGGTGACCCAGCCCGCGAGATCCGGCCCGAGCGGCACGACGCCGGTCGGGTTGACGTCGGTGTGCACCTGGTAGTAGTGCCGCTTGATGTGGTCGAAGTCGATGGTGTCCCCGAACCCCGGCGTCTGGAACAGGTCCCGCGCGTAGGCCCACAGGACCGGCATCTCGCTGATCTTGTTCCGGTTGCACTTGAAGTGCCCGTGATAGACCGCGTCGAAGCGGACGAGCGTGGTGAACAGCCGCACGTCGGCCTCGGTGATCGTGTCCCCCACGAGGTAGCGACGACCCGCCAGTCGCTCGGACAGCCAGTCCAGCCGGGCGAACAGCTGCCGGTAGGCCTGCTCGTAGGCCGCCTGGTCGCTGGCGAAGCCGGCTCGGTAGACCCCGTTGTTCACGTCGCGGTAGATCAGCGCCGCGACCTCGTCGATCTCATCCCGCAGCGGCTCGGGATAGAGATCTGGCGCTCCGATGCGGTGGTGCTCGCGCCACTCGGTCGAAAGGTCCAGCGTGATCTGGGCGAAGTCGTTGGTGACGACCGCACCGCTGGGTACGTCGACAACGGCCGGCACCGTCACGCCGCGGGTATATCCGGGCACCGCCCGTTCGTACGCCTCCCCCAGCCGCTCGATGCCGAGCACCGGGTCCACGCCACCGGGGTCGAGGTCGAAGGTCCAGCTGCGTTGGTCATGGGTGGGGCCGGCAACGCCCATCGACAGGACGCCTTCTAGGCCAAGCAATCGCCGCACGATGATCGCCCGGTTGGCCCACGGGCATGCGCGGCTCACGACCAGCCGGTAGCGACCCGGCTGCACCGGCCACCCGTCCGCACCGTCGGCGGTGATCCGCGCGGAGAGGTATCGCGTGTCACGGTCATAGCTCGCCTGCACATAGCCGTCGGTGTCACTTGTCAGGCCCATGATGCCTGACCCTAGTCAACGGCCGGAGTGCTCGCGCCGACGTCGAGAGTGGGTAGGAGGTACATCACAGCCAGGGCAAGCATCAAGGCGAGGAAGAGCGGCACGCTGATCAGGCCGAGCAGCGTCGCCGCCGGGCAGACTTCGAGCCCGATGTTGTAGCGCCGGTTGCGCACGTCGAGCAACCGGCGGGACAAGCCGGGCCTGTGTAGCTCGCGGTGACGCAGCAGGTAGCGCCACATGATGTTGAAGGTCACCGCCATCGCGGTGCTGGTGAGGCCGTAGAGCAGCACGGCGACGCGCTGGTCACCGGGGGTGCCGTCGCGGGTGTATTCCGCGAGAACCGCCGTCGGCCACGGCAGCACGCTCACGGGCAGCAGCAGCAACAGATTCAGCACCTGGATCTGGTGGTCGGTCCGGGCCAGCAGGTTGACCGTGGCGTGGTGGTTGAGCCAGATGATGCCGATGATGAGGAACGACATCAGGTAGGCCGCGTACTGCGGCCACTGCTCGCCGAGCGCGTGCCCCAGGTTGCCGTGCTCCCCGACCGGCACCTTGATCTCGAGGATGAGCAGGGTGATGACGATGGCGAGCACTCCATCGCTGAACGCCTCCATCCTCCCGACGCTCATGCCGAACCCGACCTGCGCTTCTTCGCTCACGACGCCGCCCTGACGACGACAACCCCTCGACCGCAAGCCTTTCGCTCAGGGCGTGGTCGAAGGCACCGGCGCGGCGGGCGGGGCGGGCGCGGGGACCGAAGGGTTCGGGTCGGCTGACAGCGTCGGCGTAGGCAACGCACTCGGGGACCCTGCGGGCGCCGGCGGCGACACGGTGGGGCCGACGGTGCCCGGCGAGGTGAAGCTCGGGGTCTCGGTGACAGGTGTTGGGGGCGTGCTCGTCGGGGCGTGCGTCGGCGACCGGGTCGGGGTGGGCGTAGGGCTCGGGGTGCGAGCCCGCTGCTTGGCGGTCGGCGTCAAGACCGTCGTGACGGTTGTGCCGATGGACGTGCCCCCGCTTCCGGTGCGGCCGCGAACCAGGTCGGCCAGATTTCGGTGCGCAGCCAGTTCGAGCACGGCGACTCCCGTCGTCACGATGGCGAACACCACCAGGCTGGCGAGCGCGATCCGCCCCCATCGCACCGGGCGATCGGCATCCGTTCGCAGGTCGAGGGACGGGCCGCGGTCGGCACCGGTCGGCCAGAGACGGTCCACCGCGGGCAGCAGCGCGGTCTCCCCCATCGCGAACGCATCCGGACCGACGCCCCCGTCGGCGTTCTCCGGCAGGTCATCGAGGATCGGGCGCGGCCGGTACGAGTTCGCCGCGGCGCGCTGCCGCAGTCGCGATCTCGTCTGGCTCAGGGAATGGGTGTAGACGGCGGTCGCGGTCGTGGCCACGACGCTGAAGATCGCCGTGCCGGCCACCGTGCCGGCCACACCGAGGTAGGACGCCGCGACCGCACCGGAGGCCGCTGCCAGGGCGCTGGCGACGACTTGGACGAGGCTCAACTCGAGGCGGGGTCCCTGATCGGTCACTTGCCCCATCATCCCGTACGCCGAGCCTGGCGCCGTCATCGACGGGCGCGGCGGGCATGTGGCGCTGGTCACGTTGCTCGGCCGGTTGCGGGACTCCGGCTCACGGCGTCGATCGACGCAGCAGCCCCTCGAGCAGCGGACCCGCGGTGCGCGAGCCGGACTCCGCGTCTTGCACGAACACCGCCACCGAGAAGTCACCGCGGATGGCGATCATCCAGCCGTGGGTGGCCGGCGGCGTCCCCGTGCCGTATTCCGCCGTGCCGGTCTTAGCGCCGACGGGCGCGCCGGGGAGGCCGCGCAAGAAGCGGGCGCTGCCGGTCTCGACAACCCCGCGCAGGAGTCCTCGCAGCGCGACGGCTTCCGCGGCCGTCAGGCTGCCGGCCGGGGGGCTGCTGGCCGGGCCGATGACCAGGCGGGGGGTGACCGTCCGCCCCGCGGCCACCGAGCCGGCGACGACGGCCATCGCCAACGGCGAGGCGAGGATCTGGCCCTGGCCGATCATCGACGCCGCGTGACCTGTGCCGGTCGCGACGGAGGGCACCGAGCCGAGGAACGCCGGCAGCCCGAGGTCGCGGTCCACGCCCAAACCGAGCGAGGCCGCAGCCTCAGTCAGCTGCGCCTGCGTCACCTTGGCGCGCTGCCCGATGAACGCGGTGTTGCACGAGTTGGCGAGCGCCGTCTGCAGCGGGATCGTGCCGAGCCCGCCCTCGGGGTAGTCGCCGTAGTTCTTGAACCTCTTCCCGTCGACGACCACGGTGGGCGGGCAGGGCATGCCGGTCGCGGGGGTCAGGCCGGCCCGGAGCAACGCCAGGGCCGTCACCACCTTGAACGTCGACCCCGGGGCGAAACGACCGAGGGTGGCTGTGGAGTAGCCCTTGCCGCCCGGACCGCTGGCTGCGGCGAGGATCTCACCGGTCGAGGGCCGCAGTGCGACGATGGCGCTCGCCGGCGCGACCGGTGCAAGCAGGCTCTCTGCGGTGCCCTGCAACGCGGGGTCGATCGTCGTCGCGAGGGCGGTGCCAGGTCTCGGTTCGGTGTGGAACAACCGGCGGGTGGCCGAAGCACGTGTCGGAGCGCGCGAGGCAGCCGTGGACGGGCTCGCCGAGGTGGTGCCGGGCGTCGGCACCACAGGCGACAAGAGCTCGACTGTCGTGCCGGGAACGCCGCCAAGTTGCGCGTCGTAGCGGCGTTGCAGTCCCCCGAGGCCGACCTGGTCACCGGCGAGCACCCGACCCTTGGCGGCGGCGACGATCTCTGCTGTGGCCTCCCCGACCGTCCCGAGGATGGGCCGGGCGAAGTCACGGGTCGGCGCCAGCGACCGCTCCGCCGGCAGCGCCACCGCACCCTTGATCGCGCCGATCCTGGCCAGCAACGGCGCGGCGTCGGCCTCGCGCATCGAGATTGCCTCAACGTAGGCTCCCGGGCCTGCCGCGGTGACCCGCGCAGCGTAGGCAGCAGGGGCGACCCCGACCAGCGCGGCCAGGCTCGCCGCCGCCGCGGGCGCACCCGCCGCGTCGACCTTGGTCCGATCGATGCCGATCCGTCGTACCGGCCGCAGGGTCACCAGGACCCGACCACCCGACCCCGTGATGTCGCCACGCCGGGCGGCGGTCCGCCGCAGCACCAACTGGGCCCCCGGGGTCAGCCGGGGATGCAGCGCGGCCGGGGCGAAGCGCACCGACCACTTCTTGCCCTGACGCACGAGTCGAGCCTTCGTGCGATAGGTCCAGCCGGTGGGCGTCGAGTCGACGTCCCAGCTGACACCAAACCGCGCGAGGCGGACGTCCCCCTTCCCGGACACCGCGCTCAGGCGTACGACGGGGCGCAGACCGTGCATCCGGCCGGTCGCCGTCCGGAGGTCACGCTGCGCTGCGGCGACCGTCATGCCCGCGAGCGGCACCGCACCGAGGCTGCCGGACGAAAGTCCCGCCGCAAGCGTCCGTGCCGCCGGCGCCGGGTCTGGCTCGGAGCTACTGCAGGCGACCAGCGCGCTCGACGCCATGACGGCGCAGACGGTCCAACCGACGAGCAGGTTTGAAGGCTTCACCTCGACAGGATGCACCGCCCCGATTTGTGTCGACCCGCTTGTTGCTCCGGCCAACCGTGCCGGGTTCGATGACGAACGAGTTCGCGGTGATGTCGGCAGGAAAGGCAAGACGGGCTCGATCCTGGGTGGTCATGACAGTCCGCGCAGGGCGTCTTCGATGCCGCGGTGGAAGGTCGGGTAGGCGTAGATCATGGACCGCAGGGTGTCCAGCGGGACCTGGGCATGCACGGCGACGGTGAGCGCTCCGAGGACCTCGCCACCGGCTGGGCCCATCGCGGTGGCCCCGACGAGCACCCCGCGATCGACGTCAGCGATGAGCTTGATCAGGCCCTCGTTGCCCACCTTGTGGATCCACCCACGGGCGGTGCTCGGGACGTTGGTGCTACCGACCAGGACCGAGGTGAAACGTTCGCGGGCCTGCTGCTCGGTGAGGCCGACCGAGCCCACCTCCGGGTCGGTGAAGGTCACCCGGGGCAGGGCCCGGTAGTCCGCCGCGGGGCCGCCCTCGCCGAGGATGTCGCGGATCGCGATGCCTGCCTGATACATGGCGACGTGGGTGAAGGCACCCTGTCCGGTGATGTCACCGACCGCCCAGACTCCGTCGGCGACCCGGCAGCGCTGGTCGATCGGGGCGACCCTGGTCGAAGGGTCCACGCCCACCGTGTCCAGACCTGCGGCGGCGGGGTCGGCCCGGCGCCCGGTTGCCACCAGGAGGCGTGCGGCATGCAGGACCAGTCCGCCGTCGAGCTCCACCGCGACGCCAGCCCCGTCGCTGTCGACGCGGCGCGCCGTCATACCGACGTGGACGTGCATGCCTTCGGACTCGAACACGCCCTGGAGCAGCTCGCCGGCCTCGGGCTCCTCCATCGGCAGCAGGTGATCGGCGGCCTCCACGACGCTGACCTGGACACCGAAGCGGGCGTACACCTGAGCCAGCTCGCACCCGATGGCGCCGCCGCCCAGGACGATCATCGAAGCGGGCAGCTCCTTGGTCTCGACCGCCTCGTGGTTGGTCCAGAAGGGCACTTGGTCCAGCCCGGCGATCGGTGGAATCGCGGGTTTGCTGCCGGTAGCCACTACGACTCCGCGGGCGGCCGCGTAGCTGACCCCGTCCACGTCGACCCGCCCTGGGCCGGTGAGCCGGCCCCTACCGCGGACGAAGGTGCCGCCCTTGCCGACGAAGCGCTCGACCGCGACCCGGTCGTCCCAGTTGTCGGTGGCCTCCTCGCGTATCCGGCGTGCCACCGGCGCCCAGTCCGGTCGTATATCGGCGGTGTTGCCGGCGAGCTGCGCCACCCGGCGGGCCTCGGCGAGGGCGTTCGCGGCGCGGATCATCATCTTCGACGGGATGCACCCCCAGTAGGGGCACTCCCCGCCGACGAGACCGTTGTCGATACCGAGGACTCTCAGGCCGCGCTCGGCCAGGGTCCCGGCGACGTGTTCACCGCCGGGTCCCATGCCGATTACTGCTACGTCGTAGGTCTCCACGAGTTCACCTTCTCGTCGTTTACGCGCGGGTGTGTTGGTCAGAGACCTGCTGAGGGGACGCAGACTGCGGGGCGTGCCAGTGGTCGCCCTGGAGCAGCTCATCGGCCTCGACCGGACCCCACGTTCCCCGCTGATAGGGATGGACCTGTCCTAGGTTGTCCAGGGCTGGTTGGACCACGCGCCAGGCGCTCTCGACGCCGTCCTCGCGGGCGAAA
>JBBRHF010000029.1:0-29511 GCA_038223055.1 Actinomycetes bacterium | reverse complement strand
CGCTCGTGCGGGACCTGTCGTCGGGGGAGGGCGATTCCGGTTCGGCGCACCCGCAGTGCGATCGGCGCCCACTTGGAGCTGGCGCTACACGACGTTCGGTATCAGCATCAACGGCGCACAGGGGTGGTTGAGCTCAGACCCGCAAGGGCACCGATTCGCCTGCCCTCCAGGTGCTGCTCCGGTCCGCCAGCATCGGATGATCACGACCTGGCTCACCCCGGGCCAGGCCCCCGCTGACGTCCAGAACCGGCAGCGCCGACCTGGCGACCCCGGTGTCGTCCAACGCGATGGCGCGTGCGATTCGGTCACTACAGACTGTGACCGGGACTCGCTCCTCCCATCCGCCCGAAGAGCCGGTGTGGGGGCAATGGGCAAGTCCGTGGGCCACGACGTGGTTGGTCACGGATTGTGCACGGACTTCCGAGTAAGGGGCGTTCAAGGGCAGCGGATCCCGTCACGTTGCGGGACGTAAAAGGGCACCTGAGCAGGGACAATGCAGCAAGGAGCCCTACTCGACGTCATTCGCTATCAGGGCCGTAAGCCATAAAAATCGGAAGGTCGGCGGTTCGACCCCGCCCTGGCCACCGTTGATCATGCCTCTCACTTGCGGTTATGTGTCTTTGATCTTGACAGCCGAAGGCCGTTCGAGCGTCCGACTGCCCAGGGACCACTGGGCGCCGCCAATCGATCACACCGCCGCGCTCACAACGCTGTGACCTGCGCATATGGCCGCCAGGGCGGCTCACGGTGTTGCCCGGGGCGTCGACACGCGCGACGACGGCCGGACACCCACCCGGACCGCCGCGCCCAGATCGCGCCCAAGATCTCGTTGTGGCGTTCATACCCCCACCCCGTACCCCAAGCCCACAACCGCCGGACATCTCGACCGCCGCTCCGCAAACGCGGCACTCGCCGACCGCGACACTGACCCGACGGCGACCCTCCCCGCTGAGCGAACGCTCTCGCTGAGGTCACGATGCAACCGGTCGGGGTCCGGGTGCGGGTGCGGGCGAGGCAGGTTGTTGGGGTGCCGGTCTCGATCGGTCGCGACCGCCAACTTGTCGCACAAACCACAGCAGCCCGGTGTGGCCCGTCAGGCGACCCGGTCCTGTGGCTTCACCCGAACCCACTCGAGCCCGAGTTCGTCGAGATCCGGCGGGGGATTCGAGGTGCCGAGGTAGGTGCTCATGCAGTCGATGTCAGCGGATAGGCACCACTCGTCGCGGCGCCACACCAGGTTAGGCACCAGCCGCGGCCATCCGGCCTCATCGTTCGAGCGGAACAGGTCCGCCGCCTCAACCGCTGGCAGCGCACGTTGACGGTACGACCTGCTGTGCACCCTGATAACCGGCCGGTCGGCTGCGCCAGCGTCACCGAACCCGTAGCCGTCCCACGCGGCGACGTCGACCATTCGCGCACCGGGAGCCAGGGCCTCGACCAGCCGGGCCACCAGTGGGCCTGCCCCATCGCCCTCGACCGGCTCGCGGTCCACACCACTCGTCAGGCGGTCCCGATGTGGCCGGACCCCGGTGACGTCGAACCAGGACGCCACGGCCAGGTCCACGGCACGCCCCGTGGCCTGTGCCAACTCGCTCCATGGCACCGGCTCGCTGCTGCCATCCGCGGAGTCGCGCCAGCCCGGATGCAGGATCCGCAACGTCTGACAACAACGGACAACGACCGCGTCACGAAAGGACGTGGATGCCGATGACCACGTCCAACCATGCGTGCACCAGCACCGGCAGCACGAGGGAGCGGGTGCGACTCGCCAGGTACCCCTGGCTCACCCCGAACACCCCGGTCAGCGCGACCCCGACCCACCCGCCGGGAAAGCCGCCGACCAGGTGTGCCAGCCCGAAGGACAGCGACTGCACCGCCACAGCGAGCACGGGATGTACCCGAGATTTCAGCAACAGGTACAGGCACGCGCCGCGCCAGACCGCTTCTTCGACCAGGGCGTTCAGCAGCCCCAGGCCAACCAGGACCACCCCGGTCGGGTCGACGGGGGTGAAGACGAAAGTTTGGTGCATCCGGAAATTGGCGCTCAGGAGAGCCATGCCGACCAGCCCTGTTGCGAGGGCCAGCACGACCGATAGGAGGTCGAGTTCGTGCCGGGCGAGCGACGGATGACCTCGACCCGGTAGGCGGAACCGGCGACGCTCCTGACCGCGGATTCGAGCAGCGAGCCAGGTCGCCGGAAGGCACAGCAGGCCCAACCACCAAGACAGCGGCGTCGTTGCTGCTAGCGCTAGCGCCTCCGGGACCTGGGAGACATGCGCCCTGGACCGCCTCGACGAGGCACCGGACGCCGACCTGACCGTCACCGTGAACCCCGCACCGGCGTAGCCTGACGACGCAATCCGCCACCCGAGGCGCGCAGACTGGCGAGAGGCGCCCGGTCGCCGCCCACGGTGAGGCGCGGCGTCGACGTACGTGGAGCAAGAAGATCCGGCAACTTGCGGGTCCCCTGACCTCCCTCACGTGCGTGAACGCGGGGCGACGACGACCGGGAGGCCGAAGACCGTCTCGACACCGGGCGACCACAACACCGAGTCCGGCGGCCGGCCGGTCACGCCCGGTAGGCCTGCGGCGGATATCAGGTCGTCGTCGAGAGCGAGCAGGTCGGCGTCGTGCAGTTCCCACGGTTCGTGGTGGTTGGGCACCCACAACGTGCGGCCGAGCCATCGTGAGTGCAGGCCGAACCGTGCGGTGAGGAAGTCGTCCAGCGGGGTGTGCCGGGGGCGACGGCCCAGCGGGCGTACGACGACGCGGCTGCTCGCGCCGCCGGGACGGGGCAGGCGCCGATATGAGGTGTAGGTCAGCACGTCCCCGCTGCGGGTCAGGCGCATCCGCGCCCAGGTGTACGGCGTCCCGAACCCGGCCCGTGCGCCGGCGACAACGCCGAGCCGCTCACACTCCAGAGAACGGAACACGACGCCCCGGCGACCGTGATCATCGACCGAATAGAGCCGCACGTTGGTCTCGAGGAACGTGCCGAGCCACGGCACCGCCGGGCCGCCGCCGACGCCCGCGTCGACCATCCGGAACGGGATCAGTCCAACCCAGGTGCTGCCGTCATGTACGTCGGGCCTGGTGCCCGGCGGCAGCAACGGCGCTACGACCGCCGGGTCGACCCGCCAGTGCAGGAACGCGAGTTCACGCCACTGTTGTTTCATGATCACCCGCCGGCGGAGCGATGGCGCCGCCGGCGGGTCGGGTGCGTCCGGCGGGTCGGGTGCGCTCAGTCGGAGCGGTCGGGCTGGTCTGAGCCCGCCGACTCGACGACCCAGAAGACCGCGCCGGCTGGGTCTTTCAGGGCGGCCATGTTCCCGTAGGGCGTCTCGAGGACGTCGGGGGTCAGGGCGGTGCCGCCGCCACGCTCGGTTGCCGCTATGGCGGCTGCCGCGTCGACAACTCCGAAATAGACCAGCCAGTGCGACGGCACCCCCTCGTCGGCGCCCATCATGCCGCCGATCCCACCGAGAGGAGCTGGGTCACCGGCAAGCGAGAACATCGTGTATTCGGGCGGTGCCTCGTCGATCGGCGCGGTGTCGAAGCCGAACACGCCGGTGTAGAAAGCGCGGGCGGCGTCGGGGTCGGAGGTCCGCAAGTCTTCCCAAGTGATCCCTCCGGGCTCGTTGACGACACCCGCCCCGATCATCTCGTTGGCCTGCCAGACCCCGAAGACCGCTCCGCTCGGGTCGGCGCCGATGAACATGCGGCCCATGGGCCCGACGTCACCGGGCTCCATAGGCACCGTGCCGCCGTGTTCGGTCACCTGCTTTGCGGTCATGTCGGCGTCGTCGCTGGCGAGGTACAGCGTCCACGCGGCCGGGGCTCCGGGCTGCAGCGGGCCGATGCCCGCCGCGGCCGCTCCGCGCGCCTGCGCGATCACGTAGCCGCCGTACTCGTCGCTCGCTTGTTCGAAGGTCCAGCCGAGCACCTTGCCGTAGAAAGCCTGGGCTGCGGAGACGTCAAGAGTCGTGACGTCGGCCCAGCACGGGACGCCAGCGGGCCAGCGGTGCTCCGGATGCTCATGCTGGTTATCCCAGCGCCGCTGGCCTCACGTGTCCAGCGCCCGGCGGTCACGGGTCGGTCACGATTGGCGGGAGGGAAGGGACCGGCGGGAATGCGGTGGGAGTGGACCTTCGGCCCGGAGGTGGCGGAGGCCTTTGCCGGTCCGGCCTCGACATCGGTCCTGATCCGCCATCACACCGACAGTTGTTGGCTGCCGCCCGAGACTGCCGCATGGTGACCATAAGTGCGTCCGACAGGTGAGATTCGCCCACCTACCAAGGCGAAAGCGCGCCTCACGAGGTGTCGACACCTATGTCGGATGCCTTTCGCCTCGGTCGGTCAGGTTCCCAGAGCCTTCGCTGCCGACGACCCACCTCATGGTTGGCCGATGTGCGGTGCTGCGCCCGCCGGCGGCCCTGAGAAAGCGCGGTCAGGCCCGACCCCGGTGGCGGTATCGTGAGGTCGCTGTTGAGGGCGTCCGATGCCGGACGCACGGCTGATAATCGGCGGGTAGTCCGGGATGCCAGCCGCCCGATCCGGCCACGGGGGGACTCCCAGCCGTTCACGCCTCCCCGGCCAGCGCATCCATCGGCTCCTCATTCCACCGGCGGCGCGCGAATCATTCCCGTGGAGCCGCACCCCTCGCACCGCGTGGACAGTCCTAGTCGCTAAAAACCACGGCACGATCGTTGGCTGCATAGCCCGTATGGCAGTGTGCCGGGCGAACGACCTGGTTCGATTTGGGTGCGGGGCGGGTACCCGCCAATCGGACCCGTCCGCTTCGCGGGTAGCCGGCCTCCGGGACGGTTGGGATCGGTCGACCCTGTGGATAGCTCCTATCGGCTTCTGGTCGTAGCACCTATGCTCGCGCGGATGACGGGGACGGCGAGTTCGAGGCGGCGCACCGTGCTGGCGGCGGTCGCATTGGCCGGGGCGCTGGTGTGGATCTCAGGGTGCTCTGACCCGCCAGCGGCCGGAAGGATTCCAGCCGCTGCGGCGTCTACCTCTTCGGCGACGGCTTCGGCTTCGGCTTCCACGACACCCACAGCGACCGCACATACGACACCCACTGCGACAACGGATCCGACGGCTAACTCGGCAAGTCCCACGCCCACGACGCCGAAACAGGAGGTGGAGGCCGCCGTGCGCTCGTACTACGCCGAGGTGACGCGAGCCGCGCAGACCAACGACCCGACACGACTGAAAGCTATTGTTCGAGAAAGATGCCCGTGCTACAGGCCTGTACTTGTCGTCGAGCACAACGTATCTACTGGCTTGCGAACGCCCGATGCAGACTTGGCTGTTGTGGCAGTTCGGGTACATGACCTCACGAAGGACAGCGCTTCGGCTGAAGTGCATTACCGTGCCGTGGCCTATGACGTCGTTAATCGTCAAGGGTCAGTGGTGGATCGAGTTCGTGCTCGAGCCAGCCGCGTGGACCTGTTGTTGGCAACGCAGAACCGCCAGTGGCACATCGTCGGCCTGGTCAATTTGGGGGGAGTGTGAGAAGACTAGGCATTGTTGTTGCCGTTACATTGTTCTTCGTTCTGGCGACAATGCCCGCGCCGGCTTTTGCCGACGCACCTTGCGGTGCATCCGAAGTGTCGTGCCCTCCCGATTCGTCTGGCGATGCGGCGACCGGCGCGATCCTGACTACGGGCATGCACGTGCCGGGGGTTGGCAGGGACGATGAGTTGGGGAAGGCGAGAAGGGCCCAGTCATCTTGCGGGGACTGCCAGTGGCGCCTGGAGACGTACTGTCTAGCGAACAGCCCTGTCGATCGAGGTAACTGCCTGGATCCTTCCACGACCTGCGGGGCACCTGACGCTACCCGTTTCTTGCTCCTTCTGCGTCACGGTGCGGGTCAATGGGTGGTGCAGGGCAGTGTCTGCTTGACTCCGGGTCAGAAGCCAGTGACGACGGCCGATGTGGCGGCGGCGGTGCGGCGGGTGGTGACGACGTACTTGCCCGACGCGCAGCCGTCGTTCCAACCGGCGGAGGGTGGGATCGTGAATCTGCCGACCATCTTTGCGGCGGGGGAGCCGCAGGCGATGCAGACAAAAACGTTTGACGTGCTGGGTTTCTCGGTCGTCGTGTCGGCGAAGGCCCGTTGGGAGTGGACCTTCGACGACGGGGTGGTGGAGTCGTTCGCCGGTCCGGGTGGCAGCTATCCGGACATGTCGGTGGCGCACACATACGAGGGTCCGGGGGCGCGGGCGGTGTCGGTGACGACGTTGTGGCGGGGCACGTTCACCATCGACGGGGACGGGCCGTTCCCGGTGCCCGGCCCGGAGTTGGCCAAGACCGTGGGGCCGGTGCAGGTCCCGGTCCGGGAGGCCCACTCGGAACTGGTGGCGGGCCCCAACGGCTGACCACAAGTTCAGCGGCGCGCGATGGTGAAGCCCCCGGGCAAGACGGTGACGGGCACGATCGCCGCTCTCGTCGAGGTGACGGAGACCAGGTTGCCGTGGCCGTTGTAGACCTCGACGCGCGCCCGTCCGGTGCCGGGCAGGTTCACCGTTTCGCCTTGGGTTCGTACGTCGGCGCTGCGCACGACGGCGGTGCCGTGGCCGTCTCCGCTGAGGACATACCGCGACAGCAGCGGCTCGATCAGCACCGCGTCCAGCACCGCCCGGTCCGCGCCCGCGGCTTGCGTTGTGGCTACGAGGCTCGTCGAGCCGGGGGCCAGCGGGCGTGGCAGGGTCACCGGCAGCAGGGCACCGAAGGCGGGGGAGTCGCCCTGCGGCCCGATCGCTCCGGACCGCACGGCGCCGAGCCGCAGCGAGGCAGTGGCGCCGGCGAGGCTCGATGAGAATGAGGTCACTGCGCTGCTGCCCGGCCGCAGGTCGACCACCGGCAGCACCAGCGCCGCCGGCCCGGGGGGCAGCGCGAACGTCGCGCTCCCGCCGGCGCCGAGCGCGGCGTAGCCGCTGCCGCCGTACGACGATTCGCCGGTCCACAGCGACCCGGGCACGACCGCCGCGGCCGCGCCCGCAAGCGTTGCGTCCTCAGCCTGCAACGTCGTTGTGCCAACCCGCTCGACCACAGTCGCCGTGCGCGCAATCGCCGCCACCTCAGGATGGGCGTCGAGGGCGAGCATGCTGAGCAGGCCGTGGATGGTCGACTCCGCGCCGGCGTTGAGGTTGACCTTCCCGCTGCTCTCCACGCCGTCGACGGTGCGCCCGGTGGCTGGGTCATACACGGGGACGCCGGCGGCGTTGGCACCGAAGTACCACGCCGCCGTGATCCCCGCCATCCGTAACGCGCCCGCCTGGTGGGTCGCGTCGGCCGTGGCGACGAGGGACTGCACCCGTGAGTCGATGCCGTAGGCGATCTGGGTGCGGTCGACGGCGGTCGGAAGTCGGCCGTTGTCGGGCCCGCCCGAGGTCAGCAGCCACGGGTCGAACACGGCGGAGTCGGTGGCCGCGACGCGGGCCAATCGGGGGTCGCCGAGCGCAACGGCGGCCCTGGCGAGGGCGGCCGGCATCTGCGAGCCCCAGGCGTGCCAGTCCGAACGGGACAACCCCCACGGCAGCACCGCGCCGAACGGCCAGGTGCGGGCATCGCCGGCGGCCATCATCGCGACGCCGCCGGCGAGGCGGGCCAGCGCGCGGCGGGCGGCCGTGGTTCGTGCGGCGGCCGCGCCTCGTGCGGCGTCCGAGGCCGCGCCTCGTGCGGCGTCCGAGGCTGCGGCGTCCGCAGCCGCGGTTGGCGCGGCGGCGGGCACTTCGGCACCAAGGGCACCGACGTACGCCGAGAGCCCGAGCACCGCCTCGGCGGTCGCGTCCGCGCCGTCCCTGATCAGCCACGCCGGAGTGCGGCGACCATCGATCAGCAGAAACTGGCCGTAGGCATCGAGAACTTGTCGGTCCAGCGCGCGGACTGCCAGGTCCAGGCGTTCGCGCAGGAAGCCCGCGAAGTCGGGATCGGTGCGCACGAAGGCGGCGTAGCCCTCGCCGAGCGCCCAGGTGGTGCGGGCCAGCCAGTAGGACGCGTCGCTGTCGGACGGGTCGGGCGACTCCTTCGGGTCCGCGCTGGGGTTCAGCGCCCCGTCGGGCTGCTGCCACAAGACCACGGTCCCCGCGTTGGGCCCGACCGCGGTCTGCAGGTAAGTGAGCCCACGGAGCAGCCCGTACGCCGAGGCGCGGCTGCTCTCGGATCCGGTCGCCCGCCAGTGCCGCAGGTAGACCACCGCGGCCCGGGACAGATCGTCGGCATTGAAGGCGCCCTGACCCCATGTGTTGGTCTCCGGGTGGAACGTGCCCCCGCCGACGCGGCGGTAGGTGCCGTCGGCGTTGCGGTCTGCATAGGTCCACAGCACCCCCACGGCCGGCTCGGTGCTCAGGCGGTAGGTGGTGTGGCCGGCCTGCTCGGGCGGGGTGACCCGGTCACCCAAGAAGTCCAGGTGGGCCAGATTGGTCAGCGGGCCCGCGCCGGCGGCCGGAGCCGCAGCAGCCGGAGGTGCGACCACGAGAGCGGCGGCGGCGACGAACACGGCGACCAAGGCGATGAGGCGACGGAGAGTCATGTGTTGCTCCTGGGCGCGAGCCCGCTGTTGTGGTGGTCGAGCCGGGCGGCGTTGGTGTGGTCCAGCCGGGCGACGCCGATCTTGGCGTCGGCCATGCCGTAGAAGACGTAGTGCACCCCGTCGACCTGCTCGATGGCGGTGGGGAACACGACATTCGGCACCGTGCCGGACCGCTCGTCAGCGGTCTCGGGGGCGAGGATCGGCACCGCGGTTCGGGCCAGCACCCGGGACGGGTCCGCCGGGTCGAGCAGCATCGCGCCGGCGGCGTACTCCACCCGCTGGGTCGTAGGGTCGAAGCCCTGGGGTTGCTCGCCGGTGACACCGTGGTGGATGAGCAGCCAGCCCTCCTCGACCCGCAGCGGCGGTGGTCCGGCGCCGATCTTGAGCTCCTCGAACGGGTGCTCCGGGAGGGCGACGCACCGGTGCTGACGTGGCCGGGCGAGGGCGCTCAGGTCGGCCTGCGCCTCCTCGACCGGCACGTAGGAGATCCAGATGCCAGGGCGCGGATCGATCGTCCCGGTCGGCAGGTGGGTGGTCTCGCCGGGCCGGAACCAGCCGAGGTCCCACATCGGTCGGTGCAGCAAGGCGTACGACGGCCGGCCGGCCGGGTCCGGCACCGGCTCGGGGAAGAACACCGCGTCCTTGTTGGGGAACATGCCCAGGTCTGTGCTCAGGTCGGGCTGATAGGCGAACTGCACCGGCCCGAGGCGTCGCCAATGGCTCAGATCGTCGGACACCGCGAGGGCGAGGCGGGGGCCGAGCGGGCCGAACGCAACGTAGGTCATCAGGTGGACGCCGAGGCTGGGCACCCACGTCGTACGCGGGTCCTCCACGCCGGCGTTGTTGGCCCCGCGCTCCCACCCCTCGTCGGGGGACAGCACGACACCCCGGCGCTCGACGCCGACCGGAACCCCTTCTTGCACAACAACTTCCACCAACCCAACGCGCGAGACGTTGCCCTCGGCCACGATGCGGGGCAGCAGGTGCAGCGTGCCGTCCGGAGTGCGCCCGCTGGCCGGGTTGAGCACCCCCATCGCCTCGTCGGGGTTGCCCGGCTCGGGTGTCATGATCACGCCGAGCCGGGTCAGCGTGTAGGGAACAGTGGTCGCTAGCGACAATGTCATCCCTTCACTCCGGAGCCGAGGTCGCTGGCCGTGAAGTGCTTCTGGAACGCGACGAACAACGCGACCGCGGGGGCCGCGAGGACGACGGCACCGGCCAGGATCGCCCCGTAGGGGTTGGCTGCCCGCCCGGCGATGTTGCTGATGTAGTTGGCCAGCGACACAGCCAACGGCTGCAGGTCGGCCTGCTTGGTGACGAGGAACGGCCACAAAAACTCGTTCCACGGCCCGATGAATGTCAGCAAGGTTGCCGTGAGCAGCGCGGGCCGCACGAGCGGCAGCGCGATCGACCAGAGGATGCGCAGCTCGCCGGCGCCGTCGAGGCGCGCCGCAGCGAACAGGTCCTCCGGCAGCTGCATGAAGAACTGCCGGAAGATGAACACGGCCGCGGAGTTGATCGCGAACGGAAGGATCATGCCGAGATAGGAGTCGGCCAGGCCGTAGCTTCGCACGATCATCACGTAGAGCGGGATGATCAGCAGCTGGAACGGTACCGTCTGCACGAGCAGCATCACGGCGAACAGAGTCCCCTTTCCGCGAAAATGCAACCGGGCGAGGGCATAGCCGGCCAGGACCCCGAACACGACGGTGCACAGGATGACCCCGCCGGTGAAGATCCCCGAGTTGACCAGCGAACGCACCAGGTCGACCCGGTCGTTGATGCTCGCGTAGTTCTTCAAGGTCAGCCCGTGGGTCGGGACTACGCCGGCGACGGATGTGTCCGGCTTGGCCTGCAGCGAGCCGATCACCATGTAGTAGAAGGGGAACAGGAAGATCGCGGCGCCGACCACGAGGACGACGACCCGGGGGGTGTTGCGGGACTGGGAGCGCTTGCGGGTCTGTTCGATTTCGCGGGTCTGGGTGAGTTCCTGCGTCACGGTCAGTTCCTTTCCAGCACGCGTCGGCTGACCAGCGCGATCAACAAGACACCGATGACGAGCAGCACCCCGATGGCGGAGGCGACGTCGGGGTTGCCCTGCTCGATGCCGCGCTGGTACATCACGAAGACGGGGGACGTGGACGCCCCGTTGGGCCCGCCGCCATTGGTCAGCAGGTAGGGCTCGGTGAACAGGTTGGCCCCGGTGATGGTGGCGAGGATGACCACCAGGGTCGTCGCGGGACGTACGCCGGGCACGGTGACGTTCATCAGCGACCGGAACTTGCCGGCCCCGTCGACCGATGCCGACTCGTACAGTTCCCTCGGAACCGCTTGAAGGGCCGACAAGTAGAGCAGGATGAAGAAGCCCAGTTGCTTCCACGTCACGAAGAACGCGATGACCGGCATGGCGAGCCCGCTGTTCACCAGCCATGAAGGGTCGGGGGCGAGGCCGCCCAGCAGGTGGTTGACCATGCCGTTCTCGCTGAACAGGAACAGCCAGACCGCGACGACCGCGACGCTCGCGGTGATGTAGGGGACGAAGTAGGCGACGCGCAGGAAGGTGCGGCCGCGGATCGCGGCGTTGAGCGCGGTCGCGAGCAGCAGCGAGAGGACCACCGTCAATGGCACGTTGATGACCAGGAACTCGGCGACGTTGACGAACGAGCGGCGCACCGCCGGGTCGGTCACCGCGCTGCGGTAGTTGTCGAGGCCGACGAACGGGCGCGCGACCTGCGCGCCCGGAGCCGCGAAGAAGTAGTCGTGGAAGCTGATCCAGACGGCCAGGCCCAGCGGGTAGGCGAAGATCGCCCCCAGGAACACGGCGTACGGCGCGGCGAACGCGATCCCGAGTGGTTGGCGCCCCACGATCCGCGCCAGTCGTCGGGTCGGGCGCCGGGCCGGCCGACCCGACCCCTGGGCAGGGGCCGGGTCGGTCGCGACGGTTGCGGTGGTCATCTGGGACTCATCCGCCCGATCAGGACTGGCCGGCGAGGCTGTCGGCCTTGGTCGCAGCCGCCTTCAACGAGTCGTCGACGGAGGTCTTGCCGAAGATGACCGACGAGGAGTACTGGTCCCGGAACGCCTGCCAGATGCTGATGGAGCCGGCCACATTGGGCACCTCGACGGTGCGGGCAGCCTGGGCGGCGAAGGTCTTGTACTCCGGATGCGCCGTGAAGTAGGCCGGGTAGGTCGCCGGAACGTCGGCCCGCAGCGGCATCTGGCCGGTCTTGTCGAGCAGTGCCCCGTCCATCGCCTTGCTGGTCGAGAACTTGAGCACCTCCCACGCCGTGCCCTGGTTCTTGCAGGCCGAATAGATCGCCACGTTCTTGGCGTCGGAGAAGGTGTGGATCTGGTCCGCCGCGGTCCCGGCCGAGGTCGGCACCGGCACGACACCCCAGTTGACCTTGTTGCCGTAGACGGCGATGGCCCACGGGCCGACGACGGCCATCGCGGCCTTCTTGTCCGCGAACGAGTCACCGGTGTACTTCTCGCGCGGCGCGAGCTTGTCGGCATACATCGTCTGCCAGAAGCCGGCGACCTTCTTGCCGGCGGCGTCGTCGAAGGTGGCCTTGCTCTTCTCGACCAGTTGCTTGCCCCCGCTCTCGGCCGCGTAGAGGGGGTAGAAGTCAAACCAGGACTGGAAGAACTCGCTGGTGGGCGCGGGCCAGATGGCGGCTTGAGCGGCGCCGCTGGAGACCACCTTCTTGCTGGTGGCGATGAACTCGTCGTAGGTCGCGAGGGGAGGCTTGGCCGGGTCGACGCCAGCCTTCTTCATGATGTCCTTGTTGTAGAAGATCATGACGGGATTGGACTTCCAGGGGATCTGGTAGAACTTGCCGTCCGGTGAGCGGTACTGATCGGCGGCCGCGCCGGTGCGGGCCTCGACGTAGGCCTTCCCGCCGCTGAAGCTGTCCAGCGCGACCAGACCGCCCTGTTTCTGGAACTGCGGGACCGCGGCCGGTGAGGTGTTGTAGACCAGGCACGGCGCGTTGCCCGCCGTGATCGCGGCGCCGATGACCTCCTCGGAGGTCTTGCCGGCCGGGATCTCCTGCGCTGTGACCTTCTCGGTGGGGTGCGCGGTGTTCCATGCGGTCACCATGGCCTTGCCCCAGGCGATCTCCTCGGGGTTGTTGGACAACCACACCTTGATCGGACCCTTTGCGGTGGTGGCGCCCCCGGCGCCCCCGCCGCCGGACCCACCGGACCCGCATGCCGCCGTGGCGGCCAGGGCTACGGTCACCAGGACTGCTGCTCGTACTGTCGTTCTCATCGGTGCTCCGATCGTGTGATGGTTGCCGCTGGTCGGTCGCGGCTCGTGCTCTCCGGCGGACGCCCGGTCCCCGGACCGATCCGCGACCAGTCCCAGGAGTCGCACCGCTGCGGCCCAACCCCAGAACGACCCGGTGTTGGACACCTGCGGCGTGGGCGACGTCGGAGATGGTGGGCCGGCGGCAGAGCATCCCAACCCGTTTACCCGGTTAGTCCAGGTTTAGTCCGACGTACGTCAAGAAACTGCCTGAGTATGTCATCCGGCGCCGTCGCCACTATCGCCGCCAACGGTGGCCGCCCGGTTGAGGTCGTTCTGAGCGACGACAGGCAGACACTGGGGTTCGAGCCTCGCGAGCCAGCTAAGATCGGCGACGTGGTCGCGTGGTGGGTGACCCGCGTCCCCACCGATCAGCCAGAGTTGAGGCTCTATCGGGGCATGCTCGACGACTACCTCGTCGTCGGGCGAGCAACACCCGCTGCGGACGTCGTGGCATAGCTCCGGGGCGACTCCGACTCGCCCGAGCTCAGCGCTTCCTCGAGCAGTGGACCGGCGTTGCCACCTCAGTCGCGCCCGGGCGGGAACCAGCCGGCGCGCCCGAGCATGGCGGGGACCGGCACCTTGCCCACCTGCGCACCGATCCAGGTGCCGACGGCGGCGAGGGCCATCGCGTCCACGCCCGTCTCGAAGCCCGATCGGGAAGCGGCGTAGAGCAGGTCCTCGGTCGCGATGTTACCGGTCGCGCCGGGGGCGAAGGGGCAGCCGCCGATGCCGCCGGCGCTGGCATCGAGGACACTGACGCCCTCCTCGGCGGCGGCCAGGGCGTTGGCGATGCCGGTGCGGCGCGTGTCGTGGAAGTGTGCCCTCACGGTGACCCTGGGCAGGGCAAGCGCGGCGCCACGGGCGAGCACCCGCACGGCCGCGGGGACAGCCACGCCGATGGTGTCGGCGAGGCAGACCTCGTCCGGGCCGCCCTCGCCGACCCGCCGCAGCACCTCCAGCACCGTGCCCGGGTCGACCTCGCCCTCGAACGGGCACCCGAACGACGCAGACACCGTCACCGACGCCCGCACTCCCGCGGCGTGTGCATCGCGGGCGATGTCGACCCAGGCCGCGATCGCCTCATCCACCCCGACCCCTTGGTTGGCGCGGCTGAACGTCTCGGTGGTGATCACCACCGCGTTCACCTCGTCCACCCCGGCCGCGAGCGCACGGTCGAGCCCGCGGCGGTTGAGCACGAGCCCGATGTAGGACACGCCGGATCGCCTGGGGACCGCCGCCATCACCGCTTCGGCATCGGCCATCTGGGGCACCCGGGCCGGGTGGACGAACGAGACCGCCTCGATCCGCCGGATGCCCGCATCGAGACACCGAGTGACCAACTCGACCTTCGTCGCCGTGGAGAGCAGGGTCGACTCGTTCTGCAGGCCGTCCCGGGGAGACACCTCGACGATCTCCAGTGCCGTCATGGCTGCTATACAACACCTTCCGCATAATGCGGACAACCCTTGCCACGTCTGGGATTGTGCCCCCTACCTTGACAACCGGACCCGGTGGTTGCCAGCAAAGCTGGTCGACGCCTTGGTCGGCGAACTTTCGCCTCGGTAGGCACACCGAATCTCACCTGACGGTCGGGATCGTCTCGGATGCCGAGCGGATCGGCCGGCCGGCCCCAAACCGTCCCGGCCGGCCCCAAACCGTCCCGGCCGGCCCCAAACCGTCCCTGCCGGACCCAAAACGACCCTGTTGACTGGCTGTTTTCGCGCGAGCGTGCTCCGATGGGCAGAGATTGGCGCCGCCGACTTGCGTGATCGTGGCGACGGGCTTGGGAGGCCCGACCACCATTGCCTGATCGTGGCCAAGGCGCCCGCGGGGCCTACTTGCCCTCGTTGTCCCACTCGATAAGGACCTGGCCGCCCTGGACTGCCTCACCGACGGACACGTCGACCGACTTGATCTTGCCGTCGTGCGGCGCCGTCACCTCGGTCTCCATCTTCATGGCCTCGAGCACCAGCAAGGTCTGCCCGGATTTCACGTCAGCGCCGGCCTCGACGAGCACCTTGGTCACGGTGCCGGACATCGGGGTGGTCAGCCCGTTGGCGGAGTCCCCCGGTGCCTTGGCTGCGGTGGGCGTCACGCCGAAGGCAGATCCGCCGCCCATGAGGATGGGGCCCAGCGTGGGCATGGGTTCCTCGGCCACCTCGACGTCGACGTCGAAGGCCGAGCCGTTCACGGTCACTGTCAGTTTCATGTCAGCCCTCGTCGTACGTGCGGGGAGTAGGTCCGGTCACCGAAGGTCGCTGTGGGAGCGCTGAGCGGCGGCACGCCCCTGAGCCGCCCACACGCTGCCACGGCGCAAGTGAACCTGCTTGATGATGGCGCGTTTGCCCAGGTAGGCCGCGCAGGCCGCGGAGATGGCCAGCATGACATCTTCGCTGACCTCGGGATGGCGTTGTTCGGCCTGGTCCTCGAGCGTCTTGACGCGCTCTGCGAGCTCGGCCACCAGGGCCTTCAAGTCGGCGATGGTGCCGTCGCTGTCGCTCATGGGCTACTTCCTTCCGTCGGGGCGACGTGCATCAGAGCGGGATCAGGCCGTGCTTCTTGGGCGGTCGTGGTTCACGCTTCGTCCACAGGTTCTCCAGCGCACGAGCGACCTTGCGGCGCGTGTCGGACGGCTCGATGATGTCGTCGACCAGCCCGCGCGCGGCCGAGACGTAGGGCGTGGAGAAGGCGTCACGGTAGAGTTGGACGAGTTCAACCCGCTTGGCGGCCGAGTCCTCGGCCTCGGAGATCTCCTTGCGGAAGACCACGCCGGCCGCACCTTCGGCGCCCATCACGGCGATCTCGGCAGTCGGCCACGCGAACACGCGGTCGGCGCCCAGGTCCTTGCCGCACATCGCGAGGTAGGCGCCGCCGTAAGCCTTGCGCAACACTACCGTGATCTTCGGGACCGTCGTCGCGGAGTAGGCGAACAACATCTTCGCCCCGTGCCGGATGATCCCGCCGTACTCCTGGGTGACCCCGGGCAGGAAACCCGGAACGTCCACCAGGGTGACGAGCGGGATGTTGAACGCGTTGCAGAACCGAATGAACCGCGCGCCCTTGTCCGAGGAGTCGATGTCGAGAACCCCGGAGTTGGCGATCGGCTGGTTGGCCACGAAGCCCACCGTGCGACCGGTGATGCGCCCGAAGCCCACCACGAGGTTCGGGGCGAACCCGGCATGGACCTCGAGGAAGTCTGCCTGGTCGGCGAGCTTGATGATGATCTCGCGGACGTCGTAACCCTTCTTCGGGTCATCGGGGATGATCGTGTTGAGGCTCTCGTCGCGCTCGACCCCGTCATTGCCGGGGACGAACGGCGGCTCCTCGGTGTTGTTGCTGGGGAGGAAGCTGAGCAGCTTCTTGGCGATCAGGATGGCCTGGTGGTCGTCGTCGGCCACGAAGTGAGTCACCCCGGAGCGTGCCGCGTGCGACGCCGGGCCGCCCAGCGCCTCGGCGGTGACGTCCTCTCCGGTGACCTGCTTGATCACGTCGGGGCCGGTGATGAACATGCGCGACGCCCGGGTCTGGATGATGAAGTCGGTGAGCGCGGGGGAGTAGGCCGCGCCACCGGCACATGGCCCGGCGATGATGGAGATCTGGGGCACGACACCGGACAGCGCGACGTTCTGGAAGAACACCTTCCCGTAGCCGGACAGGGAGTCGATGCCCTCCTGCACCCGGGCGCCGCCGGAGTCGTTGAAGAACACGAACGGGGTCCCGTTGTCCAGCGCGGCCTTCAGCGTGTCGGCCACCTTGCCCGAGTGCATCTCTCCGGCCGAGCCACCGGCCACGCTGAAGTCCTGGCTGGCCAGGTGCACCGGGCGACCGAGCACGGACGCCGCGCCGGTGACCACGCCGTCGGCCGGCATGACCGCTTTGTCCATCCCGAAAAGCGTCGTGCGGTGCTGCGCGTGCATGCCGGACTCTTCGAAGCTGAGGGGGTCGACCAACTCAGCGATCCGCTCGCGGGCGGTCAGCTTGCCGGCTTCGTGCTGCTTGGCATGGCGCTTCTCGCCACCTCCGGCGATGATCGCGTCGCGGCGAGTGCGCAGTTCGACGATCCGATCCTGCATGGTCTTGACCTTAGGACGGGTGGGGCGCTTCGACATTGGCCGTGCTCATCTCCCTTAAGCGGGTTTTACGGCGACGGAGTGCCTCTTGCCGTTGACGGTGATGTCGTACTTGATCGGGCCACGCACCGGCCCGGTCTTGGAGTCGTTAGCGGCAGCGGCACGCTCCGCCTCCAACTCGGCTGGATCCCGGCCGACGTTCTTCGGGCCGTCGGGGCGGGTGGCGAAGAAGCCTGGCGCCACCTTCGGGAACATGGCGTAGGTCAGCACGTCCTCGTCAGTGCCGTCGAAACCCTCGATGGCCTCGGCCTCGGTCCGCAGGGTGTCCCACTCGGCCCCCATGAGGTCGGCGGGTCGATGGGTGATGATCTCCTTGCCGGTCTGCTTCTGGGCCATGGCGATGACCTCGGGATCCTTCTCGCCCATGGTGTGACCGTAATAGCCGAGCATCAGGTCGGCGAACTCGGCGGTCATGACCTTGTAGTGACCCATGATCACGTTGAAGACGGCCTGGGTGCCCACGATCTGGCTCGACGGCGTGACCAGCGGCGGGTAGCCCGCGTCCTTGCGCACCCGCGGCACCTCTTCGAGCACCTCGCGAAGCTTGTCACCGTGGTCCTGCTGCTTGAGCTGGGACTCCATGTTGGAGATCATCCCGCCGGGGATCTGGCTGTCGAAGATGCCGGTCTCGATGTTGAAGGAGGACATGAACTGGCTGTAGCGCGGCCGGATCACGGCAAAGTGGTCCTTGATCTTGCCCAGGCGCAGCTTGTCGAGGTCGGCGATGTAGCCGGTGCCCTCCAGCATCTCCTGCAACGACTCGGTGGGGTTGTGCCCAGGTCCGAGCGACATGGAGCTGATCGCGGTGTCCACCACGTCGGCGCCGGCATCGATGGCCTTCATCAGCGACACGAGGGTGACCCCGGTGGTCGAGTGGCAGTGCACGTTGACCTGCATGCCCGGGATCTCGGCCTTGATGCCCGACACGATGTCGAAGGCGGGCTGCGGCTTGAGCAGTGCGGCCATGTCCTTGATGGCGAGGGAGTCGATGCCCAGATCGGCCAGCTCTCGCGCCTGCTTCACATAACCCTCGACCGTGTGCAGGGGGCTGGTCGTGTAGCAGATGGTGCCCTGGGCATGCTTGCCGGTCTTCTTGACGGCGGCGATCGCCCGCTCGACGTTTCGGGTGTCGTTCAGGGCGTCGAAGACCCGGAAGACGTCCATGCCGTTCTCGGCGGCCTTCTCGACGAAGTGGTCGACGACGTCGTCGCCGTAGTGGCGGTAGCCCAACAGGTTCTGGCCCCGCAGCAGCATCTGCAGGCGGCTGTTGGGCATGAGGGTGCGGAACGTTCGAAGCCGTTCCCACGGATCCTCGTTGAGGAACCGGATGCAGGCGTCGTAGGTGGCTCCACCCCAACACTCGACGCTCCAGTAGCCGGCCTGGTCGATGTCCTCGCAGGCGCCCACCATGTCTTCCATCGCCATGCGGGTTGCCATCAGGCTCTGGTGCGCGTCCCGGAGGACTAGCTCGGTGACACCGATCTCTCGCTGCGTATCCACTCGGCCAGTATGTCCCACTTGGCGACCTCCGAATGACATCGGCGCCACGGGGCCTCTTGGAACGCCTCTGCGAACGCGGATCCGCTACCGGCATCATGGGGCCGGGTCGGCCGCCCGACTCGAAGAATCCCCGGGTCCCGGCTCGACAGGGAGGGAGTGTGCATGACCGCCGTCGGCGAAGTCCCCGAACCGGTGTGCGCCGAGGTGGAGTCGCTCGTCGCCGCCGAGCCGGCGCCCGACCGGACCGTGTTCCTCGAGCGGCTGTACCGGCACTGGCCGCACCTGCTGGGCGGCTTGCGGTCGGTCTACGGGGACGCGGCGCACGACACTGCGGCGACCGCGGCGCTGAGCGCCACCAGGGCTTTTCTGGCCCGCCCCGCCGATCTACGGCTGCTCGACCTGCGCCGCCACGTCCAGCCGGACTGGTTCCAGAGCCCGCGGATGCTGGGCTACGCGGCCTACGCCGAGCGGTTCGGCGGCACGTTGCGCGGGGTGGGCGAGCACGCGTCCTACCTCGCGGAGCTCGGCGTGACCTACCTGCACCTGCTGCCGCTGCTCGAGCCGAGGCCGCGTCCCAACGACGGCGGCTATGCCGTGCAGGACTTCCGCTCGGTGCGAGCCGACCTCGGCACCATGACCGACCTGGCGGACCTGGCGCGAGAGCTGCGCTCATACGGCGTGTCGCTGACCCTGGACCTGGTCCTCAACCACGTCGCCCGGGAGCACGAGTGGGCTGTTCGGGCTCGGGCGGGGGAGGACCGTTACCGGCGCTACTTCCACGTCTATCCCGACCGCACCCTGCCCGACGCCTACGAGCAGACGTTGCCCGAAGTCTTCCCGACCTTCGCGCCGGGGAACTTCAGCTGGGACGACGACCTCGCCGGTTGGGTCTGGACGACGTTCAACACCTGGCAGTGGGATCTCGACTGGGCCAACCCCGATGTCTTCATGGAGTTCGCGGATGTCGTGTGCTTCCTCGCCAACCAGGGGGTCGAGTGCCTGCGGCTGGACGCGATCGCGTTCCTGTGGAAGCGGTTGGGCACCTCGTCGCAGAACCAGCCGGAGGTGCATGCGCTCACTCAGGCATTGCGAGCGGTGGCCCACATCGCCGCCCCCGCGCTGGTCTTCAAGGCCGAAGCGATCGTCGGGCCGGGCGACCTCGTGCCCTATCTCGGGGTCGGTGAGCACGCCGGCCTGGTGAGCGATCTGGCCTACCACAACAGCTTCATGGTGCAGCTGTGGTCATCGCTGGCGGCGCGCGACGCGCGCCTCGCGACGGTGGCGTTGCGCCGCTTCCCCGCCAAGCCCACGTCGACCTCCTGGGCCACCTACGTCCGCTGCCACGACGACATCGGGTGGGCGATCGATGACGCCGACGCTGCCGCCGTGGGCTGGGACGGGTTCGGTCACCGCACCTTCCTGTCCGACTACTACAGCGGCGCGTTCCCCGGAAGTCCCGCCCGTGGACTCGTGTTCCAGTACAACCCGCAGACCTTCGACCGGCGCATCAGTGGCAGCGCGGCCTCCCTCGCGGGGTTGGAGGCGGCGCTGGCCACCGGCGACGCGAAGGCGGTCGACCTCGCCGTACGCCGGCTAGTGCTGCTGCACACGGCGATGCTCGGGTTCGGCGGGCTACCGCTCGTGTGGATGGGCGACGAGTTGGCGCTGTGCAACGACGCAGATTGGGCGGCCGACCCGGAGCACAGCGACGACAACCGCTGGGTGCAGCGTCCGAGGATGCCGTGGGGGTTGGTGGACGCGGGCCTGGTCGAGGGATCGCCGGCGCACCGGGTGTGGACCGCGTTGCGCCACCGTGTCTCGGTGCGCGCGGGACTGTCGGCGATGCACGGCGCCATCGAGTCGGTGCTGCTGGACCCGGTCAACCCGTCGGTGCTCGCCTGGCTGCGCCCCCATCCGAGCACGCCGGTCGTGGCGCTGCACAACATGAGCGAGCACTACCAGTCGTGGCCGCAGTGGGCGGTCCCGGTCGAGGGACCGCTGGTGGACGTGCTGAGTGGGGACGCCCCGAGGTCCACCGAAGTCGACGTGGTGCTCTCGCCGTACGAGGTGGTGTGGCTCGCCCCTGCCTCGACCGCGGCGTCCCGGAGTTCTTGAATGCAGGGACGGGAGGGCCTACGACAGGACGCGCAGGCGCACCGTTTCGGGCATGGCTTCCAGCGACGCCACCATCTGGGGCTCGTAGTCGACGGCGACGTCGGTGAGCAGGTAGCCGAGCTGACCGCGGGTGGCCAGGACCTGGCCCTCGACGTTGACGGCATGGTCGGCGAGGGTGCGGTTGACCGCCGCGAGGACGCCGGGGACGTTGACGTGCAGGTGGGCCAACCGGTGGGTGCCCGGCGGTTGGTCGAGTGCCACGGTCGGCAGGTTGACACTCAAGGAAGTGGCTCCGGAGTTGAGGAACTCACGCAGCTTGCCGGCGACGAACCGGCCGATGTCCTGCTGGGCCTCCTCGGTCGACCCGCCGATGTGCGGGGTCAGGATGACGTTGGGCAGGCCCCGCAGGTCGGACTTGAACGGGTCGCCCTGCCTGCTCGGTTCGTGCGGGAACACGTCGATCGCGGCACCGGACAGGTGGCCGCTCTTGATCCGCGCCGCGAGCGCGACGTGGTCCACGACGAAGCCGCGGGAGAGGTTGAGGAAGACGGCACCGGCGCGCATCGCGGCTAACTGAGCATCCTCGAACAGGCCCGCGTTGCCGTCCCGGCCGTCGACGTGCAGGGTCACGATGTCGGTCGTCTCGAGGAGCTCCTCGAGTGACTCGCACCGGCGTGCGTTTCCCAGGGCCAGCTTGTCCGCCGTGTCGTAGAAGAGCACCGTCATGCCGAGGGCCTCGGCGAGCACGGACAGCTGGCTGCCGATGTTGCCGTAGCCGACAATGCCGAGACGCCGGCCGCGCATCTCGTGCGCGCCGTTCGCGGACTTGTCCCAACTGCCCGCGTGCAGCGCGTCGTTCTTCTCGGTGAGCCGCCGGGTCAGGGCGATCATCTCGGCAAGCGCGAGCTCGACGACGCTGCGGGTGTTCGAGAACGGCGCGTTGAACACCCCGACCCCCGACGCGGACGCCGCAGGGAGGTCGATCTGGTTGGTGCCGATGCAGAAGGCCCCGACGGCGAGCAGGTCGGGCGCAGCGGCCACCAGTGACGCCGTCACCTGAGTCTTGGACCGGATGCCGAGCACGTGCACGCCCCGCATCGCCGCGGCCAGGTCCGGGTCATCGAGGGCGCCCTGGGCAGCGGTGACCTCCAAGCCTGCCGCGGTGAGCGCCGTCGCGGCGTCCGCGTGCACGTTCTCCAGCAGCAGTGCCTTCACGGTGCCGTCCTCCCGATGGATCGAAGGACCATTGCACCAGCCGCGTACGGCGCCCGCCCCCGGCGGTCGCAGGGGGTCGGTCAGCAGCGGTCGATCGGCAGCGGGTCGGTCAGAACCGGCTGTGCACCAGCAAGTGCGCGGCTCCGGAGTTGTACAGTCCGTCGACGCTGCTGGTCTGCACGTTCTGGCCGGCCGTGTCCCGGCCGCGGACGAGTCGCTCATGGCGGGCAGACCGGCGCTCGACGAGCGCGGCGATGACGGTCTTGCTGTGGGCACGCATGCTGAGTCCTTGGTTGTGGGGCGTCGGCTTTTTGCCGACACATCAAGTCTCGGTCAGGGGAGGGCTGCACTGTCGGCATCCGAGATGTGACCTTCGTCCTACGGCGCTCGCGGCGAGCGGGGCTGTGGGAAAGATCACCTTTGGTTTCGTGCTGGACATCGGGTCGGTGGCCGAGGTGGTCAGCTGATGCCCGTGTCGAGGTGCAGGCGGATGACTCGATCGGCTGCCACACGGTGAAGCCAGGGGTGCCCGCGAGGCGGAGGTTCTCGACCAGTGTCATCGACACGTGGTCGGGTGCGCGGCGAGCACACCGATGCCGGCACAAGAGCCCGCGTCGGGCTGTCTGAAGTGGGCTGGCAACTTTCTCAACAAGTGATGACATAGCGGTCCCCCAGCCCGTGACGTAGGGAATGCGGTTCTGGTCACCCCGCGGCCCGGCGGCGTAGATAGGTCATCGTCCGGATGTGGCCGGCATCCTCAGCCGCGCAGAGTCGACGACGTCAGCTTGTCGCAACTCTCGTCAGGAGAAGCGCCGTGGAACTCATGATCGGACCGTTCGCCTTCATCGAGGACGACTACCGTCGGGAACGTCTCGCCAAGGACTATGCCCGACGGGGCGGGAGCTCCCAGAGGGGATGGGGCTCGCGTCGGCGCAGCCCCGGGCTGATCCGCGCCGCCATCCGCGCCTACCGCAAGCGCGGCATTGACGGTCGCGTCGATGACCCTTGCACCACGTAGCGGTTGAGGAAAGGCCGCATCGGTGAGCCTGGCTGGCGCCCGGGTGCTCCGAAGCCTCGGGGCGCCGGGGCCTCGGCCGCGCGGCAGGTGGGCGTCCATCCAGAAGTCGGTGGGAACCGTGATGATGGGCAGCGTGGCTATCGATTCTTCCGCGTCATCAGGGTTGTCAGCGGCGTTCCGGCCCTCGGGTCCGTCGGGTCCGTCGGGACCGTCGGGTTCTTCGGGTTCGTCCGGGTCGTCGCAGCCGTCGCAGCCGTCGCAGCCGTCGGAGTTGGCGCGGCCGTCGCAACCGTCGCAGCCGCCGGAGTTGGCGCAGGCGCCGGAGTCGGCGCCCCGGCCGACCCTCGTGGGTCGCGACGTGGAGTTGGACCGGTTGGTCGTCTCGGTGGGGCTGGGACATGCCGAGTCGCGTGGTGCGGTTGTCCTGCTCTCCGGTGACGCTGGGGTCGGGAAGACACGGCTGCTCGCGGAGCTTCGAGATCGCGCGGTCGAGGTCGGGCGGCGGGTGATCGTCACCGACGCCATCCGTTGCGCGCCACCCACGCGGAGTGGTCCCGGTTGCCGGGCGTGTCACGGGTGCACCTCGGACCGCTGGCCGACGCCGATGTGCGCGCGCTTGTTCGGGAATTGCGTCCTCGAGACCTGTCCGAGGCGGTGTTGCGCGGTGTCGTCGAGCGCGCCGAGGGCAACGCCTTCTTTGCGGAGGAACTGGTCGCCGCCGCCCACACGGGTGGCTGGGCGCTGCCGACCGACCTGGCCGACCTGCTGCTCGTGCGGCTGGACCAGCTCGACGAGGCCACCAGCCTGGTGGTCCGGGCCGCGGCCGTCGCCGGGCGCCGGGTCTCGCACGATCTGCTGGCCGGCGTGGTCCTCGTCGATCCCTCGACGCTGGACCTCGCTTTGCGGGCTGCGGTCGACGGCAATGTCCTGGTGCCCGTCGGGACCGAGGGCTACGCGTTCCGTCACGCGCTGCTCGCCGAGGCGGTCTACGACGACCTGCTGCCCGGTGAGCGGGTCCGCCTGCACGCTGCCTACGGTGCGGCCCTCGCGGGCGGCACATTTGATGGCACGGCCGCCGAACTGGCGCGCCACGCACGCGCGGCGCACGACGTTCCTACCGCGATCAGGTCGAGCATTCAGGCCGGTGACGAGGCGATGGACGTGGGTGGCCCGGACGAGGCGCTGGGCCACTTCGAGCTGGCCCTGGAGCTGCTGGCTCAGGGCGACCGCATCGCCGGTGTCGACATGGTCGGGCTCACGATGAAGGCCGCGGACGCGGCGGTGGCCGCCGGTCACGCCTACCGAGCACTGGCGCTGGTGCAGGAGCAGCTGTCCTGCCTCGTCGCGAACACCGAAGCTGAGGCCCTCCAACGGGCCCGGCTGCTCATGGCCGTCGCCGGTGTCGGGCTCATCGTCGACGCCGACATCGACGTACTTCAGGCCACCAGCGAGGCCATGCGTCTCGTGCCTGCCGAGCCGCCCACCGCCCTCCGTGCCCGGGTGCTCAACATGCACTCGCGGGCCAACGCGCACCTGCGTCGCGATGTCGAGGCAGCCCGCTTCGCCGGCAAGGCGTTGCGCATGGCGCGCGATCTGGACCTGCCTGACGTGATGGCCGAGGCCAAGACGACGCTGGCTCGGCTCGATGAGCGAGCCGGCGACCCGGAGTCCAGCCTGCGCACGCTGCAGCACACCGTGGCCGGCGCACGGGCGGCCGGCGAGATGTCCGCCGAGCTGCGCGGCCTGTTCAGCCTTGGTGGCCTGCACTACGAGCTCGGCCGTCTTGACCAAGCCCGGACCATCTACACCGATGCAGCCCTGCGGTCTCGCGGGCGCGGCCGGCCGTGGGCTCCCTACGGCTTCGACGCGCGCGTGATGTCGGCCATCACGGCCTACGCCATGGGCGACTGGGACGACGTGCTGCGCATCATCGATGTCTCCGGTGAGTCGCCGCCGAGGCTGGCCGAGGCTGTCTTGGCCGCAATGGGCCTGTCCGTGGCGGCCGGTCGGGGCGAGTCGCGTGCCGTCGAGGTGCTGCCATCGATCCAGGCGAGCTGGCACCTGGACGGCCTGATCGCCGTCCTGGCCGGCGCTGCCGCGATCGACCTCCTCGGCGATGCCGGCGACCTTGCCGCGGCGACGGCGGTTCACGATGATGTGGTCGCGATGGTCGGCCAACTCTGGGACAAGCCCGACTTCCTCGCCCGCATCCGGCTGAGCGGCCTGCTGCTCGGCCAGCTCGGCTCCGAGACCTCCCGCGTCGGGGAGGCCCAGCGCCGGCAGCTCGCCCGGCGAGGTGACCGCCTGGCCGAGGCTGCCAGCGCCGCAGCCAGGACCGCTCGGAACGCGCTGGGGCCCGAGGGGGAGGCATGGCTGGCGCGGGTCCGGGCCGAGCATTCTCGGCTGCGCTGGCTCACCGGCTCCGCTGATCCTGCGGAGGGCAGCGTGACCAGGCCTGATCCAGCGGCCGAGGCGTCGACCGGGGCCGATCTAGTCGGGAAGGCATCGACCGGGGCCGATCTGGTCCGGGCCTGGGAGCAAGCTGTCGCCGGTTTCGAACGGTTTGGCCACGTGTTCGAGGTGGCTCGGTCTCGGGCCCGGCTGGCCGCTGTGCTGCGGGCTGTCGGTCGCCCGGCGGAGGCGCGCGCGCAGGTGGCCCTGGCTCGCGAGGTCGCGGAGCGACTGGGCGCCGGGCCACTGCTCACCGACCTGCGCACGCTGGGAGGGCCGCGGCAGGCGCCCGCCGAGGGCAGGCGCCGCCCCGGCGGTTCGGGTGGACCCCGCGCCGACGAGGCGCTGACAGCGCGCGAGGCCGAGGTCCTCGCCCTACTCGCCCAAGGGCGCAGCAACCGTGAAATCGGGCGCCAACTGTTCATCAGCGCCAAGACCGTCAGCGTGCACGTCTCCAACATCTTGGCCAAGCTCGGAGCGGGAGGGCGCACCGAGGCGGTCGCGTTGGCGCGTCGCCGCGGCCTGTTGCGTGACGAGAGCGCGTGACGGCGGCGCCGGGGGGCGGGGGGCACTCACATCTGCACGCGAACACACAGAAGCGCCCCTCCGGGCCCCTTCGGGGCGTCTTCGGCCCTCGAAACGGCCCTTCTGTGTGTTGGTCTGCAGATTGTGGCCGGGAGCCGCGCCGGTGCATGCCGGACGCTTCGGCCCGGCGATGCCAACAAACCTGGCAAACTATGTCCCGTGCGCAACACCCCATCGCCCCGACTCAGGACCGCCGCTGTGCTGACTGCGTTGACCGCCGCTGTGCTAACGGGGTTGACCGCCGCTGCCGCTGTGACCGCGACGGGGGTGGCGTGGGCCGGACTCCCCAGCGCGTCCGCCGCTTCCGCCCCCTCTTCCGCGGTCTCCACCCCACCGGCGTTCGCGGCTCGGGTGCCGGCGGCTACCGCCCAGGTCCTGCGCACGGTGCGCACCCGCCAGTGGTGCCCGCAAGTGTGGTGCACCCGAACTGAAGCGTGGACGAAGGTGGCCGGACGGTGGTCCATCGTGCGCCAGGCCGACGGCCGGCCGGCGGTGTTCCGCTCGACGATCGGGCCCTCCGGCTTCGCCGGCCCCCGCGGGCACCGCGAGGGCGATGGCACGACGCCAAGCGGGGTCTTCTCGGTCACCGTGACCTTCTCGACGACGCCCACCAATCCAGGAACCATGCCCTGGCGGCGGCGGCTGCCCACGTCGATGGTCGCCAACTTCAATAACCGGCTCTACAACACGTGGATCGAGCAGCCGGGTCGCACGGACGGCTCCCGGCCGGCCATGCGCTACGGCTTGTGGATGGCCTACAACCGGCCGAGGCTCGTCGCGGGGGTGGGGCCGAAGCCCATCCCTGGCAGGGGCAGCGGCATCTTCGTGCACACCGCCCCGACGGGGCGGACCTGGAAACCCACCAAGGGCTGCACCCAGATCGGCCGCGTCGCGGACATGCGATGGGTCCTGGGCTGGCTGGCGCCGCAGGCCATCCCTCGGGTCGTCGAGAACCTCTGAGCGCCCCGACCCGGCGGGCGGGAGTGGGATGACCGTATGCGGAGGATCCATCGCGTGACGCAGTTCTTCGATGCCCGGGACCACGGGATCGTGGACCACGACCGGACCCAACGCGCCCCGGCCATGCGTGGGGGATCGCCTGCGCCAGGCGGCAAATCGGCGCTTTGGCGGGCGGGGGCCGCTGCGGCCGTGTCGCTGGTCGCCGCGATCTCGCTGTGGCTTGCCTACCGCACCATGGTGGGCACCCCGCTCGGGCAGCACATCGACGACGCGGTGCTGCGCCGCGCCTCGCGTACGCCGGCGAGCGCGACGGCCCAGTTGACCGATGCCCTGGGCCGGGTCTCGCTGGCGTCCCTCGTCCTCGCCGTCATAGCGATCACCGCCGTCGCGGCGATGCGTCGGCGCGTCGACCTGGCGGTGGCTGCCCTGGTTCTGGTGGCCGGCGCCAATATGACTACCCAGGCCCTCAAGCGCGGTCTCGATCGCCCCGACCTCGGGTGGGGCACGCTCAACTCGTTCCCGAGCGGACACGTCACCGTGGTGGCGTCGGTGGCGGTGGCGGCGTTGATGGTCTCCCCGCTGTGGCTGCGCGGGCTGCTCGTCCTACCGGCGGTGGCGGCGGTGGGTCTCACGGCTGTGGCAACGGTCGTGGCAGGGTGGCACCGCCCCAGCGACGTCGTCGGCGCCGTCCTGGTCGCCGTGGTGTGGTGGGGGCTCGCCACCTCCGCCCTGACGCTGTCCGCCGCCCGGGTCAGGCCTTCGTCAGGTCGACCTGTCGCACGCTGACCGTCTGCTTCGCGCCGTGCCCCGGAGCGGAATGGTCGTCGAGCATGCTGAACTCGTCGAAGGGTTCGGCCCCGGACAGCACCCGTTCCGCGCGGTCCGCGTCGAACTCGTGGGTCCAACGGCCGATGATCACGGTGGCGACGGCGTTGCCGGCGAAGTTGGTGAGCGCCCGCGCCTCGGACATGAACCGGTCGATGCCGACGATGAGGCCCACGCCGTCGACGAGGTCGGGGCGGTGGGACTGCAAGCCGCCGGCGAGCACGGCGAGCCCAGCCCCGGTCACGCCGGCGGCGCCCTTGGAGGCGACGATCATGAACAGCAGTAGGGAGATCTGCTCGCCGATCGCCAGCGGCTTGTCCAACGCCTCGGCGATGAACAACGACGACATGGTCAGGTAGATCGCGGTCCCGTCGAGGTTGAACGAGTAGCCCGTCGGGACGGTGATGCCTACCACCGCCTTGGACACACCCATGTGCTCCATCTTGGCGATCAGCCGGGGCAGGGCCGTCTCCGAGGACGACGTCGACACGATCAGCAGGAACTCGCGGCCGAGGTAGCGCAGCAGGCGCAGCAGGTTGACCCCCGTCGTCACCTTGAGCAGCGTGCCCAGCACCACGATGACGAACAGGAAGCAGGTCGTGTAGAAGCCCAGCATGATGACGGCAAGACTGCGCAGGGCGTCGACCCCGGCGGACCCGACGACGGCGGCCATCGCCCCGAAGGCGCCGATGGGGGCCAGCCACATGATCATCGAGAGCACCTTGAAGACGAGTCGCTGCAGGTGCCCCACCGCGACCAGGATGGGCTCGCCCCGACCCCCGAGGGACTGTACGGCGAAGCCGACCAGCAGCGCGATGAACAGCGTCTGCAACACCGATCCCTCGGTGAACGCCGACACCATCGTCGTCGGGATCATGCCCAGCAGGAACTCCACCGTGGTCTGGGACGCCTCGCCGGCGGCCTTGGCGCCCGAACCCTTCAGCTCTGCGGTCAGGTGCAGGCCAGACCCGGGGTGCAGCAGGTTGCCCACCACGAGCCCGATCGCCAGCGCGACGGTGGACATGGTCAGGAAGTAGCCCAGGGCCAGCCCACCGACCTTGCCGACCTGCGCGGCCTGGCGCACCGAACCGACGCCGAGCACGATGGTGCAGAAGATGATGGGACTGATCAGCATCTTGATCAGGGCCACGAAGGCGGTGCCGAGCGGCTTGAGCGAGGTCCCCACGTCTGGTGCCGCCAAGCCGAGCACGATGCCCGATGCGGCCGCGACGACGACCGCGATGTAGAGCCAGTGGGTGCGATCGCGCCGGGAAGGTGGCGCCGCCGTTCCCGACGCTGGTCCGGACGTGCCGTCTGGATTGGTGGCGACCATGCCGACCTCCTCGCTCGACCGCGCCGGGTGCCCGGTAGCGGTGATAAAGGACAAATGTCGCATCTTTCGCAGATCGCTGCTACCAGCTAGCTACCATCTGCCCCCCCGCGCTCCACGAGGACTGCGACGTGCTGGTCCCAGCGGGCGATCGCGCAGCCGTCGGACCGGGCGAATCGTGTCGTGACCGGGTGGCCGTCATAGCTGCCCGTGACCGTCGCCACTTGGGGCCCGCCGTAGACCTGCGTGCAGGCGAGGTCGGGACGCGACTCGGCGAAGGGAGCCCCGAGCCGGCCGAGTGCTGCGCAGGCAGCGGCGGGGTGCGGATGGTGGCCGCCGGGCGGGTCGCAGGTGAGCGTGTAGCGCTGGGTCGCCTGCCCGGGCGCCGTCACCGCGATCGTCAGTCGGGTGCCTGGCGGGGATGGGGATGGGCTGGCCGTCTGGCTGGCGGCCGTCCCGGTTACCACGTCCTCGCCCGCGGCGCACCCCGGGACGGCGACCAGCGCGGCACCGAGCAGGCAAGCCACC
>JBBRHF010000028.1:0-29823 GCA_038223055.1 Actinomycetes bacterium | reverse complement strand
GGTCCTCGCACCCGACGGCGCGTTCGTCCCGGCCGGTGCCGACGTTGTGGAGGTGGCCGCGGGTTCCGTCGGCGACGTGGACCTCGCCCGGCTGGTCAAGGGTCAGCAGGTTGCCGTCGAGCTCACGTCCGACGTCGCGGTCACGGCCGGGCTGCTGGCGCGGACGACCGCGTCCGGCGCGCAGTTCGAGGACATCGCGTGGACGGCTGCGGCGCCGGCGTTGACCGCCGAGCGCCCCGGAGTCGTCGCCGAGGCGGGGCCGGGTCCCTCGCCTGCGACGAGTCGGCTGACCGTCGCCGCTCCGATCTCGGCCGCAACCGTCGTCGTGACGCCGCTAGGCCCCGGGCCGGGCACCCCGCAGGCGGTGGACGTCGCGGCCGGCGCCCAGGTGACCCTTGACCTGGCGACCGTGAGCAAGGCCCGAAGCTTCGCAGTGTCGGTGGTTCCTGCCGCGGGGTCCGGCCTGGTCGTGGTCAGCCGAAGCATCGAGGCCACCTCGGCGACCGGCCGGGCGCTGACCGTCGCGACGGTGCAGCCCGGCCAGTTCACCGTGCTCGTTCCGGCCGTGGCCGCCGACCTGTCGACCGGGCTGGCGACCGGGCGGGCGACCGGATGACGTGCGTGTCATGCAGCGGTGGGTCAGGGCGGTGGGTCAGGCGTTGCGGGTCACCTTCGGAGCGAACCGGCTGACCCGGATCACCCGGCCGAGTTGGATGATCAGCAGCGTCCAGACGGTCCCCACGATGAGGAAGAGCACCATCGGCAGGGCCGATCCCAAGCCCGAGAGAGGCTTCTTCGCCGCCTGGTGGAAGGCCGACCGGCCGACCGACACGTTGACGTTGGTGCTGAACTTGACCGGGTCCGCGCCCGGGGTCGGCACGAAGCTCGCGGTGAACTCCTGCAGTCCGGCGGTCGTGGGCCGGTAGAGCTTGGGGTCCACGCCGAGGATGACCCGGGCGACGCCGGTCGGGTCGGCGGGGGCCGACGCGAGCGGGACGTCGCGTGGGCCGAACACGGTGCTGGAGAGGAAGAACTTGACGTCCGCCTTGGCGGGGGGCTGCCCGTCCGGGCCCTTGACGGTGGCCACGAGCTGCACCGTGCCGGCGGACTCGGTGGCGACCAGCTTGATCGTCGGCGTGCCCGGCGCAGCCGGCGCTGTCGCGGCGTCGGCGGGGGCTGCGGAGCCTGCACCGAACATGCCCAGGATGGCCACGAGAAGCAGCACACCCGCCGCGCCGGCCACCCGTGGTGAATGGCTGCCCGTGGGAGCCGGGGCCGTGCCCGTGGGAGCCGGGGCCGTGCCCGTGGGTGCCGGGGGCGTGCCCGTGGGTGCCGGGGCCGTGCCATTTGGCGCCGGAGCCGCAGCGGTCATGGCGTGCGCACCCACACTGGCCGGCATCGCGTCGTCCGCAGCATCCTTGGGGGCTGCTGAGGTGGACTGGTGGCGCGCATAGGCTGCCGCGGCCTCCATCGCCGCGATCTCCTCCATCTCGTCGATCTCCTCGATCTCGTCGATGGACAGCAACGGCACGACCCGGAACAGCAGCATGAGCAGCAACGGGATGGCGGCCGCGGCGGCAAGGGTGACCGAGATGGCCACCCACGTGAAGTTGTAGTTGCCGAACGCGCCGGTCACGACGTCGTAGTTGGCGGGGGCGATGACCATGAGCATCCGCTTGAGCCACATCATCGGTACGACGAGGGTGGCGGCCAGGACCATGCCCTTGATGTTGCGCGTCCACGGCAACGCCACGAGCAGCAGCGGCAGGATCCCTCCGACGATCGCGAACATCCAGAAATAGGGGGCGAGCCGCCCGACGAGCAGCTCACCGAAGACCGCGGAGACGCCGTTCTCCGCGACGTACGCGCCCGGGAGGATGTCGGCGAAGGTCAGGTAGATGTAGGTGGCCCCGAAGGTCGCCATGATGAACCCGAGGCGGATGAAGTGCCGCTCGGTGATGAAGCCCTCCAGGTGGTAGCCGCGGCGGAAGCCGGCGACGACCAGGATGACCAGGGCCACGCCGGAATACAGCGCGGCGACGACGAACTGCGGTGCCCAGATGCTCTCGTGCCACCAGGGCCGCGATGTGGTCGCGAAGGCCCAGGCAAGAACCGAGTGCACCGACACGGCCAACGGGATGATCATGATCGAGACGAGGCCGAGGGCGCCGGCAAGCACCCGGCGCTGCTGGGGTGCGCCGACCCAGCCGCGCGACACGAACTTGTACAGCGTCCGACGGTTGCGGCCGAGCTTGGTGGCGTGTTCGTCGCCGGAAAGCACGGCCATGTCGGGAATCAGTGGCAGGGCAAAGAACACGACCGAGGCGAACGTGTAGGTCATCACGGCCACGAAGTCCCAGAACACCGGCGCGGTCAGGTTGGGGTGGACGACCAGCTCCCAGAGCCGTTCGGGGCGACCGATGTGCGGGATGATCAGCGACGAGCCGATCAGCACCGTGACGACGGCCGTGCCTTCGGCCAGCCGGGTCAGGGGTGCCCGCCAGGTGGCGCCGGTCAGGCGCAGGATTGCCGAGACGACGGCCCCGCCGTAGCTCACGCCGATGAACGTCACGACGTCGGCGATGTAGATCGCCCAGAAGGCGTGGTCGTTGTAGCCGGCCACCCCCATGCCCTCCCGCAGCTGCAGGATCCAGGCGTAGATCCCGACGGCCACGACGGCGGCAAGAGTAGCGACGACGGCCCACCAGGCCAGGCTGGGCTTGCCGAAGGGGCGAAGGGATGCTTCGCGGGAGCCGGCGCTCACTGGGAGGCCTCGAGGCTCTGACCGTGGCCCATGATGTACCAGACGCGCGGGTTGGTCCCGAGCTCCTCCTTGAACCGGATGGCGTCATTCTCGCGCAGGAACTGGGACAGGACGACCGTGGTGCCCTGACCGTTGACCGCGACGTCGGTGACGAGGTCGCCGACGTAGAGCACGCCCATCGGGCAACCCTCGACGCACGCGGGCAGCTCGCCCTGCGGCAGGCGGTCCGCACACAGCACGCACTTGCCGACGGTGCCCTTCTGCGCCACCGGCATCTGGGGGGTGTTCGGCATCGGCATCCGCTTGGCCGGCAGCGGGTCCTTCCAGTTGAAGTAACGCGCCTCGTAGGGGCAGGCGGCCATGCATGCGCGGGACCCGACGCAGGTGTCGGTGTCGACCAGCACGAGCCCCTCGTCGGTGCGCAGGGTCGAGCCGACGGGGCAGACCTTCAGGCACGGTGCGTCCTCGCACATCATGCAGGGCCGGGGCATGTTGAAGTTTCCGCCCTTGCCGTCCTCCATCGAGTAGACCTTGATCCAGGTCTGCTCCTCGCGCAGGCCGTGGCGCTTCTGGCACGACGTCGTGCAGATCTTGCAGCCGTCGCAGGTGCGCAGATCGATGACCATGCACCAGGCGTGCTCGGCCTCCTTGGACCCCACCGGCTTGTTCGGCTGCGGCGTGGTGGTGCTGCCGGGCTTGGCCGCGGCGTGCGCCTCCTCGCGGAAGTTGACCAGCGTCACGGCGCCGGCGCCAATGCCCGCCGTGGTGACCCCCAGTGCGGCGAGTCGGGCCAGGACGCTGCGCCGGGTGGGGCCGTCGTCCGAGTCCTGGTCGATGACCGGCGGGGGATTCGCCGGTCCGTCCTGCAAGTTCGTGGTGGGGGTCGTCATGGGGTTCTCCTCGCGGTCGGTGTGGTGCGCGTGCTGCTTGGTGCGGAGCTGGTGCTCGCGCGCCCCCCAAATGCAGGTGGGAGCCGCCCCGTGGGCGGCTCCCCCTGGCGACTATTTGGTGACGGTGATCGTGCCGTTCATGCCGGCCTCGTTGTGGCCCGGAATCGCGCAAAGGATCTTGAACGTGCCGACCTTGTTCGGGATGAGGTACAGGTCGATCTGCTGGCCGGGCAGGACCTCGGCCTCCTTGAGCAGCAGGCCCTTGTACTCTCCGGTCTTGTCCTCCGCCTTGCGGAAGGCGATGCTCGCGAAGAACTCGTCGGCGGTGTACTCGTGCTCGACCTTGCCGACGTTCATCAGCTCGATCTTGTACGGCGTGCCGACCTTCAGGGTCAGGTTCTTCGGCTTGAAGAACATCTTGGCGCCGGCCTCGCCGGCCGCGATCTGCACGGTCTTGGCCTTGGCGTCCCAGGTGGGCTTCGCGGCGTCGAGCATCTTGCCGGCCGTCTGCAGCCACGCGCCGCTCGCCACGTCACCGAGGACCGGAGCCGGGATCGTCGGTGCCTTGCCGGTGACCGTGATCTTGCCGGACATCCCGGCCTCGAGGTGGCCAGGAAGCTCACACAGCATCTTGAAGGTGCCGGGGATAACGGGGATCACGAAGACCTCGGCGGTCTTGCCCGGGAGGACCTCGATCTCGGTGAAGAACGGCACCTTCACCGCGCCGCTCTCCGAAGACACCTTGCGGTTGGCAGAGGCCCGGAAGAACTGCCCCGCCGAGAACTCGTGCTTGACCTTGCCCTTGTTGACCAGCTTGAGCACGTAGGGCTTGCCGGCCTCGAGGGTGACGCTGCTGGGTGTGAAGGACATCTCCTTGAGCTCGATCGGGACGACCTTGGCCGTGGCGTCCCAGGTGGCCTTGGCGGCGTCGACGAACTCCGAACCGTTCGTGAGGTACTGGGCGTCGGTCAACGCGGGCTTGACGACGGGGGCGGACTTCGAGGCGCTCCCCGAGGAGGACTTCGCGTCCTTGGCGGGCGTCGTTCCTGCCTCGCTTCCGCAGGCGGCGGTGGCCAGCAAGGCGACGGCCGCTCCTAGCACGGTCAGCCGGCGCAGCCTCCCTGCGCTGGTCTGGCGGTTTGCCGAGAATGACGTCATGCCTGGGGCTCCAGTGCTCGTCCTGCACAAGTGTTTGCTCATGCAATGGTTCTGAACCCACTGTGCGGCTCCGGTGACGCCGGGCACAGGGCCTAAGGTCCGTCGGGACCTGCCATACGTCCCCTGTGGCCGACTTGCGGCTTATGGTGGGTTTGCGTCAACCCCGTCCGCGGCGCGATCGGGCTCGTGGCTGCCCGCCGGGCGCGAGATCAGGGCCCGTGGCTGCCGTCGGGGCCGGAGTCGGGCCCGAAGTCGGGGCCGAAGTTGGGACCGTCGCCGTACTCGGGGTCGATGGCCTCAGGCTCGCGGCCCAGCAACTCCGCGACCTGTTCCACGAGGACGTCGTGCACCAGCGCCCCGAGCGCCCGCTGGCCGCGGGCGCGGCTCTCGATCGCACGGCGGTAGACGACCACGCGGGCTGGACGGGTTCCTGCGACCGCGAAGGCCCGCCCCAGTGCGACGATGCCTTCGGGGGAGTCGATCGGACCGGGCCCGCCTGCGTCTGGGCCGGGTCGGCCCAAGCCGCTCCCGGTGGGTCCGCCCGGCGCAGGAGTCACCGGCGGGACGTCCTCGACCGCGAACTCGACGTCGCGCAACTCCTCGGCCCAGCGCCGCTCGAGGCGCTCGACGGCGTCCAGCACGAACTCGTCGAACTGCTCGGCCCGGCTGCGGGTCACGGGCAACCCGACCGGCGTCAGGGGGCCGCGCAGGCCCCGTCCGCGGCGATCGCGGCGCCGAGGGTGCATGCACCTCACGCTAGACCGCGGCAGCCGCCTCGCGACGCGCCGGGCCGGATGCCGCGCGAACGGCCTCCCGGTCGCTAGCGTCTGGCCTCGTGAGCCCTGTTCGCCGCTGCTCGCGTTCCGCGTGTGGGCGGCCCGCCGTCGCAACGCTCACCTATGTCTACGCCGACTCGACCGCGGTCCTCGGCCCTCTCGCGACCTACGCCGAGCCGCACTGCTACGACCTGTGCGTGGCCCACTCCGAGCGACTGACCGCCCCCCGCGGCTGGGAGGTCCTCCGGCTGGCACCCGACCCCGACGCCGCCCCCCCCAGCAAGGACGACCTCGAGGCGCTGGCCGATGCGGTGCGCGAGGCCGCCCGGCCGGTCCAGGGCTCGTTCGATACCGACCCCCCCGAGGTCGGCCGGCGGGGCCACTTGCGGGTGTTGCGTTCGCCCGACTGATTCCGGCTCGCCTCATCTGCGGGGCTCAAGGTCCGCGTCCCTGGTGCCGATAGCAATGGTGACAGCGCGCGGTCTCGGTCGGCCTGGCCCCTCGACGGGCTAGGACAGGCTGCGCACCAACGCACGGCGCGCATCCCCGGAGTGAGTTCATGGCCCGATCGTCAGCAGCACCCGTCACGCCCATCTCGGGCTCGCTCACCCAGCGCGGAGCCCGCTCCGGGGCCACCTGCCGAGCCTGTGGCAGCGTCCGGGTGACCCGCATCTCGCTCACCCTCACCGACGGCTCGCCGGTCCAGCTGACCTCCTGCCATCGGTGCGAGTACCGCACCTGGGAGGACAGCGGCCCCGGCGAGAACGGGGCGCCGCTGCCCGTCGCGAACATCCTCGACAAGGCCCGCAAGACCAAGGTCCCGAACGATCGAGACCGCCAGATCAAGCTTCCCCGACGATCCACCCGGCGACCATGATCCACCCGGCGACCATGGGTGCGCCTCGGATGGGGGGTGGTCCCAGGACCGGACCGCCGTCGGCTGCGGGCCGTCCGGGAGACAGCCGATAGGCTCGCGGCCGTGCGCGACCTATCCGGTTTGGTGAAGGCCTACGACGTGCGCGGCGTCGTCCCCGACCAGCTCGATGCGGATGTGGCTCGCGACCTCGGAGCGGCCTTCGCGCGCGTGACCGGCGCGGCCGGGGGTGCGGTCGTCGTCGGTCGCGACATGCGTCCGTCGTCGCCGTCGCTGGTCGCCGCCTTCGCCGAGGGAGCCGCCGCGCAGGGCGCCGACGTGATCGACATCGGGCTGGCTTCGACCGATCAACTCTACTTCGCCAGCGGCCATCTCGACCTGCCGGGCGCGATGTTCACCGCGAGCCACAACCCTGCGCAGTACAACGGCATTAAGATGTGCCGCGCCGGGGCGACCCCGATCGGAGCCGACTCCGGGCTGATGGACATCCGCGAGTTGGCCGAGACGGGCGTGCCGGCGTTCGCGGGCCCGCCGGGCACGGTGTCCCACCGCGACCTGCTCGCGGCCTACGCCGACCACCTTCGTTCGCTGGTGGACCTGCGCGGCGGTCGTCACCTCAAGGTCGTCATCGACGCCGGCAACGGCATGGGCGGGCACACCGTTCCCTCGGTGCTGGCCGGTCTGCCGGTGGAGGTGATTCCCCTCTATTTCGAGCTCGACGGCACCTTCCCCAACCACGAGGCCAACCCGCTGGACCCGAAGAACCTCGTCGACCTGCAGCACGCCGTCCGGGCGGAGGGCGCCGACCTCGGCATCGCCTTCGACGGCGACGCCGACCGGTGCTTCGTCGTCGACGAGCGGGGCGAGCCCGTCTCGCCGTCGGCGGTCACGGCGCTCGTCGCCGTACGGGAGCTGGCCAAGCATCCCGGCGGCACGGTGATCCACAACCTGATCACGTCGCGGGCCGTGCCCGAGATCGTGCGCGAGCACGGCGGGGTGCCGCTGCGCACCCGCGTCGGGCACTCCTTCGTCAAGGCCGAGATGGCCCGCACCGACGCGGTCTTCGGCGGGGAACACTCGGCCCACTACTACTTTCGCGACTTCTGGCGCGCCGACACCGGCATGCTTGCGGCCCTGCATGTGCTCGCCGCACTGGCCGGGCAGGACGCGCCGCTGTCGGCGTTCGCGGCGCAGTTCGAGCGCTATGCCGGGTCGGGGGAGATCAACAGCACCCTCGCCGGGGGAGACACAGCCCCGACCCGGATGGCGGCGGTCCGCGCCGCCTACGCCGACCGCCGCGGGGTCGAGATCGACGAGCTCGACGGGCTCACTGTCAGCGTCGACGACTGGTGGTTCAACCTGCGCGGATCCAACACCGAGCCGCTGATCCGGTTGAATGTCGAGGCGCCAGACCACGCCACCATGGCGCGGGTGCGCGACGAGGTCCTCGCCCTGGTTCGTAAGGAGCCCGCACCGTGAACATCGACGAGCGCCTGCTCGAGATCCTGGCCTGCCCGAAATGTCACGCGCCGCTGCGCGTCGACGAGGCCGCCGCCGAGCTCGTCTGCACCGGCGAGGCCTGCGGGCTGGCCTATCCGGTGAGGGACGACATCCCCGTCCTGCTCATCGACGAGGCCCGGGCACCCCAACCATGAGCCCGTACGTCGATGAGGCGATCCTCGATGACCCGGCCGCCCTGGCTGCCGCCGACACCGACGGCATGCTGCGGGCCGTCGCCACGGCGGGGGCGCAGGTGCGCGAGGCCGTGCTGCGCACCGGCGAGGCCGACCTCGGCGCCGTCGTCGCCGACGGCCGGCCGCGGTCGATCATCGCCGCCGGCATGGGCGGGTCGGGCATCGCGGGGGATGTGCTGGCCGCCGTCACCGGCGCCAGCTGCCCGGTGCCGGTGCTGGCGCATCGCGGCTACCGGCTGCCCGGCTGGGTCGGGCCGCTGGACCTGGTCGTCGCGGTGTCCTGCTCCGGGAGCACCGAGGAGACCCTCGCCATCGCCGACGAGGCGCTGCGCCGCGGCGCCCGCCTGGTCACAGTCGGCATCGCAGGCACCCCGCTGGCTCAGCGTGCGGAGGCCGGGCACGGCGTGCACATCCCCGTCGACGGCGGCGGTCGGATGCCGCGGGCCAACTTCTGGGCCCTGTCCGTCCCGCTGATGCTGCTCGCCGACGCCCTGGGTCTGGTCACCTGCCCCACCGGCATGCTCGCGGCCGTGGCCGACGACCTCGACCAGGTCAGCACCGAGTGCGCGCCGGGCGCTGACACCTACGCCAACCCGGCCAAGCGGCTGGCCCTCGAGCTGGTCGGGACCCTGCCGATGATCTGGGGCACCAGCGACCTGACCTCGGTGACGGCCACGCGTTTCGCCGGCCAGCTCGCGGAGAACGCCAAGCAGCCGTCCGTCCCCGGTGTGCTGCCCGAAGCCCACCACAACCAGGTCGTCTGCTTCGCAGGTCGTTACGGCCGGGCCGGAACGGGACCAGGCTCCCCGGCCGGCGTGGCGCCCGTCGAGGACCTGTTCCGGGATCGCGTCGAGGGGGAGCCGGGCTGGCCCAGTCTGCGGCTGGTGTTGCTGCGTGACACCGAGACCCTGCCCCAGGTGGTTCGCCGCAGCGACGCGACGGTCGAGCTCGCGGCGGAATATGCCGTGGGGCTGACCGAGCTGCGGGCGAGCGGTCAGCACGCGGTCGCCCGCCTGGCCAGCCTGGTGCAGCCGATCGACTTCGCCTCGGTATATCTGGCCCTGCTGCAGGGTATCGACCCCACGCCGATCGACCCGATCATCTCGTTGAAGCAGCGCATCGCCCGGTGAGCACCGAAGGCGGCACCCGGGCCATCATCGCCGCGCTGCTGGCCAACCTCGGCATAGCGGTGACCAAGTTGGTGGCCTTCCTGCTCACCCGGTCGTCCTCGATGCTGGCCGAGTCGATCCACTCCCTCGCCGACACCGGCAACCAGGCGTTGCTGCTGCTCGGCGGCAAGCGGGCCAAGCGGTCCGCGACCACGGACCACCCGTTCGGCTACGGCCGTGAGCGCTATCTATACGCGTTCCTCGTGGCCATCGTGCTGTTCAGCCTCGGCGGTCTGTTCGCCCTCTACGAGGGCTACCACAAGCTCCGGGAGCGAGAAGGCATCCACAGCTGGCATTGGGTGCCGGTCCTCGTGCTCATCGTGGCGATCGGCCTCGAGTCATTCTCGTTCCGCACCGCCGTCCACGAGTCCAACCGGGCCCGGAACGGGGTGTCGTGGGTGTCGTTCATCCGGCACTCCAAGGCCCCCGAGCTGCCGGTCGTCCTGCTCGAGGACTCCGCTGCGCTGGTCGGCCTCGTGTTCGCCCTGATCGGGGTGGGACTGACGCTGCTCACCGGAAACGGCGTCTGGGACGGCCTCGGCACCGTCGCCATCGGCCTGCTGCTGGTGACCGTTGCGGTCCTCCTCGGGATCGAGACCGAGAGCCTGCTGCTCGGCGAGGGCGCCAACGCCGACGCCGTCGCGCGCATCGTCGCCGCGCTGGAGGACGACCCCAGCATCGAGCGGGTCATCCACCTGCGCACCCTGCACCTGGGGCCCGAGGAGCTGCTGGTCGCGGCCAAGGTCGCCGTACGCCACGACGACACCGCCCGGGACGTCGCCCGCGCTATCAACGCCGCCGAGGCCCGCATCCGGGCGGCTGAGCCGATCGCCCGGGTTATCTACCTCGAGCCCGACATCTACGTCCCCGAGCGGGCCGCCCACGTGCCCCCCTCCCTCGTCCCGCCGGCGGAGACCCCCTGACCGAGACCGCCTGACGAAACCCCAGCCCGCTCGCCGTCGTTTTGGCAGGTCGCGGCCCAGCCGCTACTCTGGGTGGTGGAGTCATCGGCGTCACTGATGGACAGGCCCGGAGGGGCCGCGCCGGGCAGTTCTCCACCGCAGCGCCACATCACACCTGACCCACTTGAGCGCGCGGGACTGCCCACACATCGACGCACCGCTATCTGGGAGCAACCATGACTGACCGACATGTCCTGACCAACGGCGAGTTCAAGGTCGCCGACCTGTCCCTGGCCGACTACGGCCGCAACGAGATCCGGATGGCCGAGCACGAGATGCCCGGCCTGATGTCGCTGCGCGAGGAGTTCGGCCCCAGCCAGCCGCTCGCGGGAGCCCGCATCGCCGGCTCGCTGCACATGACCGTGCAGACCGCCGTCCTGATCGAGACCCTCACCGCGCTCGGTGCCGACGTGCGGTGGGTGTCCTGCAACATCTTCTCCACCCAGGACCACGCGGCCGCCGCAGCCGTCGTCGGGCCGCTCGGCACCGCCGAGGCGCCCCAGGGCGTGCCGGTCTTCGCCTGGAAGGGTGAGTCCCTCCCGGACTACTGGTGGTGCACCGAGCAGATGTTGACCTGGCCCGACGGCGACGGCCCGAACATGATCCTCGACGACGGCGGCGACGCCACGATGCTGATCCACAACGGCACCACGTTCGAGGCAGCCGGCGTCGTGCCGGCGACCGACGAGAGCGACTCCGAGGAATACGCCGTCGTGCTGGACCTGCTGCGCGCCTCGATCGCCAAGGACCCGACGAAGTACACCCGGATGGGCGCCGGCATCAAGGGAGTCACCGAGGAGACGACGACGGGGGTGCACCGGCTCTACGAGTTCGCCCGGTCCGGCGAGCTGCTCTTTCCGGCGATCAACGTCAACGACTCGGTCACCAAGTCCAAGTTCGACAACAAGTACGGCACCCGCCACTCGCTCATCGACGGCATCAACCGCGGCACCGACGTCCTCATCGGCGGCAAGGTCGCGGTCGTGTTCGGCTACGGCGACGTCGGCAAGGGCAGTGCGGAGTCGCTGCGCGGCCAGGGTGCGCGGGTGATCATCACCGAGATCGACCCGATCTGCGCGCTGCAGGCCGCCATGGACGGCTTCCAGGTCACGACGATGGACGATGTGGTCTCCTCGGCCGACATCTTCATCACAGCCACGGGCAACAAGGACATCATCACGGTCGAGGACATGGCCAAGATGAAGCACCAGGCGATCGTGGGCAACATCGGCCACTTCGACAACGAGATCGACATCGCCGGCCTCGCCAACACCCCAGGCATTCGCCGTACGACGATCAAGCCGCAGGTCGACGAGTGGGTCTTCCCCGACGGGCACTCGATCATCATGCTGTCCGAGGGTCGGCTGCTGAACCTCGGCAACGCGACCGGCCACCCGTCGTTCGTGATGTCCAACTCGTTCGCCAACCAGACGATCGCGCAGATCGAACTGTTCACCAAGACCGGTGACTACGAGCGCCAGGTCTACGTGCTGCCCAAGCACTTGGACGAGAAGGTCGCCCGGCTGCACCTGGACGCGCTCGGGGTCAAGCTCACCACGCTGCGCAAGGACCAGGCGGAGTACATCGGCGTCGACGTGGCCGGCCCCTACAAGTCCGACCTCTACCGCTACTGACCTCTAGTCGGGTCAGCCCGGCGGAGCGAAGGGGTTGTCCGGCGCGAGCGGATCCTGGGGGGGGAGCGGAGCCTGGGGGGGGAGCGGAAGCTGGGGGGGGAGCGGAAGCTTCAACCCCGGGTTGCGCGGCTCCGCAGCGTGGCCGGCACCGGCACCGGGATCGGGGGGCGGGGCCGTGGGCGGCGCGTATCGCACCTGTGGCAGGTGGCCGGTGGTGCGCCGCCGGCGCAGGCGCTCGGTTTCGCGCGTGCGTCGCTCCGCGACCACGGCGGCCAGGAACGCCCAGACGGGCACGCCTGGCGGCGGTGCGGGCCGGGTCACCGCCGCCAGCGCGTCGGCCAGTCGAGTGCCGACCTGGTCGCGCGCCTCGGGGGACAGCTCGCCGGCCCGGGCGAGGAACTGGCGCGCCGCCAGCGCCAGGTCGTCGGGCACCGCGGACAGGTCGAGCGTGCTCGCCCAGCCGGCCAGTTGCGGGGGCATCATCGCCATCGGCGCCCGCTGCTGGGGCGTCCGCTCGCGCAGGACGACGGTGCCGGCAAGGTAGTCGCCGACGCGCTTCCCCCGCGCCGAGACCAGCGAGACGATCAGCGCAACCGACCCAAAGCTCACATAGATCTCGACCACGCCGAGCAGGCCGCGGACCAGCGCCTGCCGGAACTGGATCGGGCCGCCGTCCTCCCGGACGACACGTAGGCCCATGGCCATCTTTCCGGGGGACCGCCCCCGGGTGAGCGTCTCGAAGGCGACCGGGTAGCCCACCAGGACCAACACGGTGAAAACCAGCAGGATCGCGCTGCCCAGGGCGGAGTCGACCGACCCGGCGACCCCGCCCACCACGGCGAAACCGAGCAGGAGCGCCACGAACTGGATGGCGCCGTCGATGACGAGGGCGATCAGCCGGCTGCCGAACCGGGCCAACCGCAACTCGAGGACCACGGCCTCGCCGGTGACCATCTCGGTCACGAAACCCCGCCTTCCGAACCGCCGGACCTCGCCGTCTGACCGCACCGGCCGACGTCGTGGCCGACGACGTGCCTGCCGACCCGCAGACCTCAAGGGTAGTCTGAGCGGCATGGACGTCGATGCCTATGTCGGCGCCCACCGCGACGAATGGGCCCGCCTCGAGGTCCTGATGGGCCGCGGTCGCAAGCTCACTGGCGACGAGGCGGACGAGCTTGTCGGGCTCTACCAGCGGGTGGCGACGCACCTGTCGGTGGTGCGCTCGGCGTCCCCGGACCCGGCCCTGGTCGGGCGGCTGTCAACCCTCGTGGCCCGGGCCCGGGCCACGGTGGCCGGTTCTCCAGCGCCGGCATGGACCGACGTCGGGCGCTTCTTCGCGGTCGTCTACCCCGCCGCGCTCTACCGGTCGATGCGCTGGTGGGTCCCCGTCGGCGTGGTCTTCTGTGTGGTCGGTCTGGTCGTCGGTGGGTGGGTGAGCAGCCACCCCGCGGTCCAGGGCTCGATCGCCTCGCCGGCGGAGATCCGTCAGTTGGTGGACCACGATTTCGAGAACTACTACTCCTCCGCGCCGGGCGGTTCGTTCGCCGCCAAGGTGGCGACCAACAACGCATGGGTGTGCGCGCTGATGCTCGCATTCGGGGTGTTCCTGGTGCCGGTGGTCTATCTGATGTGGCAAAACGCCCTCAACGTCGGCGTTGCTGGTGGGCTGATGGCCGCCAGCGGCAAGTTGGACCTGTTCTTCGGGCTGATCCTGCCGCACGGGCTGCTCGAGCTGACCTGCGTGTTCGTGTCGGCCGGCGCGGGCCTGCGGCTCGGCTGGACCTGGATCGATCCCGGGCCGCGCACCCGCTCGCAGGCGCTCATGGAGGAGGGCCTTGCGGCGGGGGCGCTCGCCGTCGGGCTCGCGGTCACGCTGGCGGTGTCCGGGGTGATTGAGGCCTTCGTCACGCCGTCGCCGCTGCCCACGGTGGCCCGGATCGGCATCGGCATCATCGTGTGGCTAGCCTTCCTCGGCTACGTGTTGGGGCCGGGTCGCCGCGCCGTCCTGGCCGGCGAGATGGGCGGCGCGCGGGGCGCTGGTGAGTCCGCTCCCGTCGCGGCCTGATCCGGGTCAGAGCCTCCCGGCCGCCTTGAGGGCGAGGTAGCGGTCGGCGAGCCGTGGGGCCAGCTGGTCGGGCGGGGCGTCGACCACCTCGACACCTCGCCGGATCAGCAGCTCGCTGATCGCGCGCCGCTCCAGTCCGGCCCGCTCCGCCGACGCGGCGTCGTAGACCGCCTCGGCATCCCCTCGCCCGGTCGCCATGGCTGCCACCCGCGGGTCACCCACCGAGGCCAGGACGACCACGTGCCGCGCGGCCAGCTGGCCGAGCACCGGCAGCAGGCCCTCCTGCACCGGCGCCGCGTCCAGGCCGGTGAGCAGCACCACCAGCGAGCGCCGCGGCGACCGGGACAGCACGGCCGAGACCATCCCGGCGTAATCCGGCTCGACCAGGGTCGGCTGCAAGACGGCCATCGCCGCGACCAGCGCCGGGAGCAGCTCGCCCGCCGTGGCGCCCTCGACCCGCGCACGCACGGTGCGGTCGTAGGCCAGCAGGTCGACCCGGTCCCCGGCCCGGCTGGCCAGGGCGGCGAGCAGCAGTGCGGCGTCCAGCGCGGCGTCCAGCCGTGGTGCGTCGCCGACCCGCCCGGCCGATGTACGCCCGGTGTCCAGCACGAGCAGGATCCGCCGGTCGCGCTCCGGGCGCCAGGTGCGCACCATCACGTCCGTCGCCCGAGCCGAGGCCCGCCAGTCGATCGACCGTACGTCGTCGCCCACGACGTACTCCCGCAGCGAGTCGAACTCGGTGCCCTGGCCCCGGATCATCACCGAGGCCCGACCGTCCAGCTGGCGCAGCCGCGCCAGCTTGGACGGCAGGTGCTTGCGCGAGGTGAAGGGCGGCAGCACCCGGACCCGCCACGGCACGTCGCGAGAGCCCTGCCGGGCCGCGAAGCCCAGCGGCCCGACGGAGCGGATGGTCACCTGGTGGGCCGGCCGGTCGCCGCGCCGGGTGGGGCGCAGCACGGTCACGACCCGACGGCGCTCCTGCGAGGGTACGTCGAGGGCCTGCCGCTGCCCGGCGGCCCCCGCGCTGGGCGGCCAGGCGTCGCGCAGGAGCCCGCGCAGTCGTCGCGGTGACGGGTTCTGCACCGTCAGGGTGACCGTCGCGGTTTCGCCGAGCCGCACGGCGGTGTCCCCGGTCCGGGCCAGGCGCAGCGGTCCGACCGGCGCGGCCAGGCTGACATCGACGGCGACGACGGCGAGCACCAGGCCGGTCACCAGCACCAGCCCCCACGTCGAGGGCAGCACGAGTCCCACCACGACGGCGCCGACCAGGGCGAGCAGCCCCGCCCGACCGGTCAGCGCCACCGCTCACCCACCTGTGCTGGGGCCATGGGCGGGGTCACCACGTCGCCAGGTCACGGGTCACCGGGTCACCGCGGGACCGCCACCGAGCCGAGGACGCCCTCGAGCACGGCGTCGGTGGTGACGCCTTCGAGCTCGGCCTCCGGGCGCAGCTCGACCCGATGCCGCAGCGCGGGCCGGGCCAGCGCCTTCACGTCATCGGGCGTCACGTAGTCGCGTCCGGACAACCAGGCCCACGCCCGAGCGGCCGACATCAGCGCGGTGGCGCCGCGGGGGGAGACGCCCAGCCGCAGGGAGGGCGAGGTCCGGGTGGCCCGGCTCAGGTCCACCACGTAGCCGATCACCTCCGGGGCGAGGGCGACCCGGCGTACGGCGGCCCGCCCCGCCGCGAGCTCGGCCACCCCCGCCACCGGGGCGACTCCCGCGGCGGCCAGGTCGCGCGGGTCGAAGCCGCGGGCATGGCGGGTCAGCACGTCGACCTCGTCCGGGCGCGAGGGCACCGGCATCGTCAGCTTGAGCAGGAACCGGTCCAGCTGGGCCTCCGGGAGCGGGTAGGTGCCGTCGTACTCGACCGGGTTCTGGGTGGCGATGACGATGAACGGGTCGGGCAGCCGGCGCGGGTCGCCGTCGACGGTGACCTGGCGCTCCTCCATCGCCTCGAGAAGGGCCGCCTGGGTCTTGGGCGGCGTGCGGTTGATCTCGTCGGCCAGCAACAGGTTGGTGAAGACGGGCCCGTTGCGAAAGGAGAACTGCGCGGACCGCGCGTCGTAGACCAGTGACCCGGTCACGTCCCCCGGCATCAGGTCGGGAGTGAACTGCACCCGCTTGGTGTCCAGGGTCAGAGCGGCCGCCACCGTGCGCACGAGCAGGGTCTTGGCGACGCCGGGCACACCCTCGAGCAGCACGTGACCCCGGCACAGCAGCGCGATGACCAGCCCGGTGACGGCGGCATCCTGGCCGACGACCGCCTTGGCGACCTCGACGCGCAGCCGCCGCAACGACTCGCGGGCCCGGTCGTCCTGCTCGGCCGTCTCGCCGGCTGTGTGGTCGGTGGTCTCGTCGGCGGATGGGCTTGTCATGGTCGGCGGATCTCCCTCTCGAGGATGTCGAGGTCATCGGCGAGGCGCACAAGCGCGCGATCGTCGGGCGGCGGCGCGCCGTAAAGCAGGCCATGTACGTCGACCGCCGCACGGAACGTACGGGCGGCGACGGCGTCGACCACCGTTGTGGGCGCGGCCCGGCGGGGCAGGCCGAGCAGCGTCGCGAGCCGCGACCGCGACCCCGCTCGCAGCGCCTCCGCGGCCGTGCCCCAGGCCCGGGACCGGCGGTAGAGCCGGGCCCGCCCCTCGACCGCTTCGGCCGCGCGCACCACGACCGGCAGCGGCTCGACCACGAGCGCGCCCAGTCGCCGGGCCCGCCACAGCGCGAGCAGTACGACAGCGATGACAGCCTGGCCCAGCGCCCACCAGATCCCGTGCGGCACCAGTCCGTAGAAGGAGACCCGCTGGTTGTCGGGCACGTCGTCGAGCCCCGGCAGGAACCACAGCACCTGCGGTCGCGCCCCGAGCAGACCGAGGGCCAGGGCGGCGTTGCCCTCCTCGTCGAGGTGCTCGTTGGTCAGCGGCCGGCCCGTGCCGAGCAGGCAGACGGTACGAGATCCCGATCGGAGGACAACCACAGATGCCGGCCCCTCCTGGGCATAGCACAGGTCGGCATCGGCCGAGGTAACCCGATAGCCGAGGCCGCCGGCGGCGGCGCGACCGGCGCGAACGGCGGCGGGCAGCCGGCAGCCGGGCGCCTGGACCGAGAACGGCACCGGTTCCGCGGACCGGACGCCGCGGACCCATCGCCGGGGTTCGCGGGCGGCGACGAGCACCAGGTCCGCGCCGGTGGCCGCAACGGCCGCGGCCTGGGTGTCGCCGGGTCGGTCGGGGATGGCGACAACCACCAGATCGCCCGGACCGGACAGGTCCAGCAACCGCGCCGTGGAGGTGACCAGTCGCACCGTCACGCCCTGCGCTCGCAGCACCTGGGCGAGCGCCCGGGTGCCGGACGGGTTTACGGCGCGGGGATCGAGCGCACGGCTGGTGGACCCGCCAGCGAGCACGGCCATCGCCACGGCGACCAGCACCACGAGGAGCACCACGATGGCCGGATTGCGGATGGACGGATTGCGGATGGCCGGGCTGCGGAGGGCCGGACTGCGGAGGGCTGGGCTGCGGAGGGCTGGCTTGCGGATGGCGCGCCGCGGTCGGGCTGGGCCCGGTGCGGTGGGGCTCACGCGGACCAACCCGCCGGCGCGGAGGTTGGCTCACTGTCCGTCCCACGTTTCGGCCAGCCATTGGGACCGGAGTTCTCAGTTGCGAGGGTGGGCCGCGTCGCGCTCACCTGGGTGTCGAGCGCGCGCATCCGGGCGTCGGTGTCGGAGTTCGCGGCGCGCCCGCCGTACCAGACCTCGTCGAAGTGCCGAGCGGCCTCGCGCAGGCCTGCCGCGCAGGTGGGCAGCGAGGCGCCCGCCTCAGCCGCCGCCTCGTCGGCGGTGCGGCCAGGGCGCGGGTCGAGGATGGCGCGCTCCTCCAGCGACCGGACCACGGCGCGAAGTCGCTCGCGCACGGCGTCAGCCCACTCTCCCCGGGCCGCGTGGCGATCGGCGGCGGCGCGGTGCTCGGCGGCGGTGCGCTCGCGGCCGAGGAACAGGGTCTGCTCGGCCCGCGCCGCCCGGCCCAACGGGCCGAGCTTGACCCGCAGGCCGATGACCGCCGCTGCCACCAGAGTGAGGATGATGACGGGCCCGACCACGCCCCCGACGGTCGAGCCGGCGGCGCGTTCAATCGGGGCTCCCAGGGAGTCCCACAACCAGCTGACTAGCCGCGCGAGCAGGCCAGGCCGGGCTGCGCGATAAGCGTGTTTGGCCAACTCGTGGTGTGCGGCGTCACGAGCGGCCACCCGGCCGAGAACGATCGGGACCCCTACTGGTGTCCCGAACAGGGCGAGCGGCATCACCCGCGCATCATGGGCCGTGGGGCTGTGGCGGCATCACACCAGGCGTTGCGGACTGGTGACCTGGAGGTGTCGTCAGCCCAGCGGCACGCGCCAGCTGGAGGTCGAGCCCTTCACGCCGGATCCGGCGGTCCACGTAGATCAGCACGGTCGCCGCCGCCGTGAACGGCCAGGTCACCGCGGACCCGACGACCGCGCCCAGGGACACAATCAGCAGGGAGACGAACGCGGTGTCGTTCTGGTCGCCGCCATGGCTGAAGAGGGAGTCAGTGAAGGACGAGCCGGCCTGGAAGGGGAGCGAAAGGACCGTGGACACGATTGCGCCGATGACCTGGATCAGCACGAGCAGTCCGACGGTGCGCCACCAGGCAGTCTTGACCAAAGCGCGGGACCGGCGCAACGAGGCAACGACACCCTGCCGCTCCAAGACCACGGACGCCGGGGCGAGGGCGAAGACGACGGCGAAGTAGACAACCGCCACCAGGAGGACCGACTCGATGAGCACGAGAGTCAAAACGACGGAGAGCGCGGAGCCGCCGGCCGCGATGAGCGCGAGGCCCGGCAGCACGCCCAGCGCGAGGGCGATTCCCGCGACGAGGAAGATCAGCGCGGTGAGCCCGAACAGCGCGGGCAGCCGTGGGCGTGCTCGGCTCCACGCCTCGGCCGCGGACACCGGCTCGCCGAGGACCGCGCGGCTGACGACCACCGTGAGGATGCCGGTCAGGATCAGCTGGGCGATGAGGCTGACGATGCCGTCGAGGGACGACACGGCGGCCGTGCCCCCCACGATCCTGAGAACGTCCTCCGCGCTGTCCGACCCCGGGGTGCCCAAACTCGTGTCGCCGAGGTCTCGCAGCAGCAGCCAGGTCACCGGAAGGACCACCGCCTGGGTCGCCACCGCGACCAGCGCGGACAGCCCGATCATCACCTTGGGGTGCGCCCGCAGAGTCGCGACCGCACCATCGAGGATCTCCCCGACGCCGAGCGGGCGCAGCGGGATGACCCCCGGCCTGGGCGGGGCCCACGGGGCCTGGTAGGCCTGCTGGTCGGCAGGCGCGGCGGCGTACGCCGGGGGAAGCGGTCCCCACGATTGCGCCGGCGGGGCGGCGGATGCCGGGGGAAGCGGTCCCCACGACTGCGCCGGCGGGGCGGATGCCGAGGGGCCACCTGTCGGAGCGGAGCCCGGGTTGGCGAACCGGTCCGGCGGCGGCGGTTGCGACGCGCCGCTGGGGGTGGTCCAGTCGGGCTGGTCGGTCATGCGGGGCGCCCCCGTGGGCCGGTAGCGGCGGATGCGACGTCAGGAACGCCTCCATCGTGTCACGATGAGACACATGAAGGGACGCGTGCTCATCGTCGATGACGACACCCCGCTTGCGGAGATGCTCGGCATCGTGCTCAGAGGGCAGGGCTTCGACCCGGCGCTGTGCGCCCACGGTGACCATGCGTTGGCGGCGTTCCGCGAGCACAAGCCCGACGTCGTGCTGCTGGACCTGATGCTGCCGGGCCTCAATGGCATCGATGTGTGCCGCGCGATCCGGGCCGAGTCCGACGTACCCATCGTCATGCTCACCGCCAAGAGCGACACGATCGACATCGTGCACGGGCTTGAGTCCGGGGCCGACGACTATGTCGTCAAGCCGTTCAAGAACGGCGAGCTCGTGGCCCGCGTCCGGGCCCGCCTGCGCCGGTCCGAGGACCCGGCGCCCGAGTTGTTGGAGATCGGCGACCTCGTGATCGACGTCGCCGGCCACTCCGTCAAGCGCGACGGGGGGTCGATCCAGCTCACGCCCCTCGAGTTCGACCTGCTCGTGGCGCTGGCCCGCAAGCCGTGGCAGGTCTTCACCCGTGAGGTCCTCCTCGAGCAGGTGTGGGGTTATCGCCACGCTGCCGACACCCGCCTGGTCAACGTGCACGTGCAGCGGCTGCGCTCCAAGGTCGAGAGGGACCCCGAGCGACCCGAGGTCGTGGTCACGGTGCGAGGGGTCGGCTACAAGGCAGGCCCCGCCTGACCACCCCGACCGACCCGCCGGCACCGGGGCGCCTGGAGCGAGCCGCCCAGCGGGCGCGCCTTGCTCTGCGTCGGGGCCGCCGCCGGTCCGTGGCGGGGTGGCGCCGCTCTCTGCAGCTGCGGGTCGTGACGACCACCATCGTGCTCTCACTGGTGGTCATCGCGGTGCTCGGCAACTTCCTGGTCAGCCGGATCGCCAGCGGCCTGCTGGACGCCAAGGTGCACGCCGCGCTAGCCGAGGCGGCGACCGGCAGCCGCACGGCGCAGGAGGCGTTCGACTCCGCCGACCGGTCCGACCCGTCCGTGTTCGACACGCTGGTGCGCGACCTGGTCGAGTCTCTCGCCAACGGCGGGGGACCGGCCGGCGCCAACGAGATCGTCCTGCAACGCGGTCCGGACCTGACCTCACCGCTCGCCCCGCTGGGCGTTTCGTCTTCTCCCGACATCGGGCCTGACTCGATCCCGTCGCGGCTGTCTCGCGCCGTGGGCTCGGACAGCGCGCAGCGCTTCACCTACGCGTCCGTGACCGAGGCGGGCCGATCGGTGCCGGCCGTCGTCATCGGCTCGCCGGTGGTCGTGCCGACGGTCGGGGTCTACGAGCTGTACTTCGTGTTTCCGCTGGACGCCGAGACGGCCTCCCTCGACCTTGTGCGCCGCACGCTCGCCCTCGCCGCCCTCGGTCTGGTGCTCCTTGTCGGCGGTATCGCCTGGATTGTCACGCGTCAGGTGGTGACGCCGGTACGGATGGCCGCGCGGATCGCCGAGCGCCTCGCGTCCGGGCGGCTCGAGGAGCGGATGCGGGTGCGCGGGGAGGACGATCTGGCCCGCCTCGCTGCGTCGTTCAACAAGATGGCGATCAGCCTGCAACGCCAGATTCGCCAGCTCGAAGACCTCTCCCGGGTGCAGCGCCGGTTCGTGTCCGACGTGTCGCACGAGCTACGCACCCCGCTCACGACCGTGCGGATGGCTGCCGACGTGCTGCACGAATCGCGGGCCGACTTCGACCCGGCCGCCCAGCGCAGCGCCGAGCTGCTGCAGACCCAGCTCGACCGGTTCGAGGCGCTGCTCGCCGACCTGCTGGAGATCAGCCGCTACGACGCGGGTGCCGCGGCCCTGGAGGCCGAGCCCACCGACCTGCGTCTGGTGGCCGCCCGGGTCATCGAGGACACCGAGCCGCTCGCGGAGCGGCGCGGCAGCACGGTCACGCTGTCCGCGCCGCGGTACCCGTGCTTCGCCGACGTCGATGACCGGCGGATCGAGCGGGTGCTGCGCAATCTGATGGTCAACGCGATCGAGCACGGCGAGGGCCGGCCCATCGAAGTCCGGGTGGCGCAGGACGACCAGGCGGTCGCCATCGCCGTACGCGACCATGGGGTGGGTCTGGACGCGGTGGCGGCCACGATGGTGTTCAACCGGTTCTGGCGGGCCGACCCGGCGCGGGCCCGGGCCACGGGCGGCACCGGCCTGGGCCTGGCGATCGCGATGGAGGACGCGCACCTGCATGGTGGCTGGCTGCAGGCCTGGGGGGAGAGCGGGCGGGGCTCGCAGTTCCGGCTCACCGTCCCGCGACACACCGGTGTCGAGCTCGAGCGGTCACCGATCCCGCTGGAGCCGGGCGACTCGTGGCGCCGGCGCCGGACCTTGGCCGTGGGGCAGGCTCACCGTCGCGTCGATCGGGCCGGGGTGAGTGATGCCTGAGGAGTCCGGGGTGGCTGGGCGACGGATGTTGGCGATCGCGCCGCTGCCGTCGGCTGGACCGGGTGGATCGGGTGGATCGGGTGGATCGGGTGGACCGGGTGGATCGGGTGGATCGGGTGGACCGGGTGGACCGGGTGGATCGGGTGGACCGGGTGGTCGGGCTCGCCCGGCCCGGTCGGCTCGCGCGTTTCGGCTGGCGGTCGCGCTGCTTGCGGCCGGTGTCCTGGCGGCGTGCGCATCGATCCCGGACTCGGGGCCGGTGCGGGAAGGGCGCGACCTACAGGCCAACCCTCGGGACGCCGCGATCCAGGTCATCGCCGCCCCGCCGAAGCCGGGGGCGACCCCCGAGGACGTCGTCCGGGGCTTCCTTCAGGCCGGCGCTGACTTCCGCGGTGACCACGCGGTGGCGAGGACCTACCTGGCGTCGCCGGCCCGCCAGCGGTGGAAGGCAGGTTCCGGCACCGTCGTCTACGATCCGGCCGAGGCGCCGTTCACTGTCGAATCGCGTTCAGACGGCTCCGTCGTGGTCAGCGGAGTCGAGGTCGCCCGTATCGACGGGGAGGGCCTCTACCGGCCCTCGGCTGGCAGCACCAGGGCGGAGCGCCTGTTGCGGATGACGCGGGTTCGGGGCCAGTGGCGCATCGCGGCGCTGGCCGACGGGCTGCTTCTCACCCCGAGCGACGTCCGCGTCGCCTACCGGCGGGTCAACCTGTACTTCGTGGCCCCGTCGAAGAAGCTGTTGGTTGCCGATCCGGTCTTCTTGCCGGCCCTGCCGGGCCTGTCGACCAAGCTCGTGACGCAGTTGCTGCGCGGGCCGACCGCGGACCTGCGCGGCGCGGTGACGACCGGCTTCCCGCAGGGAACCGCGTTGGCGTTGTCCTCCGTGCCGATCCGCGACGGGCTCGCCTCGGTGCACCTTGACGCGGCGGCGTTGAAGGCCGACTCGACCGGCCGCGCGCTGATGTCCGCCCAGTTGGTGTGGACGCTCAAGCAGCTGCCGGAGATGCGCTCGCTGCGGATCACCGCCGACGGCGACGATCTGCTGGGAACGGGTGCCCCGGCTCGCCAGTCAAGCGATGCCTGGGCGTCGTACAACCCGGACGGCATCGCGGACAACCCGGACGTCTACTTCGTGCGGGCCGGCCGGATCGGCCGCCTGGCCGGCTCGGCGTTCCTCGCCCTGCGTGGGGCAGCCGGCGCGGGCCGGGTGTTGCTTCAGCGCCCGGCGATCTCGCTGGATGCCCGGCAGGTCGCCGCGGTCTCCGCTGACGGGCGCACGCTCTATCTGACCCGGACCGTCGAAGGTGCCGCGCTGCGCAGCCGCTTGCGTGGCGCATCGCTCGCGGCGCCGTCTTTCGACCAGGTCGGCAACCTGTGGGCCGTCGACCGCAACGCCGGGCGCGTGTGGGTGCTGCCGGCCGGGTCCGCGGATCGGCCGGTCACAGTGGGGGTCCCGGCCCTGCCCGCCGGCCGGATCACCGATGTCCGGCTGGCCCGGGACGGTGCCCGGGTCGCCGTTGTCGCCGGGGTCGGCTCCAGCGCCCGGGTTTATGTCGGAGCAGTGCACAGCGACCCGGACGGCTCGCCCGCTCGACTGGCTGCACTGCACGAGGTGCTGCCCGATCTGCATGCGGTTCGCGCCGTCGCCTGGGTCGATGCGATCTCGCTCATCGTGCTGGGTCAGCTGCGGGCCGACGCGGACGTCGCGGTGGTGCTGGACACCGCCGGCTTCACCGTCGCGCCGCTCGAGCTGGCGCCCTCGGGCCTGGTAAGCATTGCCGCCGCGCCGGTGACCCGTCCCATCCTCGCCGCGACGGCGAACGGACGGCTCTGGGAGCACACCCGCAGCCGTGGCTGGGAATCGCTGGGGGTCGGGTCCGACCCCGTCTACCCGGGCTGAGGCGGGCGCGGCCCGCGATTAGCAAGATCATCTGCACAGCAGCACAGAAGAGTCTTGTTCGGGCCGATGAGTGCCGCTGGACCCCCCTTCTGTGTGTTCGTGTGCAGATTCGGGTGTGCGGCGGGCGTTGGTCACCAAATCCGGGTGTCCGCCGGCGGATCCCAGGCGGGCGCCGCTCACACTGGTGCTGTCACCACGGCCCATCGCCCGCCCGACCCGCCGAGGAGCCCCTCGATGCCCGACAACTCTCGTCCCCGACCCGACGTCGACGCCGTGCGTGCCACGGTCACCGCACTGATGCCCGACCTGCTCACCGAGCTCGAGACCCTGGTCGCCATCCCGTCGATCGCGTTCCCCGGCTTCCCGCCGGAGCCGGTGCACCGCATGGCCGACGCCGTTGTCGACCTGTTCCGCCGCTCCGGTCTGGAGGAAGTCGGGTTGCTCGAGATCCCAGGTGGCTATCCGGCTGTCTATGCCGACATCCCCGGTCCTGCGGGCAGCCCCACCGTGCTGCTCTACGCGCACTACGACGTCCAGCCCGCCCCAGCCGACCAGGGCTGGGACACCGACCCCTGGGTCGCGACACGCAAGGAGGACGGACGCATCTACGGGCGCGGCGCCGCCGACGACAAGAGTGGGCTGGCCATCCACGCCGGCACTCTGCGGGCGCTCGCCGGGCGGCTGCCCGTCGGTGTGCGGTTGCTCGTGGAGGGCGAGGAGGAGACCATCAGCCACCTTGAGAACTATGTCGAGGCGCACCCCGAGCTGTGCGCCTGCGACGCGTTCGTGATCGCCGACATGGGCAACCAGGCCGTCGGCCGGCCCGCCCTGACGACGGCGCTGCGGGGCGAGGTGTCCTGCACGGTGCGGGTCCGGACCCTGGATCACCCGGTGCACTCGGGCCTGTTCGGCGGCGCGGCACCGGACGCCATGGTCTCGCTGATCCGGATCCTGGCCACCCTGCATGACAGGCAGGGCAACACGGCCGTCCCGGGAGTGACCACCGGGGAGTGGCCGGGCGCCGACTTCGACGAGGCGACCTACCGCGAGAGTTCGGGACTGATCGAGGGCGTGGACCTCGTCGGCACCGGCACGCTGGCGTCCCGGCTGTGGTCCAAGCCCTCGGCCACAGTGATCGGCATCGACGCGCCCTCGGTGCAGGAGGCCGCCAACGTGCTGATCCCGGAGGCAACGGCGAAGGTGTCGATGCGGATCGTGCCTGGCGCTGACGCGGAGCAGGAGCTCGACGCGCTGATCGAGCACCTGCGTGCGGCTGCGCCCTGGAACGTCATCGTGGAAGTGGACAAGGTCAAGGCCGGGTGGCCGTTCGCCGTCGACATGTCGGGGCCGGTGGTGCGCGCGGCGGCCGAGGCGCTCGAGGCCGCCTTCGGCCGGCCGGTCGAGCAGATCGGGTCGGGCGGCTCGATCCCCCTGGTCGCCGCGCTGCAGAAGGCGGCGCCCGGCGCGGAGGTCCTCCTGTGGGGGGCGGAAGACCTCGCCCTGAGCCGCATCCACGCATCCAACGAGAGCGTTGACCCCCGCGAGATCGAGGACATGGTGGTGGCCCAGACCCTGACCCTGCTGGGGATGGGCGATCGGCGGATTGGGGCACCGGACTAGCCGAAGGACTAGCCCGCTGTTGGCCCCCGGTCACCGGGCATGTGCGCGGGCTGGTCTTGCGGGACTGAGGCGGCGCTCGCGGGCCAGTTCCTGTCGGTGTCCGAGGTCGCGTGCACGGATGTCCGAGGTCGTCTGCACAAGCCCAGCGCGACCGCGGTCGAGTGCTGCTGTCCGACGACCATGATGTACATCGGGAGTTCCTTCGACCTCAGGAGGCGGGCCCCGTACCGCCCGCATAACTACTCCTCCAGCGGGCCCGGCCGCTTTCGACATTGCGTGCCGAGTTTCGTCGCGTCGCGACCCCGCGAGCTCATCCGGCAAGAGTGTTCCCTGGGCGGCTGCGACGCTCGCGCCCCCAGAAGGCCCCCAGCCGGCGTCCCGCTCAGCGATCGGGCTACGGGACGACAGACAACAGGCGGCGCTGAGCAGCGACCCTCTCCGCAACGCTCTTACCGAACGTTTTTCCGCCAGGATGGCCTGCTCTGGTGGAGACCACGAAGCGAGGAGAAGAAGCCCCTTGGCAGCAGACGCGGCACCCGATCCCATGACGCTGCACCCTGTCGCGGGCCAGCCGCGTGTCGTGCTTCTCAAGCCGCTGATCACCAGCCCACTGATCGAGGTTGGCGAGTTCAGCTACTACGACGATCCCGAGTTCGCGGACGAGTTCGAGACCCGAAACGTCCTGCATCACTATGGCCCCGACCGACTGATCATCGGGAAGTTCTGCGCCCTCGCCGCAGGCACCACATTCATCATGAACGGTGCCAACCATCGAATGAGTGGCGTCTCCACCTTTCCGTTCCCGATCATGGGAGGTGCCTGGGCTGCCTACACCGATCTGGTCACAAACCTACCGTCCCGCGGCGACACGGTGATCGGCAACGACGTCTGGATCGGTGGGAACGCCACGATCATGCCCGGAGTACACATCGGTCACGGCGCGATCGTCTCGACCGGATCGGTGGTTACCAAAGACGTGCCGGATTACAGCATCGTCGGCGGAACCCCGCAACACACATCAAAGACCGCTTCACCCAAGACGAGGTTCGGGTCTTGGTCCGCCTCGCATGGTGGAATTGGCCGATCGCGGTCATCACCGAAAACATCGGAACCATCTCCGCGGGGCCGGTCAAACACCTCGAACAGATCGCCCAGACTTTGCCTCGCTGACCGATCCTCCTGTGGGACGACGCACCCGTCCCGCTTCTGTCACCGCGTCCAACGGCTTTGGTAGTCCGGGCGTGGGCAGGGGTCAGCGCGCGTCGGAGGCCGGGCCCGGTTCGGGGTGCCCGATGGGCCGTGCCGCGAGCGTCGGGCGCGGTCGTTGGCGGCTTTGCCGAGCAGGCCGCGCGGGCTGTCGACAACGTCCCCGCTACTCGCCGCGGCATGGGACCTACTCACCTGCCAGCCATGGCTGCATCGGTGGTCCGGGCCAGACGCGGGCACACGGGACTTGCCCTTGGATTAGCCGTTGGACTAGCCGTGGACTAGCCGTGGACTAGCCGAGCGACGAACGACGGGCCTGGCCGTCCCGCGGCCAGCGAGTGGTGGCGGCGACCACCGCGACCCGGGCGACCGCAGCGCCTGCGGCGTCCAGGGCGCGGGCGGTCTCGGCCGCTGAGGCGCCGGTCGTGATGACATCGTCCACCACCACGACCGTCGAGCCAGCCACGAGTGCGGCCAGTCGACCCGGGACGACCAGTGCCCCGGCGAGATTGGCGGCCCGACTGGCAGCGTCGAGCCCGGCCTGGTCGGTGAGCCGTCGGCCCACCCGGACAACGGGCAGCACCCGAACGTCGTGACCGTCGCGCCGCAACGTCTGGGCCGCGACCCTGGCGAGACGCCGGGTTGGGTCATGCCCCCGCGCCCGGACAGCGGACCGGCGCGACGGGACCGGCACCAGGGTGAGGCCGACTGCGCCGATGTCGGCCTGCCCGGCAAGCACTGAGCGGGCCAGCGCGATGCCCAGGTGCCGGGCGAGGGCCACCCGGCCGTCCTCCTTGTGGGCGATGACCGCTGCGCGCACCGCCCCGTCGTAGGACGTGACCGCCCAGGGCTCGGGCAGGCTGGGCGGGGAGGGGATCGGCCAGGCCAGCCGCGCCGGTGCGGCTAGGCCCGCACGGCAGGCCGGGCAGAGTGCCGCCCCCGGTCGGGAGCATCCGGCGCACCCGCCATCGAGCACCAGGTCGAGCAGGGCCGCACCCACCGAGCGAAGCCCGGCCGGCGCAGCGACGGTGGCGCGGGCGGGGCTCATCCCCCCACCATGCCGCCCGTTGGCCCCCTGCGAGCCACCCGGCGCGATATGTGTGGACGGCGCGGGTTGTGGACGGCGCGGGTGTGTGGACGGCGCGGGGTTGTGGACGGCGCGGGTTGTGGACGGCGCGTCGCAGCCGCACGGACGGACCCGGCCTATAGGCGCCAGACGGATGAGGCTAGCGTCTGTTCATGGCACCCGCTCGGGTCCGTGGTTGCGCCGGGTCACGGCTTCCCCGTGAAGCACTTACCCGGCAAGCCGATGCCAGCCGCAGGCAAAACGGCCCACGTAAGGCGACTTTTCGTCGACCGATCACGGAGCGGCTTAGAAGTAAGTCCTGCCCCGCCGGAGGTCCAGATGGCCGCCGATCCGGGAGAAGGGCACTAGTGGCGGACACCGCTGCGAGCCCCTCAGCAGGCGGATGTGGGGTCGAAGACCAGGTCGGCCGAGCGGGTGCTCGTCAAGTGCGTCGAACCAGCCTCGGACCAGCCTCGAACCAGCCTCGAACCAGCCTCGGACCAGCCTCGAACCAGCGCCGCACAAGTCGAACGAACTAGGAGGTCGCTTTAGTGGACATCGTCGTCAAGGGCCGACACACCGAGGTCACCGAGCGGTTCCGCCAGCACGTTGCGGACAAGCTCTCGAAGATCGGGCGGCTCGACCCGAAGGTCATCAGAATCGACGTCGAGCTGTCCAAGGAACGCAACCCCCGACTGGCCGGTCAGAGCGAGCGCATCGAGATCACCATCAACTCTCGTGGCCCGGTCGTGCGGGCCGAAGCCGCCGCGCAGGATTGCTACGCCGCCCTCGACGTGGTCTACGCCAAGCTGGAGGCCCGCCTGCGCCGATCCCACGACCGACGCGTGGTCCATCACGGCAACAAGACACCCACCTCGGTGGCCACGGCGACCGCAAGCCTGGACGCATCCCGGGAGGCGGTGGCCGGTGCGGTGACCGTCGCCGACTTCGCCACCGCCGGTTCCATCGCCACCGGTGATCGGGCCGCGATCGACGAGGCCGACGACAGCGCCGACGGCCCCATGGTGATCCGGGAGAAAACCCACGAGGCGAAGCCGATCAACCTCGACCAAGCCCTCTACGAGATGGAGTTGGTGGGCCACGATTTCTACCTCTTCCTCGACGCGGACAGCGGCCAGCCCAGCGTCGTCTACCGTCGGCACGGATACGACTACGGCGTGATCCGGCTCGACGTCTAGCTGGTTCGTGTCATGATTCGATGTCGGCCCGCGCAGGCCGGCGAGGATCCGGCGCGCGACCAGGAGGCCAACGGTGACCGAGCAGGCGCGCGGCGCTGCCGGTGCGACCGCGGCACCGGGCTCCTCGGGTGAGGCCATCCGGGTGCTCGTCGTCGATGACCACGCCCTGTTCCGGCGTGGGCTGGAGATGGTCCTGGGCCAGGAGACCGACATCGAGGTCGTCGGCGAGGCCGGCGACGGCACCGAGGCCCTCGAGTTGGCGACGGCCCTGTTGCCTGACATCGTGCTCATGGACGTGCGCATGCCGCGCCGAAGTGGCATCGAGGCGTGCACCGCCATCAAGGAGGTCGTCCCCAGCGCCAAGATCGTGATGCTGACGATCTCCGACGAGGAGGCCGATCTCTACGACGCGATCAAGGCCGGCGCCAGCGGCTACCTGCTCAAGGAGATCTCGATCGATGAGGTCGCCGCCGCCATCCGCTCGGTCGCGGGCGGCCAGTCGCTGATCAGCCCCTCGATGGCGTCCAAACTGCTGTCCGAGTTCGCGACGATGATCAAGAAGGGTGACGAGCGCCAGCTGCCGGCGCCTCGTCTCACCGACCGCGAGCTTGAGGTGCTCAAGTTGGTGGCCCGCGGGCTGAACAACCGCGACATCGGCAAAGAGTTGTTTATTTCCGAGAACACCGTGAAGAACCACATCCGCAACATCCTCGAGAAGCTGCAGCTGCACTCGCGGATGGAAGCCGTGGTCTATGCCGTGCGCGAGAAGCTGCTCGAGATCACCTGAGCCGGGCTTCGGACGACCCGCTCAGCTGACCGACCTGACGTGCACCGACCCGTC
>JBBRHF010000027.1:0-30048 GCA_038223055.1 Actinomycetes bacterium | reverse complement strand
GGCCCGCCTGCTCGGCCAACGCCATCACCGGCATCAGCCCGGCGCACGACACCAGCCGCTCGTCATCGAACTCGGGCACCGCGCGGGACCAGGCGTGAGATAGTTTCACTGAAAGTGCCTTCCAGAACCGGTCCGGATCGGGTCTCAACAATCCAGATTCTCCCGGTACAGAAGGCACTTTCCTCGTTCCCACGCCGACACCCACCCCGCCCGTCCACGGATTCAGGCTAAGAACCGCTTCACCGTCCGCTACGGCCTTATCGAGGCGAAAATGAAGGTGCCCGGAGGACGGGGCACGTGGCCAGCGTTCTGGATGCTCGGCAGCAATATCGATCAGATGGGATGGCCCGCGTGCGGCGAGATCGACGTCATGGAACACGTCGGATGCGACCCCGGCACGGTCCACGGAACGTTGCACGCACCCGGCTACTCCGGGCTCGCGGTGGGCTTGGTCGCGCGCATCAGGCCGGCGCCGACCTCGTCGGAGACTTTCACACCTACGGCGTCAACTGGAACGATGATGAAATCACCTGGTTGTTCGACGGAGATCCCTACCACCGACTGACACCAGCACAGGTACCTGGACGGATCTGGCCCTTCAATCAGCCTTCTACCTTCTGATCAACCTTGCGATCGGCGGGGCATGGCCAGGAAACGACACGCCCCTGCCCGATCTACCGGCCAGGCTGCTGATCGACTAGATACGCATCAGTCCCAACCGATCCACGCGGAACCCGAGGAGCTCCCACTGACCCGGCCAACCTCGGCCAGGGAGAGCAGCGGCAAACACACACCGTCGGATAGCGCCCGTCCAGGACTGCTCGGGCGGCCGGGTCGTCGATGGTGGTCGCGTCGCAAAGCACGTGCTCCCCTTCGACGGTGATGGTGTTCGTCATGGAGGTGCAGCAGGTGTTCTCCCGGGCTGCCAGGTTCTGCGCCCGGGCACGGAGCTCGGGATCGGCTCGCAACCGCCACCGGCCGCCCTCATCTGTGCGCTCGCGGGAGACGAATGCAGCCTCGAAGAGCCGGGCGTACTCGGCCAGGCGCTATTCGGCGGAGTCGGGCGCGGGGCGCGGACTTCAGCCGGAATGACGAGTCGGCCCTGCTGACCCCTGCTGACCGAGGACGAGCGTGGCATCCATTGCGCCAGAGTGCCACGAAGCCGACGTCCGGGGTTTGCCCATGGTCAACGAGCGGTCCCGCCCCCCTCGGCCCGCACCGACTCCGGGGTGACGAGCTCGAGCAACCGGCTGCCGGTCGGCTCGGTCCAGCTCCCGTCGACCTCGATGACGGCCACCGCACCGGCCGGAAAATGACTCGCCTCGCCGTCGGTGAGCCGGCGGCCAAGCAGCGTGACCGTCGGGTTGTGGCCGACCACGGCCACACTGGCCACGTCGCTCGGCACACCAGCCAGCGCGTGCAGCATCTCGTCCGGGCCGGCGTGATAGATCTCCCGGAGGTAGACCACCTCGGGAGCGGATGCCAGCGCGGCGGAAACCAGCTCCCATGTACGTCGAGCCCGCGCCGCGCTCGAGCACAGCACCATGTCGACGGTCAGGTCCGCCCGCCCCGGAGGCCCGCCGAGCCGGTCCCGCAGCCACCGGCCCATCAGCACGGCGTCGGACTCGCCGCGCTGGGAGAGCGGGCGATCGTGGTCGGTGGTGTCGGGCGCCGAGGCGGCGTCGGCGTGACGCATGAGCAGCAACTTCATGAGCGCATTGTGTCCTGGCCGAACTCACCGGCGCGCAGTGATGGGCGGCATTCACGGCGGGCGCCGGCTGGTCCATGGCATGGTGGGCGCGCGGCGCGCGGACTCGTCGTCGTACGCTTCGGCGCGTGCCGCATCCCCCCTGGACCCATCCGGACGCCGCCACGCTGTTCGTGATCGGGGGCGCGGAGGACCGGCTCGGGGACCGCACGATCCTGCGTGAGCTGGTCCGCCGAGCGGGCGGGGACGCCACCACGATCGCTGTGGTCGCGACGGCGTCCTCGCTGGGCGAGGAGATCCTGGACGCCTACGAGACGGCATTCCTCGAGCTGGGGGTCGCGACGGTGCGCCGGCTGCGGCCCGAGACGCGAGAGCAGGCCGACGACCCGGCCGCGGCCGCCGCGCTCGAGGGCGTCGACGCGGTGTTCCTGACCGGGGGCAACCAGCTCAAGCTGTCGGCGGTCATCACGGGGACCCGGTTCGGCGGGGCTATCCATGAGGCCTACCACCGTGGGGCAATCGTGGCGGGCACGTCGGCGGGGGCCAGCGTCATGAGCACCCACATGGTCGCCTTCGGCGACGAGTCCGACTCACCCCGGCAGGGCATCACTCAGATGGCGTCGGGGCTCGGGCTGCTGTCCGGTGTCGTGATCGACCAGCACTTCGACCAGCGCAGCCGATACGGCCGCCTGCTGTCCCTCGTCGCCCGCTCCCCCGACCTGCTCGGTGTCGGCGTCGACGAAGACACCGCCGCGATCATCACCGGCGGGCACGTCATGGACGTCATCGGCGCAGGTTGCGTCTTCGCCGCGGACGCCTCGCGGGCCGTGACCGACGCCCACCAGGCCGAGCACGGGGCGCCCCTGCTGCTGTCCGGCGTGGTCGTGCACACCCTTCCCGCAGGAGCCCAGTTCGATCTCGACGAGCGCCGGTTGGTTGCCTTCGAGGAACCGAACCTTGCTCACCAGTTGCTGCACCAGACAGAGGAGAACGACTCGTGAGCACCTCCCCCACACCCGACCTCGCGATCGTGGAGACGCGGGTCTATCGGGGGGCGAACGTCTGGTCCTACGACCCGACCATCCACCTCGTGGTGGAGCTCGGGTCGCTCGAGGAGTTCCCCACCAACCTACTGCCTGGGTTCGCCGACGGGTTGATCGAGGCACTGCCCGGGCTGGCCAGGCACACCTGTTCGCGGGGCAAGCGGGGCGGCTTCCTCGAACGCTTGCAGGAGGGCACCTGGCTCGGACATGTAGCCGAGCACGTGGCCCTGCAACTGCAGCAAGAGGCCGGCCACGACATCCGGCGCGGCAAGACCCGCGGCACCGGCGTTCCCGGGCAGTACAACCTCATCTTCGGATTCACCGACGAGCGGGTCGGCCTGGCGGCGGGGCGCCTCGCCGTACGCCTGGTGAACCACCTGGTGCGGGCCGACCCCGAGTTCGACCTCGGCGGCGAGCTCGAGGCGTTCCTTATCCAGGCAGGGCGTACGGCGTTCGGCCCCTCGACCCAGGCGATCCTGGACGAGGCCGTCGCACGCGACATCCCGTGGCTTCGCCTCAACGAGCACTCGCTGGTCCAGCTGGGGCAAGGCGTCCACCAGCAGCGCATCCGGGCCACGATGACCTCCAAGACCTCGGCGCTGGCCGGCGACAAGGAGCTCACCACGCGGCTGCTGTTGCAGGCCGGGCTGCCCGTGCCGCGCTCGCAGGCGGTGCGCAACGCCGACGCGGCCGTGGCTGCCGGCCGGCGGTTCGGCTACCCCGTGGTGTGCAAGCCGCTAGATGGCAACCACGGCCGAGGCGTCGTCCTGGACATCCGCAGCGACGACCAACTACGCGAGGCGTACGACGTGGCCGAGGCGCAGTCGCGGCGCGGCTGGGTCATCGTCGAGTCCTTCATCACCGGCAAGGACTATCGCGTGCTGGTGATCGGCGGGCGCATGGTCGCGCTGGCCGAGCGGGTGCCGGCCCACGTGATCGGCGACGGCGTGCGCACGGTGCACGACCTGGTCGAGGACACCAACGCCGACCCGCGACGCGGCGTGGGCCACGAGAAGGTCCTGACGCGGATCACGGTCGACGACACCGCAGTCAAACTGGTGCACGACCAGGGGTTCGCCATGGACGACGTACCGCCCTCAGGGACGAAGGTGTTGCTGTCCCTCACCGGGAACATGTCGACCGGCGGCATCTCGATCGACCGCACCATGGAGGCCCACCCGGACAACGTCGAGATCGCCGAGGAGGCCGCGCGGGTCGTCGGACTCGACGTCGCCGGCATCGACTTCATCTGCCCCGACATCGCCGAACCGGTGCGCGAGGCTGGCGGCGCGATCTGCGAGGTGAATGCCGCACCCGGCTTCCGGATGCACACCCACCCGACGGTCGGCGAGCCGCAGTACGTCGCCAAGCCCGTCGTCGACCTGCTCTTCCCGCCCGGGGCGCCGAGCCGCATCCCGATCGTCGCGGTGACGGGCACCAACGGCAAGACCACGACGGCGCGGATGATCGCGCACGTCTTCAAGGGCATGGGGCACAAGGTCGGCATGACCTCCACCGACGGCATCGTCGTTGACGAGCGCCTCGTGATCCGAGCCGACGCGTCCGGGCCGAAATCGGCGCGGATGGTGCTGCAGAACCCACGGGTCGATTTTGCGGTGTTCGAGGTGGCCCGCGGCGGGATCCTGCGCGAGGGGCTGGGCTACGAACGCAACGACGTCGCCGTGGTGCTCAACATCGCGCCTGACCACCTCGGCCTGCGCGGCATCAACACCCTCGAACAGCTCGCCGAAGTGAAGCAGGTCATCGTGGAGGCGGTCCCGCGCAACGGCTACGCCGTTCTGAACGCCGACGACGTCCTGGTCCGCGGCATGCGCCGCCGCTGCTCGGGTGACGTCGTGTGGTTCTCGATGGCTCCGGAAGGCAGCGAGACGCTGGACATGATCGACGAGCACTGCCGTCGCGGCGGGCGCGCAGTCGTGCTCGAACGGGGTGACCTCGGCGAAATGATCGTCATCCGCCACGGCCGCCGGTCGATGCAGCTCGCGTGGACCCACCTGCTGCCGGCGACCTTCGGGGGTCGGGCGAAGATGAACGTGCAGAACGCGTTGGCCGCCGCGGGCGCGGCCTTCGCGGCAGGCGCGGCGTTGCACGACATCCGGCAAGGGCTCCGGACCTTCACGACGTCCTACTACCTGTCCCCGGGCCGGCTGAACTTGATCGAGGTGACCGGGGCGACGGTGATCGTGGACTATTGCCACAACGCCCCGGGCATGCGGATGCTGGGCGACTTCGTCGAGGAGCTCAGCAAGACCCACGCTGCGGTGTCCGACCTGGCCAAGCCGTCGCGGATCGGCATGGTCGGTGCCGCCGGCGACCGACGCGACGACGACATCCGCGAGCTCGGGGCAGTCGCCGCGGAGCACTTCGATGTGCTCGTCGTGCGCGAGGACGCCTCGTTGCGACGCCGGCCTGCGGGTGTCTCGGCGGCGCTGGTCGCCGAGGGTGCCCGCGCGAGCATGGCGGCCGGGGCACGGTGCAAGCAGATCGAGATCGTCCTCGAGGAGATCTCGGCGGTGCACCACTGCATGGCCCGCGCCAACCCGGGCGACCTGGTCGTGCTGTGCGTCGACAAACATGGGCCGGTGCTGGCCGAGCTCGAGGAGCTGTCCAACCTGGCCCAGGCCGGCGCGCACGTCGGCGAGGGCATCGTCGACCCGGACTCTTCCGCCCATGGCTGACGTGCCCCGCCGCCCGCGGCGCAGGGCGCCTCTCCGCCCCCGGCGCACGGTGCTCCATCACCCACGGCGCACGGCGGCGAGTGGCGGCTGAGCGGGCCGGTTACCGGCACGCTCAACCGCCATCTCGGCCGCTCTCACCTAGGCCGCTCTCGACTACTCCTGGGGCACCCCGACGGCCGCGGTGAACGCCTCCTGGTCGTTGGCCGCCGGTGCGCTGCCGACGCCCACCTGCAGGCACAGCGCCGGAGGTTGACCGGCCGCGACCGGGCAGGCGAACACCTCAGGTGTGCGGGTGTCCGACCACGCGGGGTGGGCCGTGCCGTGATAGGCCGCTAGACCCGTGTAGTCACCCCAGAACGTGCCGGCGAACTGGGTGGGGGCCGGCATGGACGAGGTGGTGACCCGACGGGTCCCGAACGTCGCGAGGCTTCGTGAACCGGACAGGCTGACGTTGGAGGACCCGGTCAGCTCGTCGTCGCCGTACTGACGGTCGTAGTAGGACACGGCGAGCCGACCGTCCTTGGTGAAGTCGGCCCACTGGAACCACTGGCTGGTGGTGGCTTGGCGCCGGTCGTCAGTCACCGACGTGAGCTGCCGCGGGTCGGTCGTGGTGCCGGTGAACGACGCGCCGGCGTCGGTCGAGACACTGACCAGGATGTCGTTGTTGCATGCGCCGACGTCGAGCACACCGGTGTAGGTGTTGATGCCGCTCGCGGCCAACCCGGTGGGCACGCAGCCGTTGGTCTCGTTGGAGTTGGGGTTGATGTAGGAGCCGAACGTCACGGCCACCCGCTTCGGGTCGGTCGGGTCGACCACGCCGGAGGGGTAGTTGCTGGCCCGGAAGAAGGAGTTGTTGTCCCGCTTGTCCGGCACGCAGGCACGTCCCGGGCTCTGGCCGGTGGAGGTCGCGCAGTCGGGCAACTCGTAGTAGTCGCCCGCCTTGACCGGGCTGGAGAATGTCACGCCGCCGTCGGTCGACTTGGCGAGCAGCATCTGGTTACGGTTGTCGTCGCCGGTCACGGTGTTGTTGAAGTTGGCCCAGACGACGTACAGCGTGCCGTCGGATGCCGTGAACGGCTGGGAGAACTGGTTCTGGTTGCACGTGCCACGTGGTGTGGGAAGGCCGAAGTCGTTGGTGCACAACCCACTGGTCGTGCTGACGAGGTTCGGCGCGCTCCAGGTCTCCGCGTAGTCGGCGGAGTGGCTCTCGAAGATGTAGGCCGTGCCGTCTGCTGTGAAGGTCGTCCAGGTGACGTAGACCCGGTCCCGGAACGGACTTGTGGTGTGGTTGTCGGCGGTGAGGAACTGCTTGTCCAGGAAGGGCTCCGTGCCGGTGCCCGCCACATCGGGCTGCTCGGTCACGACGCGGGCCGGGAAGTTGTAGGACCCGCCGCCGTTGCCGGTCGAGCGGAACACGAGCAGGGCGCTGGACAGGTCGGGGTTGGCGCTGACCGGGAGACCTCGGTTGAAGACCTGGCAGCTGTAGTAGACGTTGCCACGAGTGTCGAACGCGCTGGACGTGTCGCCGCCGCCACCCCAGTACTGCCGAAGCGCACCGCCGTAGGCCGCCCCGCCGCGGGTGAAGGTGAACGGAACCGTGGTGTCGCTGAAGGAGCGACCGTTATCACCGCTGCGATAGCCCAGACAGCCGCCGTCGCCGCGCCGGTAGTCGTTGGAGCTGCCGACGAGGGAACCCGGGCGCTGGTGGTCCTCGGAGATGTAGGTCTCGTTCTGGGCCTGGCCGCGACCGGCGAGGTCGACATCGCTGACGTTCTGGCAGTCGGTGTCCATGTTGACGTTGGAACCGAAGCGGTAGGTGCAGCCGGCCGGTCCGGGGAAGTAGAACGGGGCGCCCGACGGGGTCTCGGACGCGAGGCGCTGTTCAGGCGCGGGGGCCGCAGCGCGGCGTTGGGTCACCCCCCGTGCGGCGTCGATCTCGCTGCTGGCGAAGCCGGACAGCAGGCGCTTCTGCATCTTGGTCAGGTGGTCGAACGTCATGGGCTGCGTGGCACCGCTCCCGGTGCCCCCGGGTAGCAGCACGAGCAGCACGACCAAACCTGCCAAGCTGACGACGCGAGCACGCATCGTTGCCTCCTCGTCGAGGTGGTGTGGGGATCCTGGCGTGATGTCCAGGCGTAGGACCTGGCGCCGGGAAGCAGGCCTATCACCCCGCGCGCGGTTGGACAAGACCCGACCGCAGCACCTTTGCGCGAATCTCGTCTGCCCCGTCGACCGTGGCCCCCGCAGCGCCGAGCCACTGCTCGATCTCGGCCCGCTCGGCGTGGCACATCACGCCGACCACGTCACCGGGCAGGGACCGGTCCAGCAGCGCCCGCAGGCCGGAGAGCTCGGTCGGATGGACTTCGATGTCGTGCACGCCCACGGCATCGGCCCCTGCCTGCAGCAGGGCGGCCAGCTCGTCGGCCGGACGGCCGCGCAGATAGCGGTCCTTGTGCGAGATGACCACGTCGTCGGCCCCCCGTGCCGCCAGCTCGCCGATCCCAGAGATGATCTCCTCGGTGCGGTCACCCGCGCTGCCCATCACCAGCCGCGCCGAGCAGCCCGGCGCGCGGAGCCCGGAGAGCACCTCGAGCAGCGCGCGCACGCCGGCCTCGTTGTGGGCCAGGTCCAGGACGACCGTCACGCCGTCGAGGTCGTAGATGTTCATCCGCCCGGGGTTGTCGGCCGGCCCGGGCCGGAAGGAACGCAGCCCGTCCGCGATCGCCGCTCGCGACAAGCCCAGACCGAGGCCCGCCGCGGTCGCCGCCAGGACGTTCTCGACGTTGACGTGGGAGAGCCCGGCCAGGGTCACGGGTACGTCGATGACCGGCAGCAGCGGCTCGGGCTCGGTGCCGCCCTCAAACACCGTGATGTCCCCGTCGATCACGGTGACGGCCCGGCCCCCCTCGTTCAGGACCTGGCGCAGCGACGGCGAGTCGGGGTCGGGCGAGAAGATCGCCACCCGGGCGGGGGCGCCGAGGCGCATCGCGAACGTGCGCGGATCCTCGCCGTTGAGCACGACCCACCCCTGCGGGCGGGTCACCCTGGTCACCACCGCCTTGACCTCGGCCAGCTGGTCGATCGTGTCGATGCCCTGCTGGCCCAGGTGGTCCGCGCTCACGTTGGTCACGACGGACACGTCGTTGTGGGTGATCCCGAGCCCCCGCAACAGGATCCCGCCCCGAGCCGTTTCAGCGACCAGCAGCTCGACGCCCGGCTCGTCGAGCACCCGGCCCGCCCCGCTCGGGCCCGAGTAGTCGCCGGGCTCGACGAGGACTCCGTCGAGATAGACCCCGTCGGTCGAGGACCAGCCGACAACCAGTCCCGCCGACCGGCCCATCCGCGCGATCAGTCGGGAGGTCGTGGTCTTTCCGTTGGTGCCGGTCACCGCTACGACGGGGATGCGTGGCCGTCGAGTGCCCGGTGGCGAGCCGGGATCCGCCTCGCGAACACGGATGGCGGCCGCCCGCAGCGCGTCGACGACGTCACCCCTGGGGATCGCGTCCAGCACCGCGGCGACTGCCTCCCCGAGCGCCTCGGCGCGGCCCCGGCGCCGCCACGGGAAGGCGACCACGAGACGGTGCAGGTCCGCGGTGGGGCGGCTGCGCACGGCAAGTCGGGTGGTGCCCGACCCCGCCGCCACCCGGCGTACGACGCGGGCGACGACCGTCCCGGCGAACCGCTGGCGCAGGCCCGTCTCCGGCCGGCCGGGCCGGCGGCCGGGCAGCCCGAGGGCACGGGCGGCGGCGGACGCGTCGGTCTCGCTGAGCTTCAGCAGGCCGGTGAGGTCGAGCGTGAGTTTCACGGCCGGGCGAGGGAAGTAGAGGTTCGCGCCGTCCAGGATCCGCAGCTCGACCAGCGCCGTGGCAGGGGTCCCCGACAGCTCGGCCGGGGTCTCCGCAGGCTCGGTCGGGGTCTCGGCGGGCACGGTCGAGTCAGGCGCCCATCGCGTGCACGCCGCCGTCGACGTGCACGATCTCCCCGGTCGTCGCGGGGAACCAGTCCGAGAACAGAGCCACGCAGGCCCGGGCCGCGGGCTGGAAGTCGGCGATGTCCCAGCGCAGCGGCGCCCGCGTCGACCACACCGACTCGAACTCCTCGAAGCCGGGGATCGACTTGGCGGCTGTCGAGCGCAGCGGTCCCGCAGCCACGAGGTTAACCCGGATGCCCCGCGGTCCGAGGTCCCGGGCCAGGTAGCGCGACGTCGACTCGAACGCTGCCTTGGCCACACCCATCCAGTCGTACTTGGGCCAGGCAACGCTGGCGTCGAAGGTCAGTCCGACGATCGACCCGCCGGAGGGCATCAGCGGGGCCGCGCCCACAGCCAGCGCCTTGAGGGAGTACGCCGAGATCTGCACGGCCGTCGCGACGTCGGCCCACTCGGTGTTGAGGAAGTTGCCGCCGAGCGCGGCCTCCGGCGCGTAGCCGATCGAGTGCAGGACGCCGTCCAGGCCGGCGGCGTGCTCGCGGACCCGATCGGCGAGCGCGGCGAAGTCCTCGGCGTTGGTCGCGTCGAGCTCGATGATCGGCGGGACCGTCGGGAGCCGCTTGGCGATCGCCTGGGTGATCCGCATGGTGCGTCCGAAGGAGGTCAACACGACCTCGGCGCCTTCCTCCTGGGCCACCCGTGCCACGTGGAAGGCGATCGAGGAGTCCATCAGCACGCCCGTGACGAGCAGTCGCTTGCCGTCCAGCAGCCCCATCAGTGCCCCATTCCTAGTCCGCCGTCAACCGGGATGACGGCCCCGCTGATGTAGCCGGCCTCGTCGCTCGCCATGAAGCGCACGACCCCGGCGATCTCCGCCGGGGAGCAGAAGCGCCCCAGCGGGATCTGGCCCTGGTAGGTCTTCTTCAGGTCCTCGCTCAGCTCGGCGGTCATGTCGGTCTCGACGAAGCCGGGCGCCACCACGTTGGTCGTGATCGAGCGGGACCCCAGCTCGCGCGCCAGTGACCGGGCCAGGCCGACCAGACCCGCCTTGGACGCCGCGTAGTTGGATTGGCCGGCAGAGCCGAGCAGGCCGACCACCGAGGAGATGAACACGATCCGGCCCCGCTTGAGCCGCAGCATGCCCTTGGTGGCCCGCTTGGCCACCCGCCAGGACCCGGCCAGGTTGGTGTCGATCACGGCGAGGAAGTCCTCCTCGGACATCCGCATGATCAGCTGGTCCCGGGTGATCCCGGCGTTGGCCACGAGCACCTCCACGGGACCCTGGTGGGCCTCGACGTCGGTGAAGGCCGCGTCCACCGAGGCCGCGTCGGTGACATCGCAGCGCACGGCGAACAGGCCCTCGGGTGCCTCGCCCGTCCGGTTGGTGACGGCCACCTGATCCCCTGCCTCGGCGAAGGCGCGGGCGATGGCCAGGCCGATCCCGCGGTTGCCGCCGGTCACCAGCACTGATCGACTCATGGGCGCGACGGTATCGGCCGCCGGCGCGGCCCGAGGCGACGGTCCCTGTCGGACGGTCTGGCTAAGGTCTCTCTCGTGCCCAGATCGACGACCTAGCGACCCCGAGCGATCGGTGACGGAGATGCCCGTGCCTGCCAAGATCGATGCCGCCTTCACCACCCTGCCCCTGTCCCGGCTTGCCGACGCCGCCCTGACCCGAGCCCGCGAGCTCGGCGTGGAGCACGCCGATGTCCGGGTCGAGCGCGTCCGCGACCAGCACCTGCGCCTTCATGACGCACACCTCGATGGCGCGCAAGACAGCGAGGATCTCGGCCTCTCGGTGCGGGTGGTGCACGACGGATCGTGGGGGTTCGCAGCTGCTGGCGACCTGACCGATGCCAGCGCGGTGCGGCTCGCGGAGCAGGCCGTGGAGGTGGCGCGGGTCAGCCGGCCGCTGTCCACGACCCGGGTTGAGCTCGCCGACGAGCCGGCCCACGGCGAGGTCAGCTGGGCCTCGGACTACGAGATCGACTCCTTCGACGTGCCGGACGAGGACAAGGTCACCCACCTGGCCGACTGGAGCTCCGGACTGCTCTCCCACGACCGGGTCGACCACGTCGACGCCGATCTGCACGCCGTGCTGGAGAACACCTTCTACGCCGACCTGGCCGGCACCATGACCACCCAGCAGCGCGTGCGGCTGCACCCCTCGGTCGAGATCGTCGGCATCGAGGCCGACTCGGGGCGCTTCGACAGCATGCGCACGCTGGCGCCCCCGGTCGGCCGCGGCTGGGAATACCTCACCGGCACCGGGTGGGACTGGGACGAGGAGCTGGCCCGGCTGCCCGATCTGCTGGCCGAGAAGCTGGCGGCGCCCTCGGTCGAGGCCGGGGACTACGACCTGGTGGTCGACCCGTCCAACCTGTGGCTCACCATCCACGAGTCGGTCGGGCATGCGACCGAGCTGGACCGGGCCCTGGGCTACGAAGCCAACTACGCCGGGACCTCGTTCGCCACGTTCGACCAGCTCGGGACCCTTCGCTACGGCTCGCCGGCGATGAACGTGACCGGCGACCGGACCGCTCCGCACGGGCTGGCCACCGTCGGCTGGGACGACGAGGGGGTGGCGGCCCAGTCCTGGGACCTGGTCAAGGATGGGATCCTGGTGGGCTACCAGCTCGACCGGGCGATGGCCCGGCTGAAGAACCTTGGCCGGTCCAACGGCTGCGCTTTCGCCGACTCGGCCTCCCACGTGCCGGTGCAGCGGATGGCCAACGTCTCGCTGCAGCCGGCCGAGGGCGGCCCGTCGACCGAGCAATTGATCTCGAGGGTCGAGCGCGGCATCTATGTCCTCGGCGACAAGAGCTGGTCGATCGACATGCAGCGCTACAACTTCCAGTTCACCGGGCAGCGGTTCTTCAGGATCGAGAACGGACGGTTGGCGGGCCAAGTGCGCGATGTGGCCTATCAGGCGACGACCACCGACTTCTGGGGCTCGATGGAGGCCGTCGGCGGCCCGCAGACCTACGTTCTCGGCGGCGCCTTCAACTGTGGCAAGGCCCAGCCCGGTCAGGTCGCGGCCGTCAGCCACGGTTGCCCGTCGGCGCTGTTCCGCAACGTCCGCATCCTCAACACCCAGTCGGAGGCCGGCCGATGACCAGCGACATCCTGCGTCCCCAAGAGCTCGCCGAGCGGGCAGTTGGGCTCAGCAAGGCCGACGGCTGCGTCGTCATCGCCACGGAGAGCAGCACCGCCAACCTGCGCTGGGCCGGCAACACCCTGACCACCAACGGGGTGACCTCCGGGCGCACGTTGACGGTCATCGCGACTCTCGACGGCGCCCAGGGCACGTCGGTGGGCACGGTGTCGCGCAGCACCGTCGGTCTCGACGAGGTGGAGGGTCTGGTGCGGGCCGCCGAGGCCTCGGCTCGGGCGGCCCGCCCGGCCGAGGACGCCTACCCGCTGATCGAGGGCGACGCGGACGCCGGCTGGGCGGAGCCTCCCGCCGAGACCTCGATCCGGGTGTTCGGGCAGGTCGCTCCGGCGCTGGGCGAGTCGTTCGCCGCGGCCCGCTCGGGTGGGCGCGACCTGTTCGGCTTCGCCGAGCACCGCCTCGACACGACCTACGTCGCGACATCGACGGGGTTGCGGCGCCGCCACGCGCAGCCCACCGGCAAGATCGAGATCACCGGCAAGTCCGCCGACTGGTCCCGATCGACCTGGGTGGGACGAGCCACCCGCGACTTCGCCGACATCGATGTCGGCGAGATCGACGCGGAAGTCCAGCGGCGGCTGGGCTGGGCGGAGCGCCGGGTCGAGCTGCCGGCGGGGCGCTACGAGGCGCTGCTGCCACCCGAGGCCGTAGCCGACCTGCTGATCTACCTCTACTGGTCCGCGGTCGCCCGCGACGCCCATGACGGGCGCACCGTGTTCAGCCGGCCAGGCGGGAGCACCCGGGTCGGCGAGCGGTTGGCCGACGCCCCGCTGCGGCTGTGGAGCGACCCCGACGCCGCCGGGCTGGAGTGCGCCCCGTTCGTGACCGCCGCGTCCTCCGGCGCCGCGGATTCGGTCTTCGACAACGGGCTGCCCCTGTCCCCCACCGACTGGATCGCGGACGGCGAGCTCGCGGCGCTGCTGCAGACCCGGCACTCCGCCGCGCTCACCGGGCTGCCGGTGACCCCCGGAGTCGGCAACCTGCTGTTCGCCTCCGCCGACGCGACGAGCGCCCTCCCGGAGATGATTGCCGGCACCGATCGTGGCCTGCTCCTGACGTGCTTGTGGTATATCCGCGAGGTCGACCCGCAGACCCTGTTGCTCACTGGCCTGACCCGCGACGGGGTCTACCTCGTGGAGGGGGGCGAGGTCGTCGCCGAGGTGAACAACTTCCGCTTCAACGAGAGCCCGGTGGGGATGCTCGGTCGGCTCGCCGAGGTCGGCCGCTCCGAGCGGGCACTGCCGCGTGAGTGGAGCGACTGGTTCACCCGCACGTCGATGCCCCCGGTCAGGGTGGCAGATTTCAACATGTCCTCGGTCAGCAAGGCGTCCTAGGCCGGGCTGTCGCCCGGAAGTCGCACCTCGAAGCGGCAGCCGCCAGACACGTTGGTCACCGCGACACGACCGCGGTGTGCCGCCGCGATCCCGGTGGCGATGGCCAGGCCAAGCCCGGCGCCGTGGCCGTCCTCGGGGCTGCGCGCCCGGTTGCCCCGGAACCCTACGTCGAACAGCCGAGAAAGGTCGCTCTCAGGGATGCCGCCGCATTCGTCGCCGACCGCGAGCAGCGCTCCGGTGGCATCACCTGAGGTGCTCACGGTCACTGTCCCGTCGTCCGGGGTGTGCCAGATCGCGTTGGCTAGCAGGTTGCGTAGCACCCGGTTGAGTTGGGCGGAATCGGCGATCGTGGATGGGGAGCCGTCGATCTCAGCGATCAGGTGCACTCTCCGGCGATTGGCCAGCGGCGCCGCAGCTGCCACCACCTCGTCCACCAGCGCACCGAGGTCGACTGTGGCCAGGGTGAGGCGCAACGCCCCGGCGTTGATCCGGGAGAGCTCGAACAGGTCGTCGATCATGACAGTCAAGCGCTCGACCTCGATCCGCATCTGCCGGTGGTAGACCAGCACCGTGGGACCGTCGGCCACCACCTGGTCCTCCAGGGCTTCGGCCATCGCCCGCAGGCCCGCGAGCGGTGTCCGGAGGTCGTGGCTGACCCAACTGACCAGCTCTCGCCGGCTCGCTTCCAGCGCGCGTTCCCGAAGGCTAGCCTCGGCCAGGCTGCGGTGCGCCCGATCCAGGTCGGCCGCCAACCTGGCCCACTCGGCGCCCGTGATGCCGGCCAAGGTCTGCGCCTCGGGCGCCTCACCGACGCCGAGTCTGCGGACGGCTTCTTGCAGGTCCGTGCTGCTGCGCACGACCGATCGTCCCAGCGCCGCGGCCACGGCCAGGCCAGCCAGCGCCGAGGCCGTGACTCCCGCCATGAGCACCGCCAGCGCGTGCCCGGAGACCAGCATCAGGGCCCCGACCGCGATGATCGCCGCGGCGACCACGGCGACCGCGGTCAGCACGACGATCGTCAAGGCCAACTGGATCGAGCGGTGCCGCAGCGCCCGGAGCGCGAGTCGGCCAAGCGCGCCACCGGCCGCCCCCGCGGAGGCCGCGGCGGCAGCGACCACCAGCACGTCGTACCAGCCGATCACAGCGCACCCGCGAGGTCGTAGCGGTAGCCGCTGCCCCAGACGGTGACGATGCGCCGCGGTTCGGCCTGGTCGTCGCCGAGCTTCTCGCGCAACCTTCGCACGTGCACGGTCACTGTCGAGCGGTCACCGAAGGACCAGGACCACACCTCGCGCATCAGCTCCTCGCGGTCGAACACCCGCCCTGGATGGCGCATCAGGAACGTCAGCAGGTCGTACTCCCGGCGCGTGAGCTGCAGCAGGCGTCCCCCGACTCGGGCTTCGTGCGCCATGACATCGACCACCAGTTCGCCGTCGCGGAGAATCGCTTCCCGGGGTGACGCCAGGGGCGCCCGCGCCCGCCGGAGCACCGACTGCACCCGCAGCACGAGTTCTCGCGGGCTGAACGGCTTGCAGAGGTAATCGTCCGCGCCGACCTCGAGCCCGAGGATGCGATCACACTGCTCGCCCAGTGCGGTGAGCATGACGACAGGGACTCGGGAGATCTCCCGCAGCCGCCGGCACACCTCCAACCCGTCGATGCCCGGCAGCATCACATCCAGCACGACCAGGTCAGGCGTCCCCCCCACGGCGGCGGCGAGCCCCGCCGTGCCGTCAGCCGCTGTGGCGACCTCGAAACCGGCTCGTTCCAAATAGCGGGTGACGACGTCGAGGATCGTCGGATCGTCATCCACGACCAGGACCCGACCGCCGCAATCGCTCACCCGTTCACGGTACGGCGCCCGCCGGCCCCTCGGTGTGCCGATGGCGGACGTAAGGATTCGGTAACGACGCTTCCCCTGGTGGACCGTCGCGCCGGCGGCGACTCTTGAGCGCGGCCGGACCTTCAGCACTTCCGGCCTCGCACAGCCGACCAGCTTGCTGACCCAACCCAAGGAGTACACGAGGATGAACGCACGAAAGTCCACGACAAGACGCACGACCAGGACACGACGTACGACGTGGGGCGCCGCCATCGCGGCGGTCCTTTCGATCGCGACGACCCCCGCACTGGCGACCACCGCCTCGGCACACGACGCATCGGGCGCGACGGTGTACACGCTGTCCAACGAGGCGTCCGGGAACGCTGTGCTGGCGTTCGACCGGGCCCGCGATGGGTCGCTGTCGGGCCCCCGCAGCTACCCGACCGGCGGACGCGGCACAGGCGCCGGTCTCGGCTCGCAGGGCGCGCTCACCCTCACTCCAGACGGGCAGTTCCTGCTCGCGGTAGATGCCGGCTCCGACGAGCTGAGCGTCTTTGCCGTGGGCGGCGGCACACTCCGACTGCTGGACCGCGAGCCCTCCGGCGGCGACCTGCCGATCAGTGTCGACGTTCGCCACCGCCTGGTGTACGTGCTCAACGCTGGCGGCTCGCCGAACATCACCGGCTTCCGACTCGACGAGAGAGGCCTGCAAGCGGTCCCGCACGGCACCCGAGACCTGTCCCCCGGCGCGGCCGGTCCCGCGCAGGTAGGGTTCGCCCGCGACGGCGAGCACCTGATCGTCACCCTCAAAGCCAGCAACGCCATCGACACCTTCCCGGTCCGGGACAACGGGCAAGCCGGCCCGCCGGCGGTCACGCCATCCGTCGGCGCAACTCCCTTCGGCTTCGCCGTCGACCGCCGCGGTCATGTGCTGGTCAGCAACGCCGAGGGCGGCGCCCCCGGCGCCAGCAGCACCACCTCCTACACGCTGGAAGACGGCGCCCTCAGTGCGGTCGGCCCGGCCGTCGCCACCACCCAGACCGCGGCCTGCTGGGTCGTGGCCACCCACGACTCCCGGTTCGCCTACGCGACCAACACCGGCAGCGGAACCGTGTCCCTGTACTCCGTGGCACGCAACGGTGCACTCACCCTCGACGACCCCACCGCAGCCACCGACATCGGGGCACCCACCGACGCCGCTCTCGCCGAGCGAAGCAGGTTCCTCTACGTCCTGGACTCGGCCGGACACAGCGTCCACGGCTACCGGGTCGACCGACACGACGGAGCGCTTTCCGCCGTCGCGGGGACCCCGGATATCCCGCCAGGGACGGTCGGGCTGGCCGCCTCCTCGTGACGTGGTGGGGAGACACGGGCCAGGGGGGCGCGGCATAGTGTGGGGCGATGCCCCGCCTCCGCGGCCGACGCCGCTCCAGCCGGCGCTCGCCCGAGCCCGTCTACCAGATCACCCAGGCTCGCCGCGGGGTCGCCGATGACGTCGACGGCCGGGCCAGGCGCTACCTCATCTCGATGGGCGTGCGTACGGCGTGCTTCGTCCTCGCCGTCGTGACCCACGGCTGGCTGCGGTGGGTCCTCGTCGCCGGCGCGCTGGTGCTGCCCTACGTGTCGGTCGTGTTCGCCAATGGCGGCCGGGAACGGGCGGGCACGCTGCCTGACCTGTCCCTCCCGCCCGACCGGGCTCGCCCCTCGCTGCCACGATCGAGCAGTCCTGATCACGACTCGCACGGGTCCATCGGACAGTGTTGACGGATCCGGCAGTTGCGCAGTCAAAGTGACATCGATTCGTGCAATACTGCTATCGAACGTTCCGATCACCACCTGCCGGAGCGTGTTTGACGCGATGCCGGGCGGCTCCCCCCGTGGCTGCCCGGCATCGCCCACTCCAGAGCCGAATAGCCCAACCCCAGACCAGAGCCCGACTCCTGAGGACGCGCTGACAGACTCGGCGCTGTGAGCGGAGTCGACGAGGGTTCCGGCGGCGCATCGCCCATCTGTTCGGCCAAGGGATGCCGCGCCGACGCGATCTGGGTGCTGGCGTGGAACAACCCCAAGCTGCACCAGCCCGAGCGCCGCAAGACCTGGACAGCCTGCGACGACCACCGCACCCACCTCGAGACCTTCCTGCGCACCCGCGGCTTCCTTCGGGAGACCGAGGCGGTCGGCCAGTGGACCGGACCGTCCTTGAGACCGACGGATGTCGAGCGGGACTAGCGTCCGCGGTCAGCCGCCGATGGCGGACATCGGCCGTGCGGGCTGCAGGAACCCGGGATCGTCGATGCCGTGACCGGCCTTCTTCGCCATCAGCGCAGAACGGAAACGCTCGGCCAGTTCGGCGTCGGTCGCACCGGCCCGCATCGCGGCCCGCAGGTCGGACTCCTCGCGGGCGAACAGGCAGTTGCGGATCTGCCCGTCCGCGGTCAGCCTGACCCGGTCGCAGGCGCCGCAGAACGGTCGCGTGACCGACCCGATGACCCCCACCGTCGCAGGACCGCCGTCGACCAGCCAGGTCTCCGCCGGCGCGCTACCCCGCTCGGCGGAGGTCTGTGGGGTCAACGTGAAGGCCGCACTGAGCTCGCCGAGGATCTCGTCGGCCGTCACCATCTCCGCGCGGCTCCACTCGTGCTGGGCGTCCAGCGGCATCTGCTCGATGAACCGAAGCGAGTAGCCCCGCTCGAGGCACCACCGCAGCAGCGGCACCGCGTCGCGATCGTTGACCCCGCGAAGCTGCACCGCGTTGACCTTCACCGGAGTCAGGCCGGCAGCGGCGGCTGCGGCGAGACCGGCGACCACGTCGGCGAATCGGTCGCGCCGGGTGACGGCGACGAACCGCTCGGGGTCGGCGGTGTCCAGCGACACGTTGACCCGGTCCAGCCCGGCGGCCTTGAGGTCCTGCGCGCAGCGGGCCAGGCCGATGCCGTTGGTGGTGAGCGAGATCTGGGGTCGCGGTTCGAGCTCGGCCACGCGGCGCACGATGTCGACCAGCCCCCGGCGCAGCAGCGGCTCCCCACCCGTGAACCGCACCTCGCGCACGCCCAGTCTGACAGCCACCCGGACGACCCGGACCACCTCGTCGTCGGTGAGCACCTCGGGGCCGGGCAACCAGTTGAGCCCCTCGGCCGGCATGCAATAGGAGCAGCGCAGATTGCAGCGGTCGGTCAGGGAGACCCGCAGGTCGGAGGCCACGCGGCCGTAGGTGTCGAGCAGCACCCGGCCACACTACGTGGCCGGGACCGATCCGGGGTTACGGTTCCACGGTGTACCGGTTCCTGCTGAGCGCGCGATGGCTGCGCCTTATCGCCGGCGCACTCGCCGCCGCGGCCGTCTGCGTCGCGCTCGGCCTCTGGCAGCTCGACCGGTTGGCCCAGCGTCATGCGCGCAACGACATCATCCGGACGACGCTGCGGACCTCGCCTCAACCCGTCGGCCGGCTGCTCGGGCAGAGCCGTGACGTGCCCGCCGGCCTGCAGTGGCGCCGCGTGCGGGCGACCGGCCGCTACGACGCCGCGCACCTGGTTCTCGTGCGCAACCGGCCGTTCCAGGGCTCGGTCGGATTCCACGTGCTGGTCCCCCTCGTCACCCGCGGCGGCACCGCCGTGCTGGTGGACCGCGGCTGGGTGCCGCGGGGCGCCACGACGGCGGCGCGACCCGACCTGCCCGCCCTCCCGGACCGCGACGTGACCGTCCTGGGCCGGGTCCGCCGCAGCGAGAAGTCCGACGGCGGCCCGCCCGCGCCCACCGGCCAGGTGCGCCGCATCGACGTGCGCGCGATCGAGCGAACAGTGCCCTATCCCGTCTACGCCGGCTACGTCGAGGCGGTGCGCGAGACACCCGCACCACGACGTACGCCGGCCCGCGTGCCACCGCCGGAACCGAGCGAGGGGCCGCACCTGGCCTACGCCGTCCAGTGGTTCCTCTTCGCCGGCGGAGCCCTCGTCGGGGTCGGGGTACTGGCCCAGCGGGAGGCGCAGAGCCCAGAGCAGAGCGCTACGCCCCCGGCGCGCACGACCGCTGCGCGATATTGACCTATCCCAGCCCAGGCAAAGGAGACCGATGGCCGGCCGGATCGAGGACTACGCGCTGGTCAGCGACCGGCAGTCCGGTGCCCTCGTGTGCCGGGACGGCTCGATCGACTGGCTGTGCCTGCCCAGGTTCGACTCCGGCGCCGTGTTCGCCGCGCTGCTGGGCGACAAGGGCAACGGCAGCTGGCGGGTCGGCCCCGCCGAGAAGGCCTCGTGCTCCCGGCGACGCTACGTCGGTGACTCACTGGTGCTGGAGTCCGAGTGGGACACCGGGAGCGGGTCGGTGCGCGTCACCGACTTCATGCCGGACCGGGACGAGGCCCCCGACGTCGTCCGCATCGTCGAGGGACTCTCGGGCTCGGTCGACATGCACAGCGAGTTGCGGCTGCGGTTCGGCTACGGGCAGATCGTGCCATGGGTTCGTCACCTGGACGGCCGGCTCGCGGCCATCGCCGGACCCGACTCGGTCTGGCTGGACGCGGACGTGCCCCACCGGGGGCGCAACTTCGCGTCCTACGCCGAGTTCACCGTCGAGGCGGGCCAGCAGGTCAGTTTCGTGCTCACCTGGCACCCGTCGCACCAGCCGCGACCGGACCGGGTCGACCCGCACCAGGCGCTGCAGGAGACCCTGGAGCTGTGGCGGCGGTGGGCGGGCCGGTGCACCTACGAGGGGCCCTACCGCGACGCCGTGGTGCGCTCTCTGGTGATCCTCAAGGGAATGACCTACGCGCCTACCGGCGGCATCGTGGCCGCGGTGACGACCTCCCTTCCGGAGCACCCGGGCGGGGTCCGCAACTGGGACTACCGCTACTGCTGGCTGCGCGACGCGTCGTTCACGCTGCAAGCTCTGGTGAAGACCGGGTACGTCGACGAGGCGTGCGCCTGGCGCGAGTGGCTGCTGCGGGCGATCGCCGGCTCGCCGGCAGACTTGCAGATCCTCTATGGAGTGGCCGGAGAGCGGTGGGTGCCGGAGATGGAGCTGGACTGGCTGGGCGGCTATGAGTCCTCGCGCCCGGTGCGGGTCGGCAACAGTGCGGTCGGGCAGCGCCAGCTCGACGTCTACGGCGAGGTCATGGACGCGCTGTGGCTGGCTCGCTGCTACGGCATCAACCCCAGCCAGGACGCGTGGCGGATGCAGCGCGGGCTGATGACCTGGCTCGAGTCGGCCTGGCAGGAGCCCGACGAGGGGCTGTGGGAGGTGCGCGGCCCGCGCCGCCAGTTCGTGCACTCGAAGGTGCTCGCCTGGGTCGCCGCAGACCGGGCGGTGCGCACCCTAGAGAACAGCCGGCTCGACGGTCCGGTCACCCGCTACCGCGCGCTGCGCGACGCGATCCACCGCGACGTCTGCACCCGGGGTTACGACAGCGATCGCAAGACCTTCACCCAGTTCTACGGGTCGCGCCAGCTGGACGCGGCCCTGCTGCTCATCCCTCAGGTGGGTTTCCTGCCGGCCGAGGACGAGCGGGTGCGCGGGACGTTGCGGGCGGTTCGCCGGGAGCTCGACGACGACGGCTTCCTGCGTCGCTATGACACCGACGGGGGCGTCGACGGGCTGCCCGGCGACGAAGGCAGCTTCCTGGCCTGCACCTTCTGGCTGGCCGACGCGCTGATCCTGGACGGGCAGGTCGACGCCGGCCGCGACCTGTTCGAGCGGCTGCTGGACCTGCGCAACGACGTGGGACTGCTCGCCGAGGAGTACGACCCCCGGCTGCGGCGCCAGCTCGGCAATGTCCCGCAGGCCTACAGCCACCTCGCCCTGGTGAACACGGCGATGAACCTGGCCCGGTTCTCGGCGGCTGCCGGAGCCGGCTCGGCCTCGCAGTAATTTCCACGGCGGGCCTGGCCCGCCGCCAGCGCCCGACTTCCCCGGACGGTCGTGCAGTAGCCGGCTCAGGCAAGGGCAGCCCGGTGCAGGGTCACGGTTCCGGCATCGGTGTCGAGCGTGGCCTCGACCCCGAGCGGGATGGTGACCTGCGGGGCGCCATGGCCGAACCCCAGACCCACCAGCACGGGTACGTCGAGGATCGCCAGCCGTCGCGCCACCGCTTCGCCAGCATCGGTGGCGCACCCCTCCCAGCTGCCCAGCGCCACGGCTCGCACCCCGTCGAACCAGCCCGAGCGCAGCAGGTGGGAGAGCATCCCGTCCAGCCGGTACGGCGCCTCCGCCACGTCCTCGAGCACCGCGATGCCGCCACGAGCGGGACGGCCCTCCGGGGTGCCCACGCCCTGGCACAGCACCGACAGCGTGCCGCCGACGGTGACCCCGGTCGCCACCCCCTGCGCCACCCCCTGCGCCGCCCCGGCCGCCCCCTCCGCGCGCAGAACCTGCACGGTCTCCGGCTCGAACAGGGTCCGACGCAGGTGCTCCCGGGTGGGGTCGTCAGGCCGTTCCCCGGCGAAGGTCGCGGCGGCCGCCATCGGCCCATACAGCGTCACCAGCCCGAGCCGCGACGCGAATGCCTCGTGCAGGACGGTGACGTCGCTGAAGCCGACGAACACCCGTGGCGGGGCGGCCGAGAGGCCCGCCCAGTCCAACTGCCCGACCAGCCGGGCCGCGCCCGACCCGCCGCGAGCGCAGATCACGGCCGCCACTGACGGGTCGGACATCGCCCACTGCAGGTCACCTGCGCGGTGGGCGTCGGCTCCAGCCAGGTAAGGCTCGTCCGGATCGCGGTCCAGGACGTGGCGACCCACCACGACGTCAAGCCCCCACCCGGCCAGGACCGCGCAGCCGCGATGAAGCCGGTCGGGGTCGACCGGGCTGCTCGGCGCCACGACGGCCACGCGGTCACCGGGCACCAGCCGGGGCGGCCGTCGCAGCGGTCGCAGCGGCGTCACGCCGCGAGTGGCTCGACCAGGCGTGGGAGAACCTGCCCGATCGGCTCCCGCAACAGCGCCGCTGCGAGCGGGTCGTAAGGCGTCGGGCCGCGGTTGACGATGACGAGCCGGGCGCCACGGCGTACGGCGAGCTCGGCCAGCCCCGCGGCCGGCTGCACCTGCAGGGTCGTCCCGACGGCCAGGAACAGGTCGCAGTCGGCAGCGACGCGTCGCGCCGCCGCCAGCACGTCGGGCTTCAGTGACTGGCCGAAGGAGATGGTGGCGGCCTTCTGGATGCCGCCGCAGTCGGTGCAGGCCGGGTCCGGGTCCCCCCGCTCGACCCGGTCGAGGTTCTCCCGCATCGTCGTGCGCCGGCCGCAGTCGAGGCACTCCACGTCGTAGAGGCTGCCGTGGATCTCGATCACCTTGCCGGGATCGCTGCCGGCCAACTGGTGCAGGCCGTCGATGTTTTGCGTCACGATGCCGGCGAGGCGCCCGGACCGCTCCAGGGCGACCAGGGCGGCGTGGCCGGCGTTGGGTCGGGCCTCCCAGGCGGCGTGGTCCCGCCGGTTGCGCCACGCCTGGCGGCGCAGGTCGGCGTCCTCGACGTAACTCTGCAAGGTGAACATCCGCTGCGCTTGCGGGTTCTGGGTCCAGACACCCTGCGGGCCGCGGAAATCGGGGATCCCCGACTCGGTGGAGATGCCCGCGCCGGTCAGGACCGCGACTGCCTGCGCCGCCCGCAGCCAGCCGATGACCTCGGTCGGCGACGACGCAGCGCAGACCGGATCAGACACGCTGTCCAGCCTAGCCGCGCCCAGGGGCAAGATGGCCCCATGGACCTGGGATTGACGGACCGCGCCTACGTCGTGACGGGCGCGAGCAGAGGCCTCGGACTGGCGGCCGCGCAGGCCCTCGTCAGCGAGGGCGCGCGCGTCGTGCTCTGCTCGCGCGACGAGGAGCGGCTCACCAAAGCGGCCGAGGATCTCGGCGGTGCCGACCACGCGATGGCAGTGGTCGGCGACCTGGCCGAGGCGGGAATCGACAGCCGGCTGGTCGCTGCTGCGATGGCCCGCTGGGATCGCCTCGACGGCGCCCTGATCAGCGTCGGGGGGCCACCCGCCGGTGCGGCCACGGCCATCACCGACGACGTCTGGCGGGCGGCGTTCGAGTCGGTCTTCCTCGGCGCGATGCGGGTCGTGCGAGCCGTCGCCTCCACGATCTCCGAGGACGGCGGCTCGATCGCGTTGGTGCTGTCCTCGTCGGTCAAGGCCCCCATCGCCGGTCTGGCGATCTCCAACGGGCTGCGCCCGGGTCTGGCGATGCTCGCCAAGACACTGGCCGACGAGCTCGGCCAGCGCAACATCCGGGTCAACGGCCTGCTGCCGGGGCGCATCGACACCGACCGCATCCGCGAGCTCGACCAAGCCTCGGCGAAGCCGGCGACGGTCCGCCGCGACCACGAAGCGACCATCCCGCTCCGGCGCTACGGCGAGCCGGCGGAGTTCGGCCGGATCGCCGCGTTCGTGCTCTCCCCCGCCGCGTCCTACCTCACCGGCGCGATGATCCCCGTGGACGGCGGCCTGCTCCGGGGGCTGTAACCCGACACGTCCAGAGTTGCGAGTATCAGGACCAGCACGGAGGTCCTCCTCCTCACACCGGGCCACGATGGTCCGAGACAGGGAGAGGCGCTGATGTCCTTGACGAACCTGCTTGCCTCGGTGCCGCTGGTGAAGGCGCCCCCTTCGTGGCCGTTCGCAGCGGTCGCGGGCACCGCGATGCTGCTCCTTGCCGCGCTCGACTTCCTCGGCGCGGTGGCCGCCAAGGAGTGGTCCGGGGGCGGCTCGCCTCGGTGGCTGGCCGTCGGCCTCGCCAGCTTCCTGCTGCTGTTCTATGTCTACGCCTCAAGCCTGCGCTACGCCGAGCTCGCGCTGGTCACGATGGGCTGGGTCGTGCTGCTGCAGGTGGGCCTGCTCGTGCTCGACCACGTTCGGTACGACGTCACGCTGCCGGCCGGCAAGTGGGTGGCGGTCCTGCTCATCCTGGTGCTGCAGGCATACCTGCTCATCGGTCCCTCGACGCCGCCCGCGTGAGCGATCGCGCCCGGGCGCGTGGACGTGACATCCGTCATGGCGACGGTGTGCATCGAGCACCGGAAGCGATGACGCTGGGCACTGCTCGGCGCTGCTCGGCGAGGTGCCGGGATGCGCCAGCGTCATCGTCACCAGCCATGGACGCCCCGGTCACCTCTTGCAGGTAGGTCGAGTGGCCCGACTCTTCAGCCGGCGAAGCGACCCACTGTCCCGTAACGTCCGAACAAGCGGGGGCCATGGCGCACGCATGTTCGGACGTTGCGGTGGGGGCGGGGGCGGGGGTGGGGGGGGGGGTGGGGGTGGGAGTGGGGAGTGCGCAAGCCGCTCGTCCGTAGAGCGCGTGCCCTAAATCGCCATCTGACCGCCGGCAAGAAGGGTCCCAAACCAAACTAGACCGGCCCGGTGACCTCGCCGACGAATGCGGCGGCGAGGTCCCCCGCCGCAGGTGTGCCTTCCTGGCGCTCGAACTGGGTGCGGTAGAGCTCGGCGTAGAGGCCGTCGGCGGCCAGCAGCTCGGCGTGACGACCGCGTTCGGCGATCTGCCCGTCGGCCACAACGAGGATCTGGTCGGCATCGCGGATGGTCGAGAGCCGGTGCGCGATGACCAGGGACGTGCGCCCGGTCAGTGCGGTCTTGAGGGCGCGCTGCACGGCGACCTCGGACTCGGAGTCCAGGTGCGCGGTCGCCTCGTCTAGCACGACGATGCTGGGCGCTTTGAGCAGCAGGCGGGCGATGGCCAGGCGCTGCTTCTCGCCGCCGGACAGGCGGTAGCCGCGCTCGCCGACCACGGTGTCCAGACCGTCGGGCAGCGCGCGGGCCAGGTCACCGATCTGCGCCGCTTCCAGCGCGGCCCACAGTTGGGCGTCGTTGGCCTCCGGCCGGGCGTAGAGCAGGTTGGCCCGGATCGAGTCGTGGAACATGTGCGAGTCCTGGGTGACAACCCCGACGGCCGAGCGCAGCGACTGCATCGTCGCGTCGCGCACGTCCAGGCCCCCGACGAGTACGGCGCCCTCCTGCACGTCGTACATGCGGGTCACAAGCTGGGAGATCGTCGTCTTGCCGGCGCCGGAGGGGCCGACCAGCGCGACCAGCTGGCCCGGCTCGGCCCGGAAGCTCACGCCCTTGAGCACCTGGGCCTCGACCCGGTTGTCCAGCACGGCCACCGACTCCAGCGAGGCCAGCGACACCTCCGACGCGGTGGGGTAGCGGAACTGCACGTCGCGGAACTCAATAGTGGGCGAGCCGTTCAGGTCACGCGCCAGCTCGGTCGCGCCGTGCTTGTCATCGATCGACGGCGGCAGGTCCAGCACCTCGAAGACGCGCTCGAAGGAGACCAGGGCGGTCATCACGTCGACCTGCACGTTGGACAGCGCCGTCAGCGGGCCGTAGAGCCGGTTGAGGTAGGCGGTCAGCGCAACGACGGTGCCCACCCCCAGCAACCCCTGCGCGGCCTGCCGGCCGCCCCAGCCGTAGACGATGGCTGTGGCCAGCGAGGCGACCAGGATCAGCGAGACGAAGAAGATCCGGCTGAGCATCGCGGACTGGATGCCGATGTCGCGGACCCGCCCGGCCCGGTCCCGGAACGCCTTGTCCTCCTCGGCGGGGCGCCCGAACAGCTTGACCAGCAAGGCACCGGCGACGTTGAAGCGCTCGGTCATGGTGGTGTTCATCTCCGCGTTGAGCCCGTAGCTCTCGCGAGTGATGTCCTGCAGTCGTCGCCCGACGAGGCGGGCCGGCACGACGAACACCGGGAGCAGGATCAAAGCCACGAGGGTGATCTGCCAGGACAGGTAGAACATCGCGGCGAGCACGATGACCACGCTGATGATGTTGCTAACCACGTTGGACAGGGTGCCGGTGAACGCCTGCTGGGCGCCGATCACGTCGTTGTTGAGCCGGCTGATCAGGGCGCCTGTCTGGGTCCGGGTGAAGAAGGCGATCGGCATCCGCTGGATGTGGCCGTAGACCCGGGCGCGCATGTCGTAGATCAGCCCCTCGCCGATACGCGCGGAGAACCACCGCTGGGCGAGGGACACGACCGCGGCGATCAGCGCGATCAGGGCCACCAGGCCAGCGAGGGCCACGACGAGGCCCGGACGACCCGTCTCCGGGGGGTTGGTGCCGATGCCCCGGTCGATGATGGCTTTGAAGATCAGCGGGTTGGCCGCGCCGAGCACGGCGTCGAACACGATCAGGGCGAGGAACATCCACAGGTCACGCCGGTACGGCGCGGCGAAGCGCACGATGCGCTTGACCGTCCCGGGGGCGAGTTTGCGCTTGGTGACGCTGTCGTCGCGGCTCAGGGAGCGCAGGGTCGTCCACGGTCCGTGCGTCATCGACACGAGGGCGTCTCCTTTGAATGCTGTCGGGGTGGCATGGGGCCCGGGCGGCCGAACCTGCCGATGGGTGAACGTCTGAGGATGCAGACCACTTCCCGCCACGATCATGCAATTTCGGTCGGCGGACCTGGCGGAGGCCGTGCCTTGTGGTTCGCAGCGGTCAACGACGTTCTGAGACGGTCAGCCGGCGAGGTCCCGCAACCGCCGACCCTGCGCTGCCCGCTCCGCGGCCAGCTGCTCGACGTAGCCGCGTGAACCCGCCTCCCGCAGCAGCGCCTTGGTCTCCCGGACGGCGGCCGCGGGCGCTGCGAGCAGGGCTGCGCACAGGTCGTCGGTGGCGGCGTCGAGCTCATCTCGGGGCACGACGAGCTCGGCCAGCCCGAGCGAGAGCGCCTCCTCGGGCAGGATCCAGCGCCCAGTTGCGCAGATCTCCAGGGCCCGGGGGTAGCCCACGATGTCGACCAGCGGCTTGGTGCCCCCGAGGTCGGGCACCAGGCCGAGGCTGGGCTCGCGCATGGCCAGGCCCGCGTCGTGGCCCAGCACCCGCAGGTCACAGGCCAGCGCCAGCTGGAAACCCGCCCCTACCGCATGACCGCCGACCGCCGCGATCGAGACGATGCGCTCGTCGCGCCACCAGCTGAAAGCGGCCTGGAAGGAGGCGATCGTGGCATCGAGCTGCGCCGGGTCGAGTCCGGCCAGGTTCAGCAGGGCCCCCTGCTCGAGCATGGCCCGGTCCAGCCCGGCGGAGAACGAGGGGCCCTCGGCGCGCAGCACGACCACGCGAACGTGCCCGCTCAGCAGTTCTGCGCCGATCTCGCGCAGCTCATGCCACAGCGCGGGCGTCTGGGCATTGCGATTCTCCGGCCGGGCCAGCGTGATGGTGGCCCGGCCACCGTCGTAGTCCAGGCGGAGGGCGGAGGTCAGGACTTCTTTCCCCGAGTGGCCCCGCCGCGGCCCCGCAGCTCGACTCCGGACTCGCTGAGCACCCGGTGCACGAACCCGTAGGAACGTCCTGTCTCGGCGGCGAGCGTGCGGATGCTCGCGCCTCCGGTGTATTTGCGGGTGAGATCGGTCGCGAGCTTGCTGCGCTCGCCCCCCGTGATGCGGGCACCCTTCTTGAACTCGGCCACGCCTGCCTCCTCCACTCGTCGGTCCGCTCGGATCTCCATGATCGCCGTTAGCGACCGCAAAGGCCAGACCACGCCCGCCACGTCCGGCCGGAGCGCACACTGGCCCTCGGCTGGCTGTCATGCTGGGCCCATGACGGACGCGGTTGCTACGCCGAACGACCTCGAGATCGGCCGTGCGGCCGACCTGCTGCCCATCGAGGAGGTCGCGGCCTCGACCGGCATCGCGGCGGAGTTCCTGGAGCCCTTTGGCAGATACATCGCCAAGGTATCCCCCGGGGCGCAGGAAGCCGTGTCGGACCGGCGCCCGGGCAAGTACGTCGTCATCACCGCGGTCACCCCCACACCCCTGGGTGAAGGGAAGACCACCACGGCGATCGGTCTCGCGCAGGGCTTGTCGTTGCTCGGGCACCCGACGATGCTGTCGTTGCGCCAGCCCTCCCTAGGCCCGACGTTCGGCATCAAGGGGGGCGCCGCGGGAGCCGGCTACAGCCAGGTCGTGCCGATGGAGGCCGTGAACCTGCACCTCACCGGCGACTTCCATGCGGTCACCTCCGCCCACAACCTGCTCACCGCGTTGGTCGACAACCATCTGCACCAAGGCAACGAGCTTGGCATCGACCCGCGGTCGATCGCCTGGCGGCGAGTGCTGGACGTCAACGACCGCGCCCTGCGCAACATCGTCGTGGGCCTGGGCGAGCGGATGGACGGGGTGCCTCGGCAGGCGGGGTTCGACATCACCGCTGCGAGCGAGGTGATGGTGATCCTGTCCCTGTCGACCTCGCTGCACGACCTGCGCAAACGGCTTGGCCGGATCGTGGTCGGCTTTACCTTCACCGGAGAGCCGGTGACCGCGGAGGACCTCAAGGCGGCGGGGGCCATGACCGTCATGCTGCGCGACGCGGTGAAGCCCAATCTGTTGCAGACGTTGGAGAACACGCCGGCCCTGATCCACGCCGGACCCTTCGGCAACATCGCCACCGGCAACTCCTCGGTCGTCGCCGACCTGCTCGGCATCCGCGCGGCGGACTTCTTGCTCACCGAGGCGGGTTTCGGGGCCGACATGGGCGCCGAACGGTTCTTCGACGTGAAGTGCAGGGCGTCCGGGCTTCGCCCCGACGCGGCCGTGCTCGTCGTCACCGTGCGCGCTCTGAAGACGCACTCCGGTCGCTACAAGGTCGTCGCCGGGAAACCGCTCCCCCCGGAGATGCTCGAGGAGAACCCCGAGGATGTCCGGCTCGGTGGCCCCAACCTGGCCCGCCACATCGAGATCGTCCGCCGCTTCGGGGTCTCCCCGGTGGTGGCCATCAACGCGTTCCCCGCCGACCACGAGTCGGAGCACGAGGTCATCCGGGAGATCGCCGCCGCGGCCGGCGTACGGGTGGCCGTGACCCGGCACGTCGCCCACGGCGGGAAGGGCGCGCTGGACCTGGCGGCCATGGTGGTCGAGGCGGCGCAGGAACCAACCTCGTTCCGCTATCTCTACGAGCTGGACGCTCCGCTGCTGGACAAGATCGAGACGGTGGCGCGCGAGATCTACGGCGCGGACGGCATCGACGTGGCGCCGTCGGCGGCGAAGCAGCTGCGCCGGTTCGAAGTGCTCGGCTACGGCGAGTTCCCGGTCGTCATCGCCAAGACGCACCTGTCGTTGTCCTCAGACCCGACCCTGCTCGGCGCCCCGACCGGCTGGCGGATGCCGGTCCGCGAGGTCCGGGCCGCCGTCGGCGCTGGCTACGTCTACGCCATCTGCGGCGAGATGCGCACCATGCCCGGACTGCCCAGGCATCCGGCCGCGGAACGCATCGACATCGACGCCGACGGAAACATCGTCGGCCTGTCCTGATCCGGGAGACGTGCCGGCCGGCAGGGCAGCGGCGCGGCCGTCACCGCAGCGGCGCGACCGTCACCGCAGCGGCGCGGCCGTCACCG
>JBBRHF010000026.1:0-30108 GCA_038223055.1 Actinomycetes bacterium | reverse complement strand
CACGAGTGGCGGGCCGTTGCACACGAGCGGGGACGCGAGCGCCGCGCTCTACCTGGTCTTTCACACCGCGCTGGCGGCGGGCGCTCTGGCCGGCGCCGCCAATGTGCCGGCCCGCTATCGCGGCCAGGCGACCGGGGTGGGGCTGATCCTCGTGCTTGCCGTGGCCGCCGACCTGGTCCCCTTGCCGCGCCTGCTGCGGGGCGACCAGACCTTCACCCCCACGCTGATCGGCGCCGAGTGGGCTCTGACGCTGGTGTGCGCCGTGGCCGCGGCCGTGTGGGCGCTGCGCGTGGGGCGGTCGGTGTCGCCGCTGCGCGGCTGGGTGGGCCTGTCGCTGTCGCTGTCGTTCTACGACCTCGCGCTCAACGCTGTCGCGGGCCGCCGCTACGACCCAGTGTGGTGGGCCAGCCTGTCGATGCGGGTGGCGACCTACGCGCTGTTGGCGGTCGCAGCGCTGGTCAGCGTGCTTCGCGAACTGCGGCGGTTGGAGTCCTTCACCGACGCCGAGCTGGACCGGGCCGAGGTCGAGCTGGGCCGCTCGTGGATGTCCAAGCAGCACCTGCTGCGCAGCGCCACCCGCCTGTCGATGGCGGTCAGCCCGACCGACGTGGCCGACGTGGTCGTCGGGTCCTGCCGCGAGGCGACATCGCTGACCCGGGCAGCGGTCTACATCCTCGCCGAGGGCGACGACGAGCTCGTCCTGCTCTCGGCCACAGGCTTCGACGCCGCCTCGCTGCGGCTGATCCAACGGCTGCCCCGGGACTCCGCCCTGCCGGGTCCGCACGTCCTGCGCACCGGCCAGCCGTTGTTGCTCTCGGCCCAGGACCTGGCCCGGGACTTCCCGGCGCTGACCGAGATCCCCTCACATCACGACACGGCCGCGATGGCGGCCTTCCCGCTGCGCCTCGCCAACCAGGACGTCGGACTCATGACCGTGTCGGGACCAGTGCATCACGCCTGGTCCGGGCTAGACCGCGAAGTGCTCGGCGGCCTGGCCGCGCAGGCGGCACAGGCCCTGCAGCGAGCGCTGCTCTACGAGCGGCACCGCGGCACCGCCGAGGTCCTGCAACGCGGACTGCTGCCGCGGCGCTTGCCCCGGCGCGGCGACCTGGTCGTGGCGGCCCGCTATCAGCCGGGCGGCGACGGCCTGCAGGTCGGCGGAGACTGGTACGACGTGCTGGAGATCGCCGACGGACGTGTCGCCCTCGTGGTCGGGGACGTGATGGGCAAGGGCGTCCATGCCGCCTCTATCATGGGTCAGTTCCGCAACGGCCTGCGGGCATTCGCCGCCATGGACCCGGCCCCTGTGGCCGTCCTGTCCGGACTGGACCGCCTCGCCGCCGACCTCGATGACGACGAGATCGTCACGGTCATCTACGTGCTGGTCGACCCGGTGACCGGACACGCCCGCATCGGGCGGGCCGGGCACCTGCCGGCGCTGGTCTGGTCCCCGTTGTCGGGCGACCCGACGGACCCCATGCAGGCACCCGCGCGGCTGGTCGAGGAGGCCGGGTCCCCACCGATCGGTGTTCCCGTCGCGAGGCGGGTCGAGACGGCGGTGACGCTGGCCGCGGGCTCCATCGTGCTGTTGTTCAGCGACGGGCTGGTGGAGGACTCCAGGTCCGGCCTCGACGAGGGGCTGCCGGCACTGGTCGATGGGATGCGCGATCTGGCGATGCAGCACGGCGGCGACCTCGAGGCCTTCGCCGACGCGGTGCTCGCGCAGCGGCCCGCACAAGAGCACTCCGATGACGTGACGCTGCTCGCCCTTCGGCTGCCTACCCCGCGCACCTCCATCGAAGGGTCGCTGCTGCCGGGTGTGGCGGCGGGCCAGACCGGGGCCAGGTGATCGCCCTCAGGGCGCGCTGACCGACACGGCGCCGGCCCGGCGCGGGTCCCCCGCCGCGCTGACCTGACCGGACGCCGTCACGAGGGCGGCCGACACGCCTCCGAAGTACATCGACCGCCGGTGGTGCAGGGTCACTGGCAGGTCCAGGGCAGGCAGCGGCATGTCCTCTTCCGCCTCGACCACTACCTGCCCGTCCCGGCGATGGTGCACGTGCAGCCGGGGCCGGTCGATGGCCTCCTGCAGCGTCGCCCGGCCATGGCCGAAGGCCGCGAGCACCTGGGTCAGCGCCGTCGTGATGCGGTCCGCGCCCGGGGTGCCGATCGCCAGCACGTCGCCCTGCGCGGACCGGCCGACCGTCGGCGCCATGTTCGACGCCAGCCGCTGCCCGGGCGCGGGCGGGGCGCCCCGGTTGAGCTCGTGCTCGCCGAGGCAGTTGTTGAGCCACAGCCCCGTCCCCGGCACGGTTGCCCCCGAGCCGTAACCGCTGGACGCGGTGATCGCGCACGCCGCACCGGTGGAGTCCACGACCGAGACGTGCACGGTGCTCGGTGACCCGACCCCGGCGGCACCGACGTCAGCCAGCAGGGCCAGTGCCGCGGCCTCTCGGTCCACCGCGGTGTCGAGGTGGTCGCGGCGGAAGTCCAGCACCCGGCGCTGCACCGACACGAGGTGCCCGACGTCCTCGGCCGTCCACGCGCCGGCCGGGCGCTCCCCGAGCAGGGTGAGCATCGCGACCAGCACCGGACCGCCGATCGCCGGCACAGGGTTGGTCCGCAGTTGCCAGGGGCCGCTGTTGCAGGCCAGGGCCGGGCGTACGACGGGGCGGTAGCCCGCCAGGTCGGCCCGGGTCACCAGGCCACCGCGGGTCACCATGTCGGCGACCACCGCGTCGGCGAGTTCCCCGACGTACATGGTGGCGGCGCCCTGCTCGGCCAGCAGGGCCAGGGTGTCGGCCAGGCCGGCGATGACCATCCGCTGGCCCTGCTCCACCCAGCCGCCGTCCGGCCGGCGCAGCGCCGCCGCCGTCTCGGGGTCCCACGCGAAGACGGTGTCCCGCACGTAGGGCAGGTAGTAGGCCGACGCCACCCCGACCTCGATGCCGGCCAGCACGCTGGCCCGCGCGGGGGCCACCGTCTCGCTCCACGGCACTCGGCCATAGCGTCGCTGGGCCAGGTCGAGAGCGGCCAGCGCACCGGGGACGGCGACCGACCCGTGGCCGACGGTCATCGTGAGGTCCCCGCCGTAGCCGGTGCTCACCTCGCGCACGGCGGGCGGTGCCGCGTCGGGCCCGCGGCCAACGCCCGGCATCGCGACGTACCCGTCCACCGTCACTGCCTGGGCGTCCACCCCGGCCGGCCACACGGTGACGAACGCGCCACCGGCCAGCGACACCATGCCCGGCTCGGTGACCATGGCGGCGAGCATCGCCGCCACCGCCGCGTCGACCGCGCCCCCTCCTAGCTCGGCGATGGCGAGCGCGGCATCGGCACAGGTCTTGTTGGGCGCAGCAACACCGACGCGAGTTCGCACCGGCTCATCTTGCCCGGGGGTCGACCTGGCCTCGCGAGGGCGTCGGTGCCAACTACCCTGCTGCGAGTGCCGGACAGCGTTGACCTCGCCCGCGCCGCCGCGGCGCTCATCGTCGAGCGCCGACGGCCCCGGACCATGCCGGCGGCGCCGACCTCGTCGGCATTCCACGGTGGTCGAGGCGATCGCCGCGAGGGCCGCGAGGGCCGCGGGGCTTGAGCTGCTAGGGCTGTCAGCGGTCACGACCGTCGAGGCCTCCGGCGACGCCCTGGACCCCGACGACGTGGTCACGGTCGCGCGGAGAACGGCGCGACGCCTCGGGCCGGCTGTCCGCGCAGCGGTGCTCTCGACGCCTACGGTGAGCACAGTCACCCCACGGGAGCGCGAGAGAGGGACCGCATGACCACGTCAGTGGACCGAGGCGGCCAGACAGTCGGGCAGACGAGCAAGCTTGGCGTCGAGCTCAACGGCGTCAACGTGATCGCCGAGGACGAGCGCAAGGGCACGCCCCGCACCCTGTTCTGGCCGTGGTGCGCGGCCAACGTGTCGGTGCTCGGCATCAGCTACGGCTCGTTCATCGTCGGGTTCGGCATCTCCTTCTGGCAGGCGACTGTCGCCGCCGTGGTCGGCACGGTCCTCTCGTTCCTGCTCTGCGGGTTCATCGCCCTGGCCGGAAAGCGTGGCTCGGCCCCTACGATGGTGCTCAGCCGAGCGGCGTTCGGGGTGACCGGCAACGGCCTGCCGACCCTGCTGTCCTGGCTGCTGCTGGTGGGCTGGGAAACCGTGCTCGTCTCGCTCTCGGCCCTGGCCACCTCGACCGTCTTCGCGGAGCTGGGTTTCGGTGGCGGAACCCTCACTAAGATCGTCGGCTTCCTCGTCACCGCCGCCCTGGTGGTCGGGGCGGGGGTGCTGGGCTTCGACGTCATCATGCGGCTGCAGACGGTCATCACGATCGCCACGGCGGTGCTCACGGTCGGCTACATCGCCGCGACCATCGACGAGGTGCATTGGAGCGCGGTCACCGCCGCGCCGTCCGGGTCCACGCAAGCGTTCGTGGGCGCCCTGATCTTCGCCGCGACCGCGCTCGGGGTCGGCTGGGTCAACACTGCTGCCGACTACTCCCGCTATCTGCCCCGGCGGTCGTCCGGGTCGGGCGTCGTCGGCTGGACCACGCTCGGGGGCAGCGTCGCGCCGGTCGTGCTGGTCGTGTTCGGCATCCTGCTGGTGCTCTCCAACAAGGATCTGAACGCCAAGATCGGGGTCGACCCGATCGGCGCCCTGACCACCGTGCTCCCGACGTCGTACCTCGTGCCGTTCGCGATCGTCGCCGTCCTCGGCCTCGTCGGCGGCGCCGCGCTCGACATCTACTCCTCGGGGCCGGCCCTGCTGTCCCTCGGGCTCAAGCTGCCCCGCTGGCAGGCCGCCGTGGTGGACGGGATGATCATGGTGATCGGCGCGATCTACGTGGTGTTCTTCGCCGACAACTTCATCGTCCCGTTCCAGGGCTTCCTGATCACCCTCGGGGTCCCGATCGCCGCCTGGGCCGGGGTGTTCATCGCCGACCTCGCGCTGCGCCGCCGGTCCTATGCCGACCTCGAGCTCTACGACCCCCGCGGACGCTACGGCTCGGTCCACCTGCCCGCTGTGCTGCTCGTCCTGCTCGGCACCGTCCTCGGCTGGGGCCTGGTCACCAACTCCCTCGCCGGCTGGCTCAGCTGGCAGGGCTTCCTGCTCGGCCCGTTCGGGCTCGGCGGCAAGGAGGGCGCGTGGGCGTTCGCGAACCTCGGCGTGTTCGTGGCGCTTCTCGTCGGATTCCTCGGCTGGCTGCTGCTGGGCCGAGTGACCGTACGCCGCCAGGAGCAGGCCACCGGTTGATCAGGCTGTCTGATCAGGCGAACAGATCAGCTGCCGGGCACGCGCGCGTTGTAGCCCGGCGCCCGCTCCTGCCCGCTCAGCGCCGCGATGGCGGCCATCAGGTCATCGGTCAGGACACGACGTGCGCGGCCCGGCGACGAGATGTGCGCGTAGTCCTCCGGGCGGATCGGCTCACCGAACCGCACCGCCGTACGGCGCACCCGAGGGACGTTCGCGCCGATCGGCTGCACCCGGTCAGTGCCGGTCAGCCCGACCGGGACCACGGGCGCGCCCGAGTTCAACGCCAGCCAGGCGACCCCCGTGCGACCGCGATAGAGGCGGCCGTCACGCGTGCGGGTCCCTTCGGGATAGATGCCGAACGCCCACCCCTTGCGCAGCGCCTCCAGCGCGGTCTCCAGCGCCGCCTGCGCCTCGTGCTGGTCGCCGCCGCGCTCGACCGGAACGGCACCCATGACCCGGAAGAACGTCCGGCGCGGCCAGCCCAGCAGCCCGCCACCGGTGAAGTAGTCGCTCTTGGCGAGGAACGTGACCCGACGGTGGGGGACGGCCAACGGGATCACGATGCTGTCGATGAAGGACAGGTGGTTGCTGGCCACGATCAGCGGCCCGTCCTGCGGGACGTGCTCCCGGCCCTCGACGACGGGACGCCACACGAGCCGGAAGAGCAGCCCGAGCAGCCCGCGGATGACGACGTACGACACGGCAGTCGGCTCCCGGTGGACGTAGGGTAAACGGTCAGTATGTATACCGCGACGCCCCGGCGCCGGGTGTGTCCAACTCGGCCGGCCTCGTGTCGCCCTTTCGCCGCTGGTGCGGCATCTGCCACCATCCCGGGATGAGCCGACTCGATGCCGTGGACCTCACCAAGAAGCTGACCCGCGATCAGGAGGCCACCAAGTTGTTGGCTGCCCAGAACCAGCTTCTGCACCTGCGTCTGCTGCTCGGCGGGCAGCTCGGGACGGCGGCCCAGGTGGGTCCGCCGCTGTGCGTGGTGTTCGAGGGCTGGGACGCGTCCGGCAATGGCGGCGCGATCAAGCGCCTGGTCGACCACCTCGACCCGCGCCATGTGCGGGTCGCGCAGTTCGCCGCGCCGACCTACGACGAGAAGCGACACCACTTCCTGTGGCGGTTCTGGCCGGTGCTGCCCGGCTGGGGCGGCATGGCCGTGCTGGACCGATCGTGGTACGGCCGGGTGCTGGTCGAACGCGTCGAGGGGTTCGCGACGAAGGAGCAGTGGCGACGGGCTTACGCCGAGATCGTCGGGTTCGAGGCCAGCCTCGCCGCCGAGGGCATGATCATCGTCAAGTTCTGGATGCACCTGAGCGAGGAGGAACAGCTGCGACGGTTCGAGCGCCGCCAGGTCGACCCTTACCGCGCTTGGAAGCTGACCGACGAGGACTGGCGCAACCGCGACCAGCGCAAGAGCTACGAGGTTGCGGTCGAGGAGATGCTGCGCAAGACCGACAAGCCGGCCGCCCCGTGGCATGTGGTGGCCGCGGAGAGCAAGCGCTACGCGCGGGTGTCGGTCGTCCGCACCGTGTGCAAGGCGATCGAGGAGGGCATGACGTCGCGAGGCCTGGACGTGCCACGACGCCTCGCGCCGCCGGAGAGCACCTGAGTCACCGAAGTCACCTGCCTCGGCTGGCGCCTACTCGGGCGCCCTACTGGTCCAGGTCGATGTTCATGTGCAGCCGCACCACCGAGCCAGTGCGCTGGAGCCGGATCTGCACGAGGTCGCACAGCTGGTTGGTCAGCCACAGACCGCGACCCGCGACGGAGTCGGGTCGCGGGGCGACCCACCCGGCAGGCGGGTTCCCGATGCACCCGTGATCGGCGATCTCGCAGACCAGCACCTTGCCCTCGCGCCACATCCGGAACACGCCGCCGCCGCCGCCATGCACGACGCTGTTGGTCGCCACCTCGTTGACGGCCACCACCAGGTCATGGGCGCGGGTGGGGCACATGCCGAAGCGGGTGGCGTGCACAGCCACAACCTCCCGCATGACTCCCAGCAGCCCGGCTTTGAACGTCAGCTCGGCCAGCTCGCGACCCGGCTCGGACAGCTTCTCGGCAGAGAGCGCTTCGCGGCTGCTCTCGGGACACCAGCTCGGGCTGTGTTGGTGCACCCCGTCGACGAACACGACGGGGTGATCCCGCCGAGCCCGCTCGATCACCGACTCCGAAAGCGTCGCCGTGTCGTAGGAGCACAGCAGCCAGAAGTCGTAGCCGCCACCGAACGCGGTGTTCAGCCACGACTCCTGCCGCTGGCACTCCATCAGCTCCGCCGCGTTGCGCGCAGCCCAGATCGGTTCGCTGATCCCCCGCACAGGTCGGCCCACGGTGCCTTGTTCGTCCAGGAAACTGCGCCACGCGGGGTTGATGCGAGCAGGGTTCTGGCCCACCTCGGCCATGTCGGCGAACCAGACCGCGCCAGCCTCTGCCCCGAGCGCCGATTGCAGCAGAGCAACCTTGGTGCGGCTGACGACGACCAGCGCCGGTTCCTCCCGGGCCACGGCCTCCCGCAGGAAGGGCACCGTCGCGTCCACGAAACTGTCGTCGCCCTTGTAGAGCAGCGCCTCGTGCCGAAACGAATCCGGTGCGCCACCTGCGGGGGCCTCGGTTGTAGGCTCTGTCGTGGTCGCTGTCATGCAGGCCGTCCCCTCCGTGCCTTACCCACGACAATAGGCGCTGGGGGGCGACCGGAACAGGGGGGAGGACAAACCTTTACTTCCCGGGCACGTCAGCGCCGCAGTTCCCGCCGCGCGACGCTGCGGACGTGCACCTCATCCGGGCCGTCAGCGATGCGCAGCGTGCGTGCCCCGGCGTACATCGCCGCCAGCGGCACGTCCTCACTCACCCCGGCAGCGCCGTGCACCTGGATGGCGTCGTCGATGACGTGACAGGCCATCCGCGGTACGACGACCTTGATCGCGGCGATCTCGGTGGCGGCGGCCTTGGCGCCCACGGTGTCGATCAGCCAGGCGGTCTTGAGGACCAGCAGGCGGGCCTGCTCGATCGCGATCCGGGCCTCGGCGATCTGGGCGGCGACAACGCCATGGCCGGCGAGGGGCTGGCCGAACGCCACCCGCGACGTGGCCCTCGACACCATCAACGACAGGGCCCGTTCGGCCATCCCGATCGCCCGCATGCAGTGGTGGACCCGGCCGGGACCGAGGCGGGCCTGCGCGATGGCGAAGCCGTCACCCTCGGCGCCCAGCAGGTGATCGACGGGCACCCGGGCGTCAGTGAACCGGATCTCGGCGTGCCCGTGCTGGTCGTCGTAGCCGAAGACCGGCAGGGAGCGCACCACTTCCACCCCCGGAGTGTCCATCGGCACGAGCAGCATCGACTGCTGGCGGTGGGTCGCCGCCTCAGGGTCGGTGCGGCCCATCACGATCAGCACCGAGCAGCGCGGGTCGGAAGCCCCTGTGGTCCACCACTTGAGGCCGTTGACGACGTAGCAGTCCCCGTCGCGTTCGATCGAGGTGCGGATGTTGCGGGCATCCGAGGAGGCGACCCCCGGCTCGGTCATGGCGAAGCCCGAGCGGATCCGGCCTTCCAGGAGCGGGTCCAGCCACCTGCTTTTCTGCTCCGCCGTGCCGACCAGCGCAAGCACCTCCATGTTGCCGGTGTCGGGGGCGGCGCAGTTCAGCGCCTCGGGCGCGATCTCGATCGACCAGCCGGTGAGCTCGGCCAGCGGGGCATAGTCGAGAACCGACAATCCGGACACCTCCGGCAGGAACAGGTTCCACAAGCCCTGCTCGCGGGCCGTGGCCTTGAGGGCCTCGACGACCGCCGGCAGGTCGTGCGGACGCCCCGTCGCGGTGTTGGCCCGCCGCTGCGCGGCGTAGACCGGCTCGGCCGGGAAGACGTGCTCATCCAGGAAGGCCTGCAACTGGGCCGACAGCTCGACGACTCGGGCGCTCGGGGCAAAGTCCATGCCATCAGTCTGTCCGACCGGTGACTCGGGCCAGACGGCGCGCTCACCGGTCCGCCCGGTAGCCGCCGGCCATGAGCCGTGGCAAATAGGATCATCAGATGAGCGCCCCCAGCCTGGTCGACGAGCGCCGCCTAGTCGGCTGGCTCCGCGAACGCCCCAACCTCGGGCTCGATCGCGGCGGCGGTGTGACGGTCGAGCGGCTGGCCGAAGGCCACAGCAACCTCACCTACGTCGTGACGGCCCCGTCGGCGTCGGTCGATGCGCCGCCCGCATCCTGGATCCTGCGCCGGCCACCTGCCGGACCCCTGCTGCCGACCGCCCACGACGTGGTCCGCGAGTTCCGGGTGCTGGACCTGCTGGGCCGCAGCGAGCAGCCGGTGCGGTCACCGCGGGTGGTGGCACTGTGCGAGGACATCGAGGTGATCGGCGCCCCGTTCTACCTCATGGACCGGGTCGAGGGCTGCGTCGTCCGGGACGAGATCCCGGCGTGGCTGACCGGTCCGCAGCGGCGCGCACTGGGGCTAGACCTGGCTCGGACCCTCGCCGAGATCCACCTGGTGCCGCCCGAGCCCTTCGTTGCGACCGGCATCGGGCGGCCCGACGGCTATCTCGCCCGCCAGCTGCGCCGCTGGGTCGGCCAGCGCGAGGGCATCCAGGCCGCGGTCGCGCAGACCGGAGGGCGAGCCCGTGACCTGCCCGACTATGACGTGGTGCGCGATTGGCTGGGCGCGCACCTGCCCGACGAGTCGCCAGCCGCGGTCGTGCACGGAGACTTCAAGCTGGACAACGTGATCGTCGGCAAGGGCGACGCACGAGTGGCCGCGGTCGTCGACTGGGAGATGGCGACCGTCGGCGACCCGCGGGCCGACCTCGGCTATCTGCTCTCCTTCTGGCCCGAGCCGGGCGAGACCTATCCCCTGCCCGGGCTGGTGAGCACCGGTGCGGGTTTCCCGACCCGGGCCGAGCTCGTGCGGGAGTGGGAGAGGGCGGCCGGCCGGGAGGCGGGCGAGCTCACCTGGTTCGTCGCGCTGGCGGTGTGGAAGCTCGCCGTGCTTCTCGAGGCGTCTTACCATCGTCACCTCGCCGGCAGCACCGACGATCCGTTCTTCGCCTCCCTCGACGCGGGCGTGCCGGCCCTGCTCGCGCATGCCCGGGAGATCTGCGGTGCCTGAGCTGCGGGCGCTCGTGGTCGACTGGGGTGGCGTGCTCACCGAGCCGCTCGGCGTCGCCATCCAGGCCTGGGCCGATGTCGACGGCATCGACTTCGAGCACTACCAGCAAGTGATGCGCGAGTGGTTTGGCCCGGACGTCGAGAGCGGCGACGACCAGACGGGCCAGGACGATCTCGCCCGCGACAACCCGATCGCCGCCCTGGAGCGCGGCGAGATACAGGTCCCGCACTTCGAGGACCAGCTGGCCGAGCGACTGTCGGTGCACGCCGGGCACCCCGTGCCGGCGCGTGGCCTGCTGCAGCGGATGTTCGCGCAGTTCGAGCACGCCCCGGCCATGTCGGCGCTGGTGCTGCGCGCGCGGCAGGCCGGCCTGCTCACCGGCCTGCTGTCCAACTCGTGGGGCAACGACTATCCCCGCGAGGGTTGGGACGACATGTTCGACGCCATCGTCATCTCCGGCGAGGTGGGCATGCGCAAGCCGGAGCCCGAGATCTTCGTCCACGTCCTGGACCTGCTCGGTGTCAGCGCCGCCGAGACGGTCTTCGTCGACGACCTCCCCCACAACGTGCGCGCCGCCCGAGACCTCGGGCTGGTGGCCGTGCACCACACGTCGTACGACGACACGGCGGCCGAGTTGGAACGCCTGTTCGGGGTTCGGCTGCGCGATTGACCACCGCCACGCCAAGGGATCAGGCGAGACGGGTGAACTCCACGGCCACGAACAGCTCACCGGCACCCGCGCCTGAATAGATGCCCTTCAACGGCGGTACGTCGTCGTAGTCACGCCCCTTGGCTACGACGACGTGGTCCGGACCAGCCGGGCGGCCGTTCGTCGGGTCCCACGCCTGCCACGCCCCGGTCCAGCACTCGACCCAGGCGTGGCTTTCCCCGCCCACCGTCTCCCCCAACCCCACGTCCGGGCGGGGCAGCAGGTAGCCCGACACGTAGCGCGCCGGCAGGCCCAGGTGCCGCAGGATGCCGACCATGACATGGGCGAAGTCCTGACAGACACCCTTGCGCACGTCCCAAGCCTGCGCCGCGGCCGTATGTACGCCGGTGGCCCCCGGCACGTAGTCCAGCGTCGCGCTCAGCCAATCGGCGAGCGCCGGCGCGTCCTCGGCCGGGCTCATCCCCGCCACCACCTCCCGAGCCAGGGACACCGCTTCCTCTCCCGGATGGGTGCGCCGTTTCGTGGCAAGCAGCTCGGCGTAGCGGTCCCGGCAGCTCTCCGCCGAGAGGTCGGCCCAGCTGGCCGTGGTCGCAGCCGGGTCACCTGCTGCGGCGAAGGTCTCGACGACCGACCGGGCGGTCACCGTGAGCCGGTCGTGCGGCACGCGAACCTCGAACGCGGTCACATGGGTGCCCCAGTAGTCCCAGTAGCGATAGGTGCCCGCCGTCGGCGTGACCTCGATGCGCGCCTCGAGCGTGGTCTGCTGGGGCAGGGTCAGCGGCGTCATCCGCGCCTCGTTGTAGGACGCGAGCACGGCACCCGGATATCGGAACCCGGTGCTGTGCACGATGCCCAGCCGCTGCGGTCGGCCGGTGGGCAGGGTGATCGCTGCCGTCACGACGCGACCTCCGACATCCACGCCGTCGTCGACCCCCGGGGGAAGTACCGGCGCGACACCGCGTTGCTCGCCTCCGAGCACGCCCGCTGGATGCGCTCCATCTCCTCGGGCAGGTCGGCGAGCAGCTCGGCCGCCCCGCGGTACTCCAGGCCCGTGCGCACCCGCCCGATCACCCGTCGCGCCTCCTCGGCGACCCCGCTGCGTCCCGGCACCGGGTCCAGGTGTTGCAACGCCGTCTCCGCCGTCACCAGCGCGGCATAGACCGAGCGAGGAAAGAGCCTGTCCAGCAACAGGAACTCCGCGGCGTTCTGTTCGCCGCCGGCGCCGCGGTAGGTGCGCAGGAACGCCTGGTAGGCGCCGCACGAGCGCATCAGGTGCGTCCACGACGGGCCTCCGGCGATGGCGCGGGTCGCCACGAGCCGCGCCGTCATGTCGGCCCGCTCGAGGCTGCGGCCGAGCACGAGGAAGTGCCAGCAGTCGTCATGGCTCATCGTCGCGTCGGCCACCCCGGCGACCATCGCGGCGCGCTCGCGCACCCAGCTGAGCAGCCCGTGCACGCTGACCGAGTCCCGACGTACGTCGGGCAGCGAGGTCCAGGCGGCGTTGAGCACCAGCCACATCTCGGTGGACACGGTCTCGCGGGCGCCGCGGGCGTTGTGCCGCGCGGCACCGAGCGCGCCGACGATCGAGCTCGGGTTGGTCTCGTCGTAGCGACTCCGCGATCCGGCTCAGCACCGCGATCCCACCAGTGCTCGGTCGTCGTTCTGGACCCGTGCCCGGTCGTGCTGGACCCGTGCCCGGCCGTCGGGCCGCTGCTCCTGCTGCTGCTGCTGTTGTTGCTCCTCGACCTGCACGTCCCCCGGTCCGACGTCGGGCTGGCGACCCCGCGGGCGCAGCGCGGGTTCGCTGTTGGACCGCCCGCTGTCGGCGTCGTCGGGGTGCGCCACGTTGGTGGCGGGGTCACCGAGCACCCACGTGTCCTTGGAGCCCCCGCCGCGCGAGGAGTTGACGATCAGCTCACCCTCGGGCAGGGCTACGCGGGTCAGGCCGCCGGGAAGCACCCACACGTCGGTCCCGTCGTTGACCGCGAACGGACGAAGGTCGACGTGGCGTGGCTGCAGCCGGTCTCCCACCAGTGTCGGCACCGTCGACAACTGAACCACGGGCTGGGCGATCCAGGCCCGCGGATCGGCGCGGATGGACACGCGCAACGAGTCGAGCTACTCGGCCGAGGCGGCCGGACCGATCACGATGCCCTTGCCGCCGGAGCCGTCGACCGGCTTGCAGACGAGCTCGCCGAGGCGGTCCATCACCTCGTCAAAGTCCCCTGCGTGATCGGGCCGGAAGGTGCGCACGTTGGCGAGGATCGGCTCCTCGCCCAGGTAGTAACGGGTCAGGTCGGGCAGGTAGGTGTAGAGCAGCTTGTCGTCGGCGACCCCGTTGCCGACGGCGTTGGCGATGGCGACCGTGCCCGCGCGCGCAGCGTTGATCAGGCCCGGACAGCCCAGCACCGAGTCGGCCCGGAACTGCACCGGGTCGAGGAACTCGTCATCGACCCGGCGGTAGATCACGTCGACGCCGCGCTCCCCCGACGTCGTACGCATCTTCACCCGGTTGCCCGAGCACACCAGGTCCCGGCCCTCCACCAACTCCACACCCATCGTGCGGGCGAGCAGCGCATGCTCGAAGTAGGCCGAGTTGCGCGAGCCCGGGGTCAGCACGACCACGGTCGGGTCGTCCACCCCACGCGGTGCGGCCGCCCGCAAGGCGGCAAGCAGGCGCTGCGAATAGTCCGACACCGGCCGGATCCGGTGAGTGGCGAAGGCCTCGGGGAAGATCTGAGCGACCGCGCGACGGTTCTCCATCACGTAGCTCACGCCCGACGGGACCCGAACATTGTCCTCGAGCACGCGGAACTCACCGTCCTGGCCGCGAATCAGGTCGATGCCCGCGACGTGCACCCGCACGCCGTTGGGCGGCTCGAGGCCGGCGACGGCGCGGTGGAAATGGCTGCTGGTCACCACGACGGCCCGCGGGACGACGCCGTCGGCGAACACCTCCGCGGTCCCGTAGACGTCGGCGAGGAAACGCTCCAGTACCTGCACCCGCTGGGCGACGCCGCGGGAGATGGTCACCCACTCGGCGGCGTCGATGATGCGGGGCACGATGTCCAGCGGGAACGGACGCTCCTGCCCCTCGAAGTCGAACGTCACACCGCGCTCGAGGAAGCCGCGGGCCAGCGAATCGGCGCGGGTGCGCAGGTCGGCACCGGACAGCGGTTGCAGCGCCTCGTGCAGCGGCTCGACCGCCAACCTGGGATGTCCGGCCGTGACGAACATCTCGTCCCATGCGGGGCCGATGCGATAGCCCTCGAACAGATCCGCCATCCCAGGAGCGTATGCCGGGCGGATTCGTCGCGCGTCACGTCGGTGTTTCCGGCAGGTAACGACTGTCCGCCTGCCCTGCCGGGATCGGGGACATGCCACGCGGCGGGGTGAAACGCGTCGGAAACAGGCGCAATACACAATGGGGCCATGACGTCAGCGCGACGGCTCCGGGTGGGCTGCGAGTTCGAGCATCTGGCCGAGGTCGACACACCGGCCGTTTTCCAAGTCGAGCCCGACGAGCGGGGCGTCGCGGGCGTCTTGCGTCGCGAGTGGGCCAGCAGCCCGGACTTGGCGCTACGGTCCTACCTCGACATCTACGGCAACTCGTGCCGGCGCATCACTTTGCCCGCCGGGCTCTCGACCGTGCGCTACGACGCCGTGGTCACGGTTCCCGACGCCACCGAGTCCGTCGACCTGGACGCCGCCGAGACCCCGGTGGTCGACCTGCCCGACAGCGCGTTGCTCTACACGACGCCCAGCCGCTACGCCACCTCCGACGTGCTGGGCGACGAGGCGTGGGAGCTGTTCGGCTCGCTGAAGCCGGGCTACCGGCGGGTTCAGACGATCTGCGACATGGTGAACTCCTCGACCCGGTTCGCCTATGGCAGCAGCACGGCACTCACAACGGCTGCCGACGTGCATGCGGCCGGAGTCGGGGTGTGCCGCGACTTCGCCCACCTGGCCATCAGCTATTGCCGCGCCCTGAACATCCCGGCCCGCTACGTCTTCGGCTACTTGCCCGACATGGACGTGGAGCCACTGCTCGACCCGATGGACTTCGCGGCCTGGATGGAGGTCTTCCTGGACGGCACGTGGTGGACCTTCGACCCGCGCAACAACCGGCCGCGCAAGGGCCGGGTGCTCATCGGGCGAGGCCGCGACGCCCTCGACGTGGCGATGGTGACGACCTACGGCGGCCCGCGGCTGAACCGCATGGACGTGTGGGCCACGGAGATCGACCGTGCCGATGTCGCCGTACAGATGACGCACTAGGGAGCCAGCCGTGACCCAGGCCACGCAGACCCAGCTCGACCAGCCGCTGCTCCCCCTCGAGGGCCTGGACCTGGAGCGCGCCACCCGGCTGACCTACATGCTGCAGCAGCAGTTCCGCTACGACTACGATGGGCCGGCCTACGCCCTGGCGCACCGCCTCGTGGTCCTGCCGCGGGTTCGCCACGGCGGGCTGACGCGACGGGCCGAGCGACTCGAGGTCTCCGCGCCGCACGCCCACCTGACCACCCGGCGCGACGCCCACGGCAACCCGGTCACCACGGTGCGACTGGCCGTCGTGCCGCAGACCGTGGAGTTCCGCGTCGCCGCCGTCATCGAGCGCACGCTGCCCGAGCCCGGGCAGCGCCTGGCGGCTGCGGCGCTGCACGACCCGCGGCTGCTGCGCGCCACCACCCTGACCGCGCCCGACGAGGCGCTGCGAGAGATGGCATCGCAGCTTCGGGCCGAGGCACCCGACGACCTGGACTTCGCCCATGCCTGCTGCGACCGGGTCAAGGCCACCATCGCCTATCAGTACGGCGTGACGTCGACCTCGACGACGGCCGCCGAAGCCCTCGCCGGCGGCCTGGGGGTCTGCCAGGACCACGCTCACGTCATGCTTGCGCTGTGCCGCTCGGTCGGCCTCCCCGCGCGATACGTCTCGGGGCACCTGCTCGGTGACGGCGGCACCCACGCCTGGGTCGAGGTCGTCGTGCCCGACGGCGGCTACGCCCGGGCGGTCGCCTTCGACCCCTGCAACGGGGTGCGCGCCGGCGTGCGACATCTTACGGTCGCGACCGGCCGCGACTACCGCGACGTGGCACCGACTTCCGGGTCCTACAGCGGCCACGCCCGCGGGACACTCACCGCCACCAAGCGCATGGGCGTCACCGCAGTCGCCTGACCTTGCCTCGCCTACCGTGGCGAGGACGACCAGAGGCCGAAGTGGACCTGCTGCGCGCGGCGATTCGCGCCATCGGGCCGGTCCGCGTGACCGACCTCGGCGGCGTGGAGCTCGGTGCGTCGCGGCAGCTCACACCACGGTCGGAAACGTCTCATCTGCCGAGCGGACCGGACCGCCGGCCCGGACCCCGCTCTGCGGACCACGCCTGCCGGAGAGCGATAGCCGCGACCATGCACGCGTGGTCGCCCGAGCTGCCATGGAAGATCCCAGTTTGACAATATTGTCAATCAATTGTTCCATGAAATGTGCGAGCGACGGCGCTACAAGTGGCGGCGCTCAAGGCAGATCTCTTCAAGGCTCTCGGTCACCCAGTCCGGGTCCGGGCGCTCGAGGTGCTGATCCAGGGCCCACGCTCGGTCGGTGAGCTCGCTCGGGTCCTGAGCTTAGAGATTTCCCACCTGTCCCAGCAGCTGGGCGTCCTGCGCCGGGCCGGAGTCGTCGACGCGGTCCGGGTCCGCAGCACCGTGCACTACTCGGTCCGCGACCCGCTCACGGCCGAGCTGTTGGCGCTGGCCCGGCGGGTTTTGGTGACCACCCTGCAAGACAGGCAGGGCCTGCTGCTGGATCTGCAGGCCGACCCCCGAGACGACGCGCCGACGCAGACCGGCCCAAGCGGCGCCGCCACGACCCCCAAACACGCCAACCCCGCGTCGGCCAAGACCCCCAAGACCCCTAAGACCCCCAAGCCGCCCGGCGCCAAGACCGCCAAGCCCCCAACGGTCGGCCCGCGAGCCGTGACACCTAAGCCGAAGGTCCCCGCCCCGCGAACCCGCGACAACCAGAAACGAGATCCCGAATGAACGCCACGGCAGCCAACCCACCACGTCCGCAGAGCGCTGGAGAGGCGGCGGGCGGCGCACCGTCGAACCCCGGCATCGTGCCGCTCACCTACCTCAGCGGCGGGGGGGCCGCGGTCGTCGCGGTGGTAGGGCTGGCCCTGATTGCGTGGATCCTCGCCTACTCGTTCGGACTGCTGCAGTGGATCTCGACCCGCTAGCCGGGGGCCGGGTCGCCCGGCCGGGCCCGCGCGTCCCGAACGCCCGGCCGGGCCCGCGCGTCCCGAACGCCCAGCCCGCGTGGTGAGCCTGCTCGGCAAGATCCTGCGCACCGGGCGCGTCGCCGAGCCAGCCCCGTCCCGCGCCGCGCCAGCGCCCGACCAGGCCGGACCCCTCGGCGGCTCGGTGCAGGTCCGTCACGTCGACGCCGGGTCCTGCAACGGCTGCGAGCTCGAGCTGGTGGCGGCGTTCAGCCCCGTCTACGACGCTGAGCGCTACGGCGTGCGCCTGGTCGCGTCGCCCCGCCACGCCGACGCGCTGGTGGTCACCGGTCCGGTGACGCGCAACATGGCCGACCCGCTGCGCAAGACCTACGAGGCCACGCCGGCGCCCAAGCGCGTGGTGGCGCTGGGCGACTGCGCCTGCGACTGCGGCGTCTTCGCGGGCGCCTACGGTGTCGAGGGCGCGGTCGGCGACGTCGTGCCGGTCGACGTGGAGATCCGCGGCTGCCCGCCACCGCCGGAGGTCATCGTCGCGGCGCTGCGCGGGCTGACCGGGCGATGAGCCTGCTCGGCGCCGCACTCTCGCTGATGATCGGGGCCGCGAGCGTCGGCGTCACCGCCGGGCTGCTCGCGCCCGTGACCGTGCGCGCCGGCCTGGTCGGGGCGATGACCGCCGTCACCGGTCTCGGCGGCGCCGTCGTCGGGGCAGCGGCGCTCGCCGGCCACCGTCTGGTGCTTGACCTGCCCCACCTCTTGCCGCTGAGCCGCCTGGTGATCTCGGTCGACCCGCTGAGTGGGGTCTTCCTGCTCATCGTCGGCGGCACCGCCATCGCCGCCGGGGTCTACGCCGTCGGCTACAGCTCCCACCCCGACCATGGCCCCGGCGACCCGACCGAGCCCGGTCACGGCGTCGCATCGCGAACATCCCAGGCGGCGCTGCCGGCCTTCGTGGCTGCGATGCTGCTGGTGCCGATCGCGGCCAACGTCACGACATTCCTGGTGTTCTGGGAGCTGATGGCGCTGGCCTCGCTGGTGCTGGTGCTGGCCGAGCACCGAGCCCGGGCGGAGGTCCGCGAGGCGGGCATCTGGTACGCCGCCATGACCCACGCTGGTCTCGTCGTGATCCTGCTGGGCCTGGTCGTCTTCGCGGGCGCCGCCGGGGGCGAGTCGTTCGCGGCCATGCGCCTGGCGGCCCCGGAGCTGTCCCCAGCCACCCGATCGATCGTGTTCTGCCTGACCTTCGCCGGGTTCGCCTCCAAGGCCGGCGTGGTGCCCCTGCACGTCTGGCTCCCCCGGGCCCATCCCGAAGCACCCAGCCATGTCTCCGCGCTGATGTCCTCGGCGATGGTGACGCTGGGGCTCTACGGCATCCTGCGCGTCGCCTTCGACCTGCTGGGCGGCGGACCCAGTTGGTGGGGCGTGCTGATGCTGGTCGTCGGCGCCCTGTCCGCGGTCTACGGCGTGCTGCAGGCGTTCGTCGCCACCGACCTCAAGCGCCTGCTCGCCTACTCCACGACGGAGAATGTCGGGCTGATGCTGGTGGGCGTCGGCGCCGCGGGCCTGTTCGGCGCCGACGGGAACCGCACCCTGGCCGGGCTGCTCCTGGCGGCGGCCCTGCTGCACGCGGTCAACCACGCCGCGTTCAAGACATTGCTGTTCCTCGTCGCGGGCTCGGTGTTGCGCTCGACCGGCCTGCGCGACCTGGACCGGATGGGCGGGCTGGTCGCCCGGATGCCGCTGACCACGGCCCTGGCCGCGGTCGGCGCGCTGTGCGCCGCCGCCCTGCCGCCGGGCAACGGCTTCGTGTCCGAGTGGCTGCTGCTGCAGGGACTCACCCACAGCCTGTCCGCGCAGGGGTCGGTGCACGTGCTGACAGCCGTGCTCATGCCGCTGGCGGTCGGGGTGGTGGCCCTGACCGCCGGACTGGGCGTCGCGACCTTCGTCAAGGCGTTCGGGGTCGGCTTCCTCGCCCGCGCGCGGTCCCCGGAGGCGGGCCATGCCGTCGAGAGCCCGCGCACCATGACGGCCGGCATGGTGTTCGCGGCGGCCGGCTGCGCGGCGCTTGCCGTCGCGCCGACCCTCGCCGCCGGGCCACTGACCCGGATCATCGCGACCCTGCCCTCGCTCACCGGCAGGGCCGAGAGCCCGCCCGTGGGCGGTGATGCCATCACGTTGCGCCTCGCCGGAATCCAGGGTTCGATGTCACCGGCGCTGATCGCCCTCGGGCTGGCGGTCGCCGCCGCCGTGGTGGCCATCGCGCCCCGGCACCGCCGGGCCCGCCGGCCGGCACCGATCTGGGGCTGCGGCGGCAACCGGCTCAACCCGCGGATGGAGTACACCGCGACCTCGTTCGCCGAGCCGCTGACGAGGGTCTTCGACGATGTGCTGCACCCCGAGGAAGACGTCGACGTCACCCACCACCGCGAGTCTCGCTACCTCATCGAGAGCGTGCAGTTCCGCCACCGTGTCGACGACCGGATCGAGGCCCGGCTCTACCCCCCGCTGATCGCGGCGGTCAGCGGCTGGGGACGCTACGCCCGCCGGGCGCAGAACGGCAGCGTGCACCGCTATCTCGGCTACGGCTTCGTGGGGCTGTTGCTGGTGCTCGTCGTGGTGGGCGTGAGCGCGTGAGCGCGCCCGCCGCGATGGGCGCGCTCGCGGTCGCCGTCCAGCTGGGCACCGTCGTTGCCGGTGCGCCGCTGCTGGTGGGCGTGATGCGCCAGGTGCGGGCTCGGATGGAGGGCCGGGTCGGCCCGGGGGTGACCCAGCCCTGGCGCGACCTGCACAAGCTGGCCGGCAAGGAGTCGATCTCGCCAGACGGCACCAGCTGGGTGTTCCGCAGCGCACCGACCGTGCTCGTGGCGTCCAGCCTGCTCATCGCCGCGGTGGCGCCGTACGTCTCGACGATCTTGCCCTTGGACCCCACCGCCGACCTGTTCGCCGTCGTGGCGCTGCTGCTGCTCGGGACCGGGGCGCTGGCCCTGGCCGGCCTCGACACCGGTACGGCGTTCGGCGGCATGGGCGCCAGCCGGGCGATGACCGTTGCCGCCCTGGCCGAGCCGACGATCCTGATGGCGGGCTTCGCGCTCTCGGCGCGGGTGGGATCGTCCAACCTCGGGGCGCTCGTGGAGGGCAGTCTGCGCAGCCCGACCATTGTCGTCTCCCCCGCCGGGCTGCTGGCGGCCGTCGCGCTCGCGGTGGTGATCGCCGCGGAGACCGGCCGGCTGCCGGTCGACAACCCCTCGACTCACCTAGAGCTGACGATGATCCACGAGGCGATGGTGCTGGAGTACGCCGGGCGCGACCTCGCCCTCGTCGAGCTCGCGTCGGCGCTGCGGCTCACCGTGCTGCTCGGCCTGTGGGCCAACCTGTTCCTGCCTTGGGGGGTCGCCACGACGCTGCACCCGGGTGCCCTGGCGATCGGCTTGATCGTCATCGCCGCCAAGGTCCTCCTGCTGGGCGCCGCGCTTGCCGCCGGCGAGGTTTTCCTCGCCAAGTGGCGCCTGTTCCGGGTGCCCGAACTTCTCGCGGGCTCGTTCGTGTTCGGCGTGCTCGCCGTCACCGTCTCGTTCTTTCTCGCGTGACGCGGCCGATGTCGGACCGGGGCAGCCAGTGAGCACCACGCTGTACGTCCAGCTGCTGGACCTGCTCTGCGGGGGCATCCTGCTCGCCGCGGTGCTGGTGCTGTGGCGACGCGAGCTGGCCAGCATGGTCAACCTGCTCGCGTTGCAGGGCGCCCTGCTGGCGGGGCTCGCCGGACTGCTGGCCGCGCGGGAGCGCAGCCTCGAGCTCGCCGGTGTGGCCGCCGGTGTTCTGGTGCTCAAGGTCGTCGTGCTTCCGGTCGTGCTGCGCCGTGCCCTCGTGCGCAGCACCGAGGCGCGCGAGGCCGAGCCCCTGGTCAACGTCGCGGCCTCGATGCTGTCGGCGGCCCTGCTCACGCTGCTGGCCTACGCCGTGAGCCGCCCCCTCGTCACCCTCGCTCCGTCTCCCACGACGCGCGCTCTTCCGGTCGGGCTGGCCGTCGTGCTGCTCGGCTTCTTCATGCTGGTCACCCGTCGCCGGGCGCTCTCGCAGGTGGTCGGTTTCCTGTTGCTGGACAACGGCATCGCGACGACCGCGTTTCTCGCCACGTCGGGTGTGCCGCTGATCGTCGAGCTGGGCGTCTCCCTCGACGTGCTGCTGGCTGTGCTGGTCTTGCAGGTCCTCACCGCGCGGATGCGCACCGCCTTCGGGGGCACCGACCTCGACGGTCTACGAGAGCTGCGCGACTCATGACGGCCCCCGACGGCGGACTGGTGCTGCTCGCCCCCCTCGCCGCGCCGTTGCTGGCCGCCGCCCTAGCTGCGCTCCTGGGCTGGCGCCCGCTGGTCGCCTGGGCGTCCGTCGGTGCCGCCGCGGTCATCCTTACCTCGGGCATCGCGGCGTCGGTCGCCACGACCGGCGGCCCCGCGCTGACGACGGCCGGTGGCCAGTTGCGAGCCGACGCGCTGTCCTCGGTGATGCTGCTCGTCATCGGCTCGGTGGCACTGATCGCCACCTGGGCCGGCGTCTCGTACGTCGACGACGAGCTCACCCGCGGCCACACCACCGCGATCGGCGCCCGGCGCTACGCCATCATGGTCCCGCTGTTCCTCGCGACGATGGTGCTCGCCGTGCTGGCCGACAGCCTCGGCGTGCTCTGGGCGGCGGTCGAGGCCACCACCGTCGTCACGGCGTTCCTGGTGGGGCACCGTCGCACCCGGGGCGCGCTCGAGGCCACCTGGAAGTACGTCATGATCTGCTCGGTCGGCATCGCGCTGGCCTACCTCGGCACGGTCCTGGTCTACTTCGCGGCCCGCAACGCCGGCATCGACGGCGCCGGCACCCTCGACTGGACCCAGCTGGTCACCCACGCGGACCAGCTGGACCCCGGCGTCATGCGCATCGCGTTCGCCTTGCTGGTTCTCGGGTTCGGCGCCAAGGCCGGGTTGGTGCCGCTGCACAGCTGGCTGCCCGACGCCCACAGCCAGGCCCCGGCCCCGGTGTCCGCGCTGATGTCCGGGGTGCTGCTCTCGGTCGCGGTCTACGCGCTGCTGCGTTACCGGATCATCGCGGTGGCCAGCCTTGACCCGTCCTACGTTCGCGGCCTGCTGCTCACCGTCGCGCTCGCGTCGCTGGTGCTGGCCGCCTCGCTGCTGCTGGCCCAGCGGGACTACAAGCGGCTGCTGGCCTACTCCAGCATCGAGCACATGGGCCTGGTCGCGCTCGGCGCGGCCGCCGGCACCCGGCTGGCGATCGCCGCGTTGCTGCTGCACGTGCTGGGCCACGGCCTCGGCAAGGCCGTGCTGTTCTGCGCATCGGGTCAGATCCTGGCCCTGGAGGGCAGCACCCGCATCGACGGCGTCACCGGCCTGCTGGTCCGCCGGCCCGCCCTCGCCGGCACCTTCGCGCTCGGCCTGGGGGCACTGCTGGGGCTGCCGCCGTTCGCGCTGTTCGCGAGCACCCTCGGCATCGCCCGGGCGACCTCGGCGGCAGGGCTGGGCTGGGCCCTCGCGGTGGCCGTCGTACCGCTGCTGGTGATCTTCGTCGCGATCGTGTCGCGCACCGCCCCGATGATCCTCGGTGCCCCGGCCACGACTGCGCCGACCGTCGTCCGGTCCCCCGGCGCAAGCCGCGCCCTCGCCCCGCTGGTGCTGGGGCTGGTCGCCCTCGCGGTGATCGGCGTCCTCGGCTGGCCGCTGCAGGACCTGCTACGCGCCGCCGGAGATGTCGTGGGCTCCCCATGAGCGCCGGGCGCGACACCGTCGAGGTCGCGGCCGCTCAGCTCGGCGAGCGCGCCGGGATCCTGCTCGCCCAAGGCTTTCGGCTCACTCTCATCGCCGCGCACGAGGACGCCGACGCGACCCGGGTGGTCTACCTTTTCACCGCCGGGCCGCCGGACCGCCGAGTCGAACTGGTGCTGCGGACGGACCGCGACGCGCCCCAGGTGCCTTCGCTCGCGGCCCTGTCGTTTCCGGCCGGCCGGTTCGAGCGCGAGATGCGGGACCTGCACGGCGTGGTCCCCCGCGCGCACCCGTTGCCGCGCCGCCTGGTACGCCACCAGCACTGGCCGGTGGGCTGGTATCCCATGAGGGCCGACGCCGGGCCGCCGCCGCCGTTCGGGTCGACCGACGAGCCGTTTCCGTTCCTCACGGTCGAGGGACCTGGGGTCTACGAGATCCCGGTCGGACCGGTCCACGCGGGGGTGATCGAACCGGGGCACTTCCGGTTCTCGGTGGTCGGGGAGACGATCCTCAAGCTCAAGGCCCGTCTGTGGTTCACCCACAAGGGCGTCGAGAAGCTGGTCGAGACCCGCACCCCGGACGAGGCATTCCCGGTGGCCGAGCGGGTCTCCGGCGACACCACGGTCGGGCACGCGCTGGCGTTCTGCCTCGCCGTCGAGGACGCGCTGGACTGGCCGGTGCCAGCCGAGGCACAGCTGCTCCGGGCCGTGCTGCTCGAGCTGGAGCGGCTCTACAACCACGTGTCCGACCTCGGCGCCCTGTGCAACGACGTCGGATTCGCCATTGTGCAGGCGCACACCGCGCGCCTGCGCGAGCAGCTCGTACGCCGAAACGCGGACGTGGCCGGCCACCGGCTGCTGCGCGGCGGCGTCGTACTGGGCGGGGCCGACGTACACCAGCTGCCTGACCCCGCCGCGCTGGCCGCCGTCGCCGCCGAGGTCCGCGAGATCGTCGAGCTCGCCCTGGGCAACACGATCGTGCGGGACCGCTTCGCCGGCACCGCGGTGCTCACCGAGCAGCAGGTTCGGGATATCGGCTGCCTGGGCTATGTGGCCCGGGCCAGCGGCCTCGATGTCGACGCGCGCCGGGCCCATCCGTTCTGCGCGCGGACCGCCGAGGTGCCCGGTGTCGTGCGCACCGACGGCGACGTGCTCGCGCGGTTCCTGTTGCGCGCCGAGGAGGTGGCGCAGTCGACCGCGCTACTCGCCGGGCTGCTTTCCGGCGCCCGAGCCGGCGACATTCGCACGCCGGCACCGTCCCGGCCGGCGGGGCACCCGTCCTCGGGGGTCGGCCTGGTCGAGGGTTGGCGCGGGACGATCGCCCACCGGTTGGAGATCGGGACCGACGGGCGGCTCACCCGACTCAAGGTGGCCGACCCGTCGTTCTTTAACTGGCCGGCCCTTCCGGCGTCCCTGGCCGAGACGATCGTGCCGGACTTTCCCCTGGTCAACAAGAGCTTCAACCTCAGCTACGCCGGCAACGACCTGTAGCGCCAGCCGTCGCCGTGGCGTCACCCGTGGTCAGCGAGCAGGCAACGCGGCGAACACCGACTCGGCCCAGCTTGAGAGTTCGCCGGCAGCGGCGCCGCTCACCCGCAGGGCCGCGGCGGCCACTTGCAAGGGGTGGCACGGGAGGTCGACGATCTCGTCCTGGCCGGGGCGCAGCGCCGCGCCGGCGAGGCGAGCCCGGTCGCCGACGAGCAGCACCCGCCCGGGGCCGGTGCGGCCGGCGGCGAGCAGTCGGTCCGCGGCGTCGTGGTCGTCGGGCAGCCCGAGCACCAGCACGCTCGGCGTGGGTCCGACCTCCGCGGTGAGGATGTCGAGGACACCGAACCCCGCGTCGCGCAGCGCCTGGCGAGCGTCACTGATAATGCTCCGCGGGAGGCGGACGGCAGCCACGGGCCGGCCCGTCCCGGTGCCGGATCCCTGTTGGGCGGGCAGCCGGACCCCAGCACGGGCCGCGGGGACGAAGGGCAGTGGCGTGGCGCTGTCCAAAATCGGCATCGGCGGCATCGTCGGAACCATCGGTTCTCCTCGGGTCGTGGACCCAGCCAAACAGGCCCGCACTTGCCGTCGGCACGCGCCGACGACCCGGTCCTCACCCGGAGCACCCCGCCGCGGAGGAGGGTTGCCGCCCAACAAGCCGGGGCTGACGCGTTGGAACTCGTGACCTAGGGCCTATCCTAACTGATTTTCTCCCTGCGCGGGGTCAGCCCAGCCGTCTATGCGGCGGTGTGGGCTCCGGTTCGGGCTTGCACGCAGGGCATCGGCCTCGATCGCGCACTCGGCCTGCAGGACCGCGAGCTGTTGGGCGTCGTAGCCGGTCGCGTGCAGCAGGCCGTCGACCAGATCCGCCGCCGAGGACATCACGGCATCCGCGCGGGACCGGGGGCCGGCCAGCGCCGCCGAGACCCGTGATCGGTCGGCGTGGGACTCGAGCACCCGCAGCTCTGCGTCCACAGCGCGGGCGGCGAGGTCCAGCCGGCCCAGCAGAAGGGGAACGTCCCCGATGGGCGCACCCACCGACCGGGCGGTGGCCAGGGCACTCCGGGAGGCGGCGAGGGCACGATCCATGTCCCGGCGCAGCCGCGCCACGTCCCCGCCGGGCCCTCCGACGTACGAACGAGCGGTCAGCCCCGCCCGGTCCCGGACGGCCCGCCACCTGCGGTTGGCGGCGGCAGCGGCCCGGCGCAGGATCATCACCGCAGCGCACGAGCCGAGGCCGAGTGCCACGAGGATCGCCAGCAACGTCTCCATCCCCCGAGCCTAGTCCGCGGAGCTACGCGGGGCGCGGTTCGTCGGCAAGCGGCATGCCGGCAGCCTTCGCCGCCAGCTGGACCTGGGCCACGAACAGCGCGTCCCGCGCCTCGGGCGCCATCCAGTCGAAGTGGCCATAGGCCTCCAGCGACGTGAAACCGTGCAGCGAGGCCCACGCATGGAGCATCGCCTGGAAGTTCTCGGCAGGGATGGCGACCCCGAGGTCCTCGTTCTTGCCGTGGGCGCAGAACTCGAGCGCGGGGTCGACCTCGCGGATCAGTGGCTTGCGCAACCGACCTCGCACCATCGCCTCGACGAACAGCGCCGAGAGCTGGGACAGCGCCCGCGCGGCGGCCTCGGTCGTCGGACCCTCCTCCGGAGCGACGTAGCCGGGCACGGGGAGACCGAACACCAAGGAGAACTGCTGGGGGTCCTTGGTCGCCCACTGCCGGTAGGCCGCCGCGGCCGCCAGCCATCGGCCGCCGATGTCGCGGTCCGGCACGGCGTCGCGCGCCTCGGCGACGTGAGCGCCCAGATCGTCGTAGGCGTCGGCGATGAGGGCAGTGAGCAACTGGTCGCGGTCGGCGAAGTAGCGGTAGAGGGCCGGCGGCGTGATGCCCATGACCCGAGCGATGTCCGCAAAGCGCACGTCGACAGTGCCGTTCTCACGCATCAACTCGCGGGCGGCCTGCTTGATCTCGTCTATCGTCGCGGCGCGGGCGCGCTCCCGACGCGGCGAACCAGCATGTACGGCGGTCATTCGCCCTCCCGTTGAACATCTCGTGAACCCTGGATCTACTCATGAACCAGAAAGACGTTAGGCATCGTTACATGAGTAAAGACGCTTGACAAGTGACTGTACGTCGTGTTGGTTATGGACCGTCACTGTCCTTAGTATCCATCACGCGGAGCAGAGCATGACGATCTCCCCTCCCACCCGGCGGACCCGCCCGGCCCGGCCCCACGACGAGAGGCCCCCCGTCGGCCCGCTCGGCCGGCTGGGCCGAGTCGCCTTTCGCCGCCGGGGGCGCACCGTCGCCCTCTGGCTGCTCCTCCTCGTGCTCGCCGGTGGCCTCTCGGCCGCCTTCAGAGGCAGCTTCAGTGCCGACTACTCGGCACCGGGTTCGGACTCGAAGGCCGCCCAGACCCTGCTCGAGCAACGTTTCCCGGCCCAATCCGGTGACACGGTCGACGTCGTCGTCCGAGCCGACGCCGGCGCAGCCGCCGTCCGGAGCCAGGTGGGCGCCCTGCTCGCCGACCTGACCACGGTGCCCCACGTCGCGACCGCCGAGGACCCTTACCGCACTCCCGGCGGCATTTCGGCCGACGGCCGCAGCCTGGTTGCCCACCTGAAGCTCGACGTGGTCAACCCGATCGACATGCCGGTTCGGGACAGCAAGCGGTTGCTCGCTCTGGCGGAGGGCGCGCAGCGTCCCGGGCTGCAGGTCGCCCTCGGCGGACAGTCGATCGAGCAGGCCGAGGCAGGGGCCATCGGCTCCGAGGGCCTCGGGATCGCCGCGGCCGCCCTCATCCTGCTGCTGACCTTCGGCTCGGTCGTCGCGGCCGGCCTCCCGATCATCGTCGCCGTCGCCGGGCTCGCCGTGAGCAGCGTGCTCACCGGCCTGCTCATCACCGTCATCGCGGCCCCCGACTGGTCCACCTCGCTCGCGACGATGATGGGCATCGGCATCGGCATCGACTACGCCCTTCTCATGGTCACCCGGTTCCGCGAGTGGCGCGCGGCCGGCCTGGACCCCGAGGCCGCAACGGTCGCAACCCTGGACACTGCCGGCCGGGCCGTCATGGTGGCCGGCACCACCGTGGTGATCAGCATGCTGGGCCTGTTCGCGATGGGTCTGTCGTTCATGCGCGGCGCCGCGCTGGTCACGATCCTGGGTGTCGGCGTCGTCATGGCGGCGAGCGTCACCCTGTTCCCTGCCCTGCTGGGTTACATGGGGCGCCACGTCGACCGGTTGCGGCTGCCGCTGCGCCGCCGCGCCGTGACCACCGTCGCGGTCGGCGGTCACGTCGTGCCCAGCGGGGCGTGGCTGCGCTGGAGCGAGCTGATCGAGCGCCGCCGGATCCCCGCCGCGGTGGCCGGAGTGGCCATCCTGCTCGCGCTGGCCTCCCCGTTCCTCGGGGTGCGGTTCGGCTTCCCCGACGCCGGCAACGACCGTGCGGCGACCTCCAGCCGCCAGGCCTACGACCTGCTCTCGCGCGGGTTCGGGCCCGGCGCGAACGGCCCGCTGCTGCTCGCGGCCGAGCTACCCCGCGGCGGCGACACCTCGACGGTCGAGGCACTGCGGGCCCAGTTGGTCACGGCACCTGGCGTCGCTGCGGTCACGCCGGCGCAGCTCAACTCCGCGCGCGACACGGCCGTGCTCACCGTCGTACCCGCCACCGGCCCGCAGGACCCGCGCACCGAACGCCTCGTGACCAGCTTGCGCGAGCGCACCATTCCCACGGTGACCGACGGCACCGGCACCGTGGTGCACGTGGGTGGGGTCACCGCGACCTCCATCGACACGACCGAGAACATCTCCCGGCGCATCCCGCTGCTCATCACGGGAGTCGTGGCCCTGTCGATGCTGCTGTTGCTCGTCGCCTTCCGCAGCGTGGTCGTGGCGGTCAAGGCCGCGGTGATGAACCTGCTGTCGGTCGCCGCTGCCTACGGCGTGGTGGCGCTGGTCCTGCAGGGTGGCTGGGCCGGCCGCCTGGTCGGGATCGACACGGAGACCCCGCTGCCCGCGTTCGTCCCGGTGATCATGTTCGCGGTGCTGTTCGGGCTGTCGATGGACTACGAGGTCTTCCTCGTCAGCCGGATGCGCGAGGCCTGGCTGCGCAGCGGCGACAACAGCCGGGCCATCGTCGAGGGCCTGGCCGGCACCGGGCGGGTCATCACCGCCGCGGCCGCCATCATGATCGCGGTGTTCGCCGCGTTCGTGCCCAGCCCCGATGTCGTGCTCAAGGTGATCGGGATCGGCATGGCGTCGGCCATCCTCGTCGACGCGACGGTGGTGCGGATGCTGCTGGTGCCCGCGGTCATGCACCTGCTCGGGCGGGCCAACTGGTGGCTGCCGGAGTGGCTCGGGCAGCGCCTCCCCCAGTTGCACATCGAGGGTCGTCCCGAGGTGCACCTGCCGGCACCGCACCGTCCCGTCCCGCCCGGCGAGCCGTGGCTGCTGCTGACCCGCCGGGCGCGGCGGAGGTAGGGTCGCCGGACGAGCGACCGCTCGGCGCTCGACCGCCACGCGAGGAGGAAACTTCATGCAGGTGCGCAGTCTGGGCGGGCTCGAAGTCTCGGCGCAGGGCCTGGGTTGCATGGGCATGAGCGAGTTCTACGGCAGGACCGACGAGCAGGAAGCCCTGTCGACCATCCACCGCGCCCTCGACCTGGGCGTCACGCTGCTCGACACCGCCGACATGTACGGCCCGTTCACCAACGAGCGGCTCGTCGGCCGAGCCATTGCGGGCCGCCGCGACGGCGTCGTGGTCGCCACCAAGTTCGGCAACGAGCGTCACGCCGACGGCAGCCGGCTCGGCATCAACGGGCGGCCCGACTATGTCCGCGCGGCGTGCGACGCGTCGCTGGAGCGGCTGGGCGTGGACGCCATCGACCTCTACTACCAGCACCGGATCGACCCCGACACGCCCGTCGAGGACACCTGGGGGGCGCTCTCCGAGTTGGTGGCGGCCGGCAAGGTGCGCCACCTGGGCATTTCCGAGGCGGCTCCGGCCACCATCCGCCGCGCCCACTCTGTGCACCCGATCAGCGCCGTTCAGACCGAATGGTCGCTGTGGACCCGCGACCCCGAGGACAACGACGTCCTCGCCACGACGCGGGAGCTCGGCATCGGCTTCGTCCCCTACTCCCCGCTGGGTCGCGGCTTCCTGTCCGGCGCGATCCGCAGCACCGACGACCTCGATCCGGGCGACTTCCGGCTGAGCAACCCGCGGTTCCAGGGCGAGAACTTCGCGAAGAACCTCGACCTGCTCGACCGGGTCCGGAAGATCGCCACCGAGAAGGGGGTCTCGGCGTCACAGCTCGCGCTGGCCTGGGTGATGGCCCAGGGCGAGGATGTCGTGCCCATCCCGGGCACCAAGCGCGTGCGCTACGTCGAGGAGAACGTCGCGGCTGCCGACATCGAGTTGACGGACGAGGACCTGGCCCGGATCGACGCGGCCGCCCCCGTCGGCGCGGCCGCCGGCGACCGCTACCCGGACATGTCCGGCGTCCATCGCTGATCACCGGCGACATCCGCGCAGGCCGGGTCCGCGGTCGGGAACCGGTGGGCGGTTCTCGGCGTCCGAGGGGCATGCG
>JBBRHF010000025.1:0-30295 GCA_038223055.1 Actinomycetes bacterium | reverse complement strand
GAACGGTTCGGTCAGCGCGACCCGCAGCCGCTCGGCCGTCGCGGCGGCTTGCGCGGCCGACACGTCACCCAGGAGCACCGCGAACTCGTCCCCGCCCAGGCGGGCCAGCAGGTCGATGGGGGCGAGCTGCCGGCGCAGGCGGAGGCCGACCTCGACCAGGACCTGGTCCCCGACGTGGTGGCCGAGACTGTCGTTGATGTCCTTGAACTTGTCCAGGTCCGCGAGCAGCAGCGCCCGCGGCCGGGGCGGCCCGAGCAGGTCCGTGTGCACGCCGCTGTAGAAGGCCCGCCGGTTGGCCAAGCCGGTCAGGTCATCGGTGGTGGCCTGCTGACGCAGGTCGGCCATCTTGCGCAGCGCCCGCATGGCCAGCTGGACGCGGACTGCGGCCGCCACCAAGGTCGCCAAGGCCAGGTACACCGCCAAGATCGACACGGTCGTGCGGGTCGATGCGGCGAGCACCACCAGCGCGGCCAGGGTCGCCATCGCCGGCGTTGCCGCCGCCTCGGCGCTGCCGGTGCTGACCGGCCGGTCGCCGACCGCAGTGTCGCCCTGCCGATACGCCCAGCTGCTGAGCAGGACCAGCCCGATCGGCCACAACGCGTCCAACGGGGAACCCAGCACATAGCTGTCGTGGGCCACCTGCAGCGCGAAGATGACGTCGGCGGAAGCGAACACCAGCAGCCCGGCCAGCAGGCGCCACCAGCCTGGCGACAGCGGCCGGCCCTGCAGCCCCACCACCGCGACCACCAGCGACACCAGCAGCGCATCGAACAGCGGATAGGCCACTGACACGGCAACCACCAACCGGGTTCCCGATGCGGCCAACACCATCGGCCCCAGGAAGATCGCCAGCACACTGGCCGCGGCGAGCGCGCCCAGCCCCCCATCCAGCCAGACACCGCCGCCGCCGCGCCTGCGAAGCTCCCGGCGGGCGGACAGCGCCAGCGCGACGATCGCCGGCGGGTAGAACGCCAAGAACCCGGCGTCGGCCCACGATGGGAGCGGCAACGCGGTGACCCCCGAAGCGCCCAGGACGAAGACGACGGTCCCCGCTGCGAACCCGGTGACACCCACCGCCAGCAGCAGCACCTCCGCCCGGCCGGGCCCGGGCCGTCGCACCGCCGCCCAGCACACCGCTGCGGCAGCCAGCACCGTGAGCACGGTGAGGGAATTGCCGATCCGCAGCGGCAGGCCCAGCGGGCCCTTGACCGCCAACACGACGAGGTAGATGACGAGGTAGATGCAGAGCAGGACCCACCGTCGGGTCGGCAGGAACCGAAGGACCCGGGACGGCGCGACGGACACTCGAACGGCGTCCTCCCCGCTTCGAACCCTCATGCCCGTCTCCATCCCTCACGGTCGGGATGGCACCCGATCCCACCGAGCCGGCAAGCACGTGACACTCCAACCCTTCTTTCGACCTGGCGCACCGCCGCCTGAAGCCACCAAGAGGAAGGCTTTTCACCGGCGGGTCCATCGCGGGACGCGGTGCTGATCCTTGTGCGCCAGGGACGATCAGACGTTGAGCAGGACGATGCCCGTGGGATTGCATGATCGTGGCGTAAGGGGGAACTAGCTTGTGAGCCAGGCTCGCATCCGCTCCTCGGCCTGCCCGATCTGGGCGATGTCGCAGTATTCCTCCCTGGTGTGCGCGACGTTGGGGTCACCTGGCCCGTAGTTCACCGCCGGGATCCCCAGCGCGGAGAACCGCGAGACGTCGGTCCACCCGAACTTCGGCCGCGGCGCCCCTCCGATCGCGGCCACGAACGCCGCCGCCGCCGGCTTCGCGAGCCCGGGCAGCGCGCCGGGCGCGGAGTCCGACACGTCGACCTCGAACCCCTCGAAGACGTCGCGCACGACGGCCTCGGCCGCCGCCTCGGACTTGTCGGGCGCGAACCGGTAGTTGACCCGAACAACGCACTCGTCGGGGATCACGTTTCCTGCCACGCCACCCGAGATGCCGACCGCGTTGAGCCCCTCGCGATAGACCAGCCCGTCGATCTCCACCTGCGCCGCCTCGTAGCCCTGCAACCGGGCCAGGACGTCACCGGCGGCGTGGATCGCGTTGGTCCCGAGCCACGACCTGGCCGAGTGCGACCGGTGGCCGCGGGTGGTCACGTCGGCGCGCAGGGTGCCCTGGCAGCCGCCCTCGACGGTGCCGTCGGTCGGCTCCATCAGCACAGCGAAGCCGGCGGCCAGCCAGTCGGGGTGCTCCCGCGCGATGCGCCCGAGGCCGCTCCGCGACGCCTCGACCTCCTCGCAGTCGTAGAACACCCAGGTCACGTCGCGCAACGGCTCGGCCAGCGACACCGCCAGTTTCAGGGCGACCGCGACCCCGCCCTTCATGTCGGTGGTGCCGCAGCCGTGCAGCCGCCCGCCCTCGACCCGGACCGGCAGGTTCCCGGCGACCGGAACCGTGTCGATGTGCCCGGCGACGACGACTCGGTCGGGGCGATCCAGCGACGTGCGAGCCACCAGGACGTTTCCGTCGCGCTCGACCTGAAGGTGAGCGGCAGAACGCAACGCGGCATCGAGGGCGTCCGCGAGCCGGGCCTCGTCGCCGCTGACCGACTCGATGTCGCACAGCGTCACCGTCAACGCGACGGCGTCCAGGGACAGGTCAAGTTCGGTCACGAGCGCCTCCGGGTGGGACGACGGCGCCTGCGGGTCAGGCGAAGGACAGAGGACGGTCCGGCCGACACAGAGCCGACGCTACCGCGGGTCTGGCAGGGTGGCGGTCATGACCGACTCGCTCCCGCGCCAAGCCCACGGCATCGGCCTCGCCTCCGTGCACTCGTCCGGCCAGGTCCTCGACGCGTGGTTCCCCGCGCCCCGGCTCGGCCCGCCCCCCGACGACATCGACGGAGCAGCCGACATCGCGGGCCTGCACGACCTCGTCGGGGCCGACCCCGATCGCGGCGTCGACCGCCAGATCGTGCGCAGCGTGATTGACCTCGACCTGCCGCCCGCGGACGCCGTCGACGCCTACCTGCGGCTGCACCTGCTGTCCCACCGGCTGATAGCGCCGCACGGCGCGGACGTCGACGGCCTGTTCGCCCGGCTGACCAACGTCGTGTGGACCAACCACGGGCCGTGCGCCGTCGACGGGTTCGAGCGCACCCGCCTCGCGCTGCTGCGGCGCGGCCCGGTCGTGGTGCTGGGCGTGGACAAGTTCCCGCGGATGACCGACTACGTGGTTCCCACCGGCGTACGCATCGCCGACGCCGACCGCGTGCGCCTCGGCGCGCACCTCGCGCCGGGCACCACCGTGATGCACGAGGGGTTCGTCAACTTCAACGCGGGGACCCTCGGCACCTCGATGGTCGAGGGGCGGATCAGCGCCGGTGTCGTCGTCGGCGACGGTTCCGACATCGGCGGCGGCGCCTCGATCATGGGCACCCTGTCCGGCGGCGGCACCACGGTCATCTCGGTCGGCGAGGGGTGCCTGCTCGGCGCCAACTCCGGCATCGGGATCTCGCTGGGCGACGGGTGCGTTGTCGAGGCGGGGTGCTACGTCACCGCCGGCACCAAGGTCACCCTGCCCGACGGCTCGGTGGTCAAGGCGCGGGAGCTCTCCGGGCGCGACGGCCTGCTGTTCCGACGCAACAGCGTCACCGGCGCAGTGGAGGTGGTGCCCCGGGAAGGGACGTGGGGAGCGCTGAACGCCGCGCTGCACGCCAACGACTGACCGGGAGTTTCGAACGGGAGATCGAATGCCGTACGACGGGTGCAGCCGGTGCCACTGACCTCGGCGCCCCGGTACTCCGAACCGCGCAGTCCGGGTGCCAGCACGTCGGGTTCGCTGACCCGTCGGGGGCGGATCCTGGTCACGGTGTCCGTGCTCGCCGTCCTCGTCACCGGGGCCGTGGCGTGGGTGCTCCTTCGCACCCAGGCCGGCACCGTCCTCGGCCTCGGCGACGGGCCGCCCTGCCGGCTGACCGTCGCCGGCGAGCAACGCAAGCTGAGCCGCGAGCAGGCGATGACCGCCACCACGATCGTCGGGGTCGGCCAGCGGATCGGCGCGACCCGCAACGGCGTAGCAGCCGCCCTGGACCGGGCAATGCCCGACCCGGCCACCGACTCGCAGCGCGACGCGCCTGCCCTGAACGCCGCGGCGGCCCGCGCCGTCTACCGCACCCTGCCCGACGTGGCCCGTCCCGGCCCCGCCTCCCTCGCCCGGGCCGGGGCGCTGATGGGCGACGGCGGGCCGGCGCTGACCTGCGCGCAGGCGCTGCCCGCCGGCCGCGCGGGCCTGGCCGGTGAGGCCGAGGGGCCCCGCGGGCTGACGCCACGCGCCGAGCGGACGAGGGCGGCGATGCGGGCGGTCTTCGGGCCCCAGAAGTTGGGCGGCTTCGCCCGCGGCGGCGTGCGCAGCGGGCACATCACGGGGTCCGCTCACTACGAGGGACGCGCGGTCGACGTCTTCTTCCGGCCGCTGTCGCCGCAGAACACGCGCCGCGGCTGGCTGCTGGCGCAATGGAGCGTGGCGCACGCCGACTCGCTGGACCTCGCGACCGTCATCTTCGACCGGCGCATCTGGACTGCTGCCCGGTCGGGTGCCGGCTGGCGGGACTACCAGCACCCCGACGGCCCGACCGACAACCCGATCCTGCTGCATCGGGACCACGTGCACGTCGACGTACTGCGCGGGTCGGGCTGAGCCACCTTTCGCGGAAGTGGACCGGCGAAAGGTGCGTCGGACGAACCGCTGGACGGCTCACGTCGGTCGTTCAGCGCCCAAGTCCCACGACGCGCACCGCACAGTCACGTCAGGCGCTCCACGGCCGCCCCAACCCGCTCGTCCGTCGCGGTCAACGCGACCCGCACATGTCGGGCACCCGCCGCCCCGTAGAACGCGCCCGGCGCGACGAGGATGCCGCGCTCGGCGAACCACGCCGCCGACGCCCAGCTGTCCTCGTCGCGGGTCGCCCACAGGTAGAGCCCCGCGGTCGAATGGTCGATCCGCCAGCCCGCGGACACCAGGGCGGCGCGCAGCAACCGCCGCCGCTCGGCGTATCGGAGCTTCTGCGACTCGACGTGCGCGTCGTCGCCCAGCGCGACCGCCATCGCCGCCTGGACCGGGGCGGGCACCATCATGCCGGCGTGCCGGCGCACCTCGAGCAGCTCGCCGACCAGCACCGGGTCGCCGGCGACGAAAGCCGACCGGTATCCCGCGAGGTTGGACTGCTTGGACAGCGAGTAGACCGCGAGCAGCCCCTCATGGGAGCCCCCGCACACGTCCGGATGCAGGATGGACACCGGCTCGGCGTCCCAGCCGAGCTGGGCGTAGCACTCGTCCGACGCCACGACCGCCCCGCGCTCGCGGGCCCACGCGACGACCTTGCGCAGGTGCTCGACCGGGAGGACCTGCCCGGTCGGGTTGGCCGGGGAGTTGACCCACACGAGCGACACGGACGCCGGGCCGAGCGGCACCAGCCCGTCCATCGCGACCGGGGTGGCCCGGGCGAGCCGCGCCCCTACGTCGTACGTCGGGTAGGCCACCGCGGGATGCACCACGGTGTCCCCGGGCCCGAGGCCGAGCAACGTCGGCAGCCAGGCCACGAGCTCCTTGGACCCGATCGTCGGGAGCACCCCGGCCGGGTCGACGGCCGGTACGCCGCGCCGGCGCGCGAACCAGTCGACCACCGCTGCGCGCAGGGCTGGCGTGCCCGCCGTGAGCGGGTATCCCGACGCGTCGGCGGCGCCGGCCAGCGCGCGCTGGATCAGCTGAGGGGTCGGGTCGACGGGCGTGCCGACGGACAGGTCGACGATGCCGTCGGGATGAGCCCGCGCGCGCTCGGCGTACGGCGTCAGGGTGTCCCAGGGAAAGTCGGGGAGCCGGGCGGACACCCTCGGCGCCGACACTGATGCGGTCAGTGGCTCTCGGGCTGGATCTGCGGCGGCAGCGCCTCGATCAGCGGGTGGTCCTTGTCGATCTTGCCGAGCTTGGCGGCGCCGCCGGGCGAGCCGAGGTCGTCGAAGAACTCCACGTTGGCCTTGTAGTAGTCCTTCCACTGCTCCGGGGTGTCATCCTCGTAGAAGATCGCCTCTACCGGGCAGACCGGCTCGCAGGCCCCGCAGTCGACGCACTCGTCCGGGTGGATGTAGAGCATCCGGTTGCCTTCGTAGATGCAGTCGACGGGGCACTCTTCGATGCAGGCCTTGTCGAGGAGATCCACGCAGGGTTGCGCGATGACATAGGTCACGGTCGGGTCCTCCGTCGGAAATGGGTGAAACAGATGTGTCTGCTGCCTAGTATCGCGGCAGCAGATGCCACGTTAGATCAAGGGGGGTTGGTGATGCTCAGTCCGCGAGACACCGGATCGCGCGTCAGCGTGCGGCGCCGGCTGCCCGACGGGGGCGCCACCGACGTGATCGGGCACCTGGTGTCCTGGGAGGCGGGGCGGCTGCTCGTCCGGCGGGCCGACGGGGGGCACGTGGGGATCGACGAGCGCGACGTGGTGGCCGGGCGGACGGTGCCGCCGGCACCGCCGCCACGGCGGCCCGGCGTGCCGCACGTGAGCGTCGAGGACCTCCAACGCGTTGCCAACGGCGGCTGGCCGGCCCGCGAGACGCAGCCGCTGGGAGACTGGCTGCTGCGCGCCCACGGCGGGCTCACCGGCCGGGCCAATTCCGCTTTGACGCTGGGCGATCCCGGCGTCGGGCTGGACGAGGCGCTGGTGCGGGTGCAGGAGTGGTACGTCGAGCGCGGGCTGCCGCCGCTGCTCCAGGTCCCGGCCGACGCCGCGGTGAACGTCGCCCTCGAGGCACGGGGGTGGCGCCAGCAGCACGTGACGATCGTGCAGACCGCGTCGGTTCCGGCCACGCTCTCGTTGCTTCCGCAGCGTCCCGACCTGACCGCGACGGTGTCCTCGGCGCCGAACGCGCAGTGGCGGGCGCTGATGCACGACCTGGACCGGGACCGGTCGGACGAGCATCTGGCGATCCTCACCGGCCCGCCGGTCGTGGGGTTCGTGACGGTGTTCGACGGGGATGTGCCGGTCGGCATCGGGCGGGCGAGCGTCGAGGGGCTGTGGGCGGGGGTCACCTCGGTGGACGTGGCGCCGGACCGGCGGCGGCAGGGCATCGGGGGGGCGGTGATGCGGGCACTGCTCGAGTGGGCGCAGGGGCAGGGGGCGCGGGCGGTCTATCTGCAGGTGCGGGCGCTGAACGAGCCCGCCCTGGCGCTCTACGCCCGTCTCGGCTTCCTCACCCATCACCCCTACTGCTACCGCGTGGCGCCCTCCCCCTAGCGTTCTGTACGGCATTTGTGCGTCGAACGGCCCCCTGGCCGGAGCGGGAAGTCAGGCTCGACGCTAGCGACTGCACCGTAGCCTACCGTGGAGTAGGCTACTTTCCATGGCTGTGACACGGTATCGCTGGGCTGCTGTCGGGGAGTTCGTCAATCGGAACGCCGAACTCGCGCGTCTGGAGGATTGGTGGGCCTCCCCGGACCGTGAGCCGGTCAATCTGTACGGTCGCCGTCGGGTCGGTAAGAGTTGGCTGTTCCGCCGATTCGCGCACGGTAAGCCGGCGGTCATCCTGGTGGCTGACCGGGTCGCCTCGGGACAGCAGCTCACGTCCCTGGCTGCTCAGCTGGAAGGCGCTTTGGGGGTGCTGCCCCAGATCGGCGACGCCGCCGCCCTGTTCCACCTGCTCTATCAGCTCGGTCGACGCCGCAAGGTCCTCGTCGTCGTGGACGAGTTTCCCTACCTGCTGGGGACGACAACTGCGGAGCAGCAGGCCAACCTGAGCGCCATCCAGGCCGTGTTGGAGATCGAGCGCCACTCATCAAAGATCAAGCTGGTGCTGACCGGCTCGACGATCGCGCAGATGGAGGCCCTGCAGACCGAGAAGAGCCCCCTCCACGGACGACTCGTCCCGTTGCCGCTGCGGCCCCTGCCGTTCACCCAAGCGCGTGGGTTCCTGGCTCCGGCCGACCCGCGGGACCAGCTCACCCGATATGCGGTCGCCGGTGGGATGCCCCGTTACCTGCATGCGCTGGCCGGGGAGAACCTGCCAGCTCTGATCGCGACTCAGGTCGTGGACCGCTACGGCGCGTTCTTCAACGAGCCCAGGACGCTGCTGCAGACCGAACTGCGGGAGCCGGCCGTGTACTTCTCGGTGCTCTCCAGGCTGGCCAGGATGCCGCAGACCGCCTCCGTGATCGCGGCTGACCTGCGGATGCAGTCCAACGAGGTCTCGAAATACCTGGGCGTGATGGAGAGTCTGCAGTTGGTCTCACGGCGACTTCCTGCCGGGGCGCGGCCGGAGGCGCGCGCGACGCAGTGGCGCTGCGACGACCACTTCGTCAGGTTCTGGTTCCGTTTCGTCGCGCCCTACCAGGGCGAACTCGAGGCAGGCGCCGACGCCCGCGCCCACGTCGACGGGACCGTGATCCCTCAATTGGCCGACCACACCGCGCCGGTCTTCGAGGAGGTGGTGACCGAGTGGATCCGTAGCCGGTACGCCGGACGCGCCAGCGAAACCGGCGGATGGTGGGGCCCCGCCCTGCACGCCCGCCGCGTCGAGAAGAGCCGGTTCACCGAAGAGATCGACACGGTCGCGTTGACCGGCCGGACGGTCGTGGCCGCCGCCGAAGCGAAATGGACGACCAAACCGCTGGACGCGTCCGTTCTGGCGTCCCTGCTGGCGCACAAACTGCCGGCGATGGCACAAGCCGGGTTCGACGTAGCCGCAGTCGAGATCGGCCTGGCGTCCAGGTCCGGCTTCACCGACGGCGTCCGCGCCCTGGCCCTCGAACACCCCAACGTCACGTTGTTGGACGCGACAGACCTGCTCCGGTAGGGATGGCGGGGCGCACAGTCGAGGCACTGATCGCTGACTGCCGCGACGCTCAGCGAAGTTCCCGGTAGGCGCCGCGGTAGTAGACCAGGGGCACCTCGCCGGACCCGCCGAGCCCCATGTTGACCACCTCGCCGACCACGATGTCGTGGTCGCCCGCGCTGTGCACGTCGCTGGTGCGGCACTCGAGCCAGGCAAGGGACCCGTCGAGCACGGCCGCGCCGGTCGCCGGCCCGCGCCGGTGCGGAAATCGGTCCAGCTGGCCGACGAGCGGGCGTCCCTTGATCGCGAACCACTGCGCCGCCCGGCGCCCGCTCGCCCCCAGCAGCGACACCGCCCAGGTGCCCGACTCCAGCACCGCGTCGCGGAACCGGGCCTCCTTGTCCACGCAGACCAGCACCAGCATCGGCTCCAGCGACACCGAGGTGAACGCGCTCGCGGTCATCGCGTGGTCCAGGTCCTCCACCCGCGCAGTCACCACCGTCACGCCGGTCGCGAAGTGGCCGACCACCTTGCGGAACGCGTGCGGGTCCAGCCGCGGGCTTCCCTGTGACGCCGCGCCGTCGGGAGGCAGGTCGTCGGGCGGCAGGTCGTCGGGCGGCAGGTCGTCGGCAAGAAGAGACATCGAGGCGAGCCTACTTGGCGACCGACCACCTTCACGCGGCGGCGAACTGCGCCAGAGCGCCGCAGCGCCGCCGGGTCGTCGTAACGTCCGAACAAGCGGGGCCTATGCCGCACGCTTGTTCGGACGTTGCGATGGGGGTGCAGTTGGCTCAGCCCGCAGCGAGGCGCGCGTTGCTGATCACCAGGGCGGCCGGCTGCTCGACCAGGCGCAGGGTGTTCAGCGCCGACTCGCCGAACGCGTTCTTGGTGGCGCTGGAGAGCGCGAGGCACCCGACCACGCGCCCGCCGGCGCGCAGCGGCATCGACAGGAAGGTGGCCATCCGGCCCTCCTCCTCCTGCCCGAGCAGCCCCCCGCTGTCGGCGATGCGCGGCACCAGGTCCTGCACCATCACCGGGCGGCCGGTCACCTGGGTCGCGGCGTCGGCGATGGCCCCGAAGAACTCGTTGTATTGCCGGTGCGAGCTCTCTTTCGCCACGGTGAGATAGGTCGCCTTGTCATCGAGCATGCACACCGCGGCCAGGTCGTAGTCCACGATCCGCCCGAGCACCGTCAGCACCGCCGCAACGGTCGGCTCGAAGCCGTGCACGTCGGCGGCCACCCGAGTCATCTCCGCCGAGATGGCGGCCTCGAACAGCTTGCGGTCCAGCAGCTCGCAGACTCGCGCCAGGACCTCGTCGGAGCCGATCTCCACCGGGTCCGGTCGCATCGGCGGTCGCCCGCCGCGCTTCTCGTCGGCGGCGGCGAGCACCGCGCGTACGGCCGAAACCAACTCGGGCGCCTCGAAGTCCTTGGTCAAGAAGGAGTCGGCCCCCGTCTGGGCGCCCCAGTAGCGGTCCGAGGCGGCGTCCAGCGAGGTCAGGATGATCATCGGGATGTCCGCGGTCTGCCAGTCGTCCTTGAGCAGCCGCACCGCGACGTAGCCCGAGAGCCGAGGCATCTGTACGTCGATGATCACCGCGTCAGGCTGGGTACGGAAGACGCCCTGCACCGCCTCGACGCCGTCCGCGGCGAACACCACCTCGAACCCCTCGCGCGCCAGCACGGAGGACACGATGCGGCGCAGGGTCGGGCTGTCGTCGGCGATCAGGACGGTGGGCATGGTGGTCTCCGGTTGGCACGGTTGGCACGGTTGGCACGGTTGGCACGGTTGGCACGGTTGGCACGGTTGGCACGGTTGGCCACGTGGGCATCGAGGGCCGGGACTGGGATGACTGTCACCGGCCGACCAGGCGTCGGACGGTGTCGATGAGCTGGACCTGGTCGAACTCGCTCTTGAGCAGGTAGGCGCTGGCGCCGGCGTCCAGCCCGGCCCGCTGATCGGCCTGGTCGCCGCGCGAGGTCATGATCACCACGGGAACATCCTCCCAGCCGGGCGTACGACGAATCGTCCGGGTCAGGGTGAACCCGTCCATCCCCGGCATCTCGACGTCGGACAGCACCAGGTCGACGGGCTGCCCCGCCAGCCGGGAAGCGCCGTCGAGCCCGTCCACGGCGGTGCTCACCTCATAGCCGGCCCCCTCGAGGATGACCCGCTGCAGCTCGCGCACGCCCACCGAGTCCTCCACGACGAGCACGTGCGGGCGGCCGCCTGACGCCGCTGACGCCGCCGACGCCGATGACGCCGCCGACGCCGCTGACGACAGCGGGCCGGCGGCACCGGCACCCGAAGGGCCGCGCGGGTCCGACGTACGCCGCCCGGACGGCCGGCCCGCTCCGGGCCCGACCGCCGTCCCGCCGCCGGACGCGACCTGGCGCACCGCGATCTCGCGTACGTCGAGCACGAGCACCACGCTGCCGTCCCCGTCGATGGTGGCACCGGTCACCGTCGGCAGCCGCCCGAGGAACCCGCCGAGTTCCTTGACCACCACCTCGAGCTCGCTCTCGAGCTCGTCGACCGCGAGGCCGAGCAGCTCGCCCGTCCCGCCGTGGCGCACGACGACGGCGGCGCGCGGGTCCCGGTCACCGGGCACGTCGAGGATGGTGCCGAGGTCCACCAACGGGAAGGTTCGCCCGTCGCGCACCACGACGGGCACGCCGGCGACCTCGTGCCGCGCGAGCCCGCGCAGGCCGATCGTCTCCACGACCCCGGACACCGGCAGCGCGTAGCGTTCGGCGCCGATCCGTGCGATCAGGCAGCGCAGCACCCCGAGGGTGACCGGCAGCGTGATGACGAACACGGTGCCGAGACCGGGCTGCGACCGCACCCCGATGACCCCGCTGAGGTCCTCGACGACGGTGCGTACGACGTCGAGCCCCACTCCCCGCCCCGAGGTCTCGGTGACCTCCGTACGAGTCGAGAACGCCGGGGCGAACATCGTCTGCAGCAGCTCCGGCCCCGCGGCGCTCGACCCGGCGGGCAGCAGGCCGCAACCGACGGCAGCGGCCCGCAGCGCGACCTCGTCGACGCCGTGGCCGTCGTCGGAGACCTCGATGACCACCGTGGACCCGGCCGCCTTGGCCGAGAGGGTCACGGTGGCCTGGCCGGGCTTGCCGGCCGCCACGCGCTCGGCGACGGTCTCGCACCCGTGGTCGACGGCGTTGATGACCAGGTGGCGCAGCGAGTCGGCCACCGCGTCCAGCACCCGGGTGTCCAGCTCGACCTCCTGGCCGGTCAGCACCAGCCGGACGTCCTTGCGCGCCGCGTCGGTCGCGGCGCCGGAGGTGAGCTCGCGCACCAGCTGGGGGAAGCCGGCGGCGACCCGGCGCAGCGGCACCATCGCCAGTCCCATCGCGTCGCCGCGGACCGCAGCCATCCGACCCTTGGCGTCCTCGGCCAGCGAGTGCAGGTCCCGAGCCTGCTCGGCGAGCTCGTCCCCGGCGGCGGCCAGCGCGTGCACCGCATCGGCCACCTGCGCCGGCGAGCCGTCCGCCGCCGCCGGCGAGCCGTCCGCCGCCGCCGCCGAGCCGCCAGCCGAACACGCCGCGAGGAGGTCGCGCACCCGGCGTACGAGGCGTTGCTGGTCGGCCGCCATCGCGGTGAGGTCGCGAGCCTTGCGGGTCACCCGGCGTACGTCGAGCTCCGCCTCGCCCACGACGTCGAGCAGGTCGTGGACCCGGCGGGTGGAGACCCGGATCGAGTTGCCGGACCGGCCCCGGGGGGCCTCGGCGGCGACCGGCTCCTCGATGGCCAGCCGGGGGACGGTCAGCGGCTCCTTGCCGGCGACGGCGTCATCGAGGGCGGCGACGATGGCGGCCAGATCCTCGGCTCCGACCGGGCGCTCGGCGCCGGGCAGCGACCGGGAGATGCCCTCGGCCGCGACGAGCAGCACGTCGACGAGCTCGCGGCGCACCGGCATCCGCCCGTCCCGCAGCGCACCGAGCAGGTCCTCGGCCCGGTGGGCGACGCCCACGACGCGGTCCAGTCCGAGCATCCGGGCCGAACCCTTGACCGTGTGTACGTCGCGGAACAGGCTCGTCACCAGCTGCCGCGGCGAGCGGTGCTCCTCCAGCAGCAGCAGCCCGGCGCACAGCGAGGCCAGCCGCTCGTCGACCTCGGCCCGGAAGGTCGCGACCAGCTCCGGGTCGCTGGCCCAGTCGTTGGCCTTCACCGCAGCACCCGAGGCTGCGGGCCGGGCGGCATCAGGAGACCCGGAACTGCTCGATCGAGGAGCGCAGCTCGGCCGCGAGGACGTTGAGCTGCGCGGCGGCGGCAGCGGACTGCTTGGACCCCACGGCGTACTGCCGGGACACGTCGGACACCTGGGTCATCGCGGAGACAACCTGGTCCGACGCCGAACGCTGCTGCTGGGTGGCAATGGAGATCTCCCGGGCCGCAGTGGTCGTCTCGTCCACCATGCCCGAGATGAGCTCCAGCGCCTCGACGACGTCGCGGGCCAGGGCGGCTCCGTTGGCGACCTCCTTGGCGCCTTGCTCGCTGGCCAGGATGGTCGCGTTGGTCTCGGCCTGGATCTGCGCCACGATCGTCTGGATCTGCCCGGTGGACTCCTGGGAGCGCTCGGCCAGCTTGCGCACCTCGGACGCGACGACCGCGAAGCCGCGGCCGTGCTCGCCGGCCCGCGCGGCCTCGATGGCGGCGTTGAGGGCCAGCAGGTTGGTCTGGTCGGTGAGGTTGTCGATGACCTCGAGGATGCGCCCGATCTCGTGGCCCTTCTCGCCCAGGGACTGCGCGCGGGTCGCGATGGAGTCGACCCGGTCGGCGATGGCGTCCATCGCGGCGACCGAGGCGGAGACGGCGGTGCGGCCGCCCTCGGCGTGGCGCAGCGTCTCGGCGGCGAAACGGGCGACCGACTCCGCGGTGTCGGCGATCTGGGCGGCCGTCGCAGCGAGCTCCTCGATCGTCGATGTGGTCTCGGCGACCGCGGAGGACTGTTGCGAGGCGCTGGCGGCGTGCTCCTCCGCGGTGGCGAGCAGCTCACCGGCACTCGACGTGATCTGCTGACCGCCAGAGCGGATCTGCTCGACGAGCAGGCGCAGGTTGGCCAACGTGTTGTTGAACGACTCGCTCAGCTCGGCAACCGAGTCGTCGGGGCCATCGTTGTGCACGCGCACGGCCAGGTCGCCCTGGGCCGCCTGGGCCAGCACGGCGGACAGGTCGGCCAGCCGGGCGCGCAGCTCGTCCCGCTCGGTGGCGGCGGTGGCCCGCTCGTCCCAGACGAGGGCACACAGCATGCCGACAAACAGCGTGGACAGCGGCTGGAACGAGACGACGAGCAGCAGCGCGCCGGAGTTGGCCGCGGTCAGCTGACCCTCGACGCCGAACGCTGTCACGGCTCCCACCGAGGCCAGTAGGCCGACCCCCAGGCTCTGCAGGCGGGGCATCGACACGGAGGCGATGAGCAAGGGAGCCGAGAGGAGGATCCAGAACGGCTGACGCAGCCCGCCGGTGGTCTGGACCAGCCCGGCGATCCACACGATGTTGGCGATGACGAGCAGCAGCCGCAGCCGGGCCTGGTTCTCGGCCTCCGGCAGCCGGTCGCCCATGAGGGTGAGCGCGCCCAGACCGGAGGCACTGACCAGGCCGAGGCCGATCCACACAGCGGCCATGACCTCGGAGTAGTCCGCGCCGCCGAACTTTCCCAGACCCACTGCGACACCGGCACCGAGGACGCTGACCACCATCGTCAGTGCCGATGCGCGGTTCAGCTTGACCCAGAACTCCACCGAAACCTCCCAGCCGACTGCACGGACCGTGCACTGGTGGCATCGGATGTCCAGTGGGCGGGCTGAAGCGGTTGGCCCCCACCGACTTCGGGCCGACGTCGGGCCAGGGCGGCGGCCGGCTCAGGCGCCAGGGCGGCGGCCGGCTCAGGCGCCAGGGCGGCGGCCGGCTCAGGCGCCAGGGCGGCGGCCGGTTCAGGCGCCGAGCGGCAGTCGGCTCAGGCGCCGTGACGGCGGCGGTCGACCCGGGCGCGAAGCGCGAGGACGGCGGCGGCGTCCAGGACGGCGATCGGCCCCTGGGTGTCGCCGACCTGGCCCGACACCAGCAGCGCGGCCTCCGGCGACAGGGTGACCGGCGCCGCGTCGGCCTGCGCGAGCGGCACGTCGTACACGCCTGGCACGGCCTCGGCGACCAGCCCGGCCGTGGTCTCCCCGTCCTGCAGCACCAGCAGCCGCGCGCTGGATGCCAGCGGGATGACCGCGGTGCCAAGCAGGACGCGTACGTCGAGAACCGGCAGCAGCCTGCCCCGCCAATTGGCGACCCCGGACAGCCACGTGGGCGAGCCGGGGATCCGGGTCACGGGTGGCAGCGCGATCACCTCGGCGACGTCGGCCATGCTCACCGCGTAGCGCGACGTCCCCAGCCGCAGCAGGATGCCGCCGACGGGGACGGCCTCACCGGACCCGAGCGCGTAGGCGAGGTCGCCTGCCGGGGACGTGGCGACGCGGTCGTCGGTGTCGTCGCTGCTGTCCAGGAGGTCCATGGCGAGGTCATCGACCCTCCAGCGCCTCGGCTGTAGCCCTCGTGCGCAGACCGTAGGGCAGCGAGGCGCCGATCACCACGACGAACGCGCCCCCCAGCAGCCACGCGTATCCGAGCCCGTCCCCCGCCACCACCAGGTCGCCCTCGGGGCGCCGGGCCGACAGGACGAGCACGACAGCGAGCCATCCCGCGGCAGCGAGCACCGGCAGCCGCCGCCGCCCGGTCGCCAGCCCGAGGGTCACCAAGACCGAAAGGCTCAGGCCAAGACCCAGCGCCAACCCCCCCGGCACGCCGTACGTCGCAATGGCATGCACGAACGACCCCAGCAGGCCCGCGACCCCACCCGCCACCAGGGCCAGCGCGGCCACGAGCACTCGACCGGACGGGGGCACGCAGGCCAGGCTAACCCCACCCAATCGCGACCACAGGGCTACGCGGTCGGCTTCCCGCCGGGGTCGACACCGCCGGCGACGACCTCGGGATCGTCGACCTCGGGATCGTCGACCTCGACGCGGCGCAGGTCGATGACGGGCCCGCCCGCCCCAGCGACCTCGGCTGCCGCCACCAGGATGTCGGTGATCTCGGCGCCGATGAGCTCGTGCCGCTCAAGCAACGCGTCCCGCAGGGCGGCGACGAGGTGCTGGTGCTCGTCCAGCAGCCCCCGGACGACGATCTTCTGACGCTGCAGCAAGTCCTCGACCCGGCCCCGACCCTCCGGGTCGGCGAGCACCCGACCGACCAAGTTGGTGTCGGAGAAGGCCGAGCCCGCGATCGCGGCATAGGACACCAGCGTGTCCAGCATGCCGCAGGCCCCGATCATCTCCGCCGCCACGTTGGTGGCGTAGAGAAGGTCGCCCCCCGGCCCGGTCGAGACGTCGCCGAAGAAAATCTCCTCCGCGCACTGACCGCCCATCGCGATCCGGATCAGGCCGGTCATCTCGCGCCGCGAGCGGGTGTAGACGTCCTCGCGGTCGCCGTGGGCGAGCATGCCGAGGGCGTCGCGACGCTTGACGATGGTGAGTACCTCGAGGCGGCGCTGCGGCGCGACGAGCCACGCGACCGTGGCGTGCCCCGCCTCGTGGGTAGCGATGAGCCGCTTCTCGTGCGCGGTATAGGCCACCGGCTGGCCCATGCCGACCTCCTCCACGAGGCGGGCCTTGTCGACGTCGGCCCAGCTCATCGCCTTCTTGTCCCGGCGTACGGCGTTGACCAGCGCCTCGTCGAACAAATGCTCGATCATCACCGGGGAGTAGCCCTGGGTCACCCCGGCCAGCGCGTCGCGGCGCTCGTCGTCGTCGAGCTCGGGCACGTGCGCCTTGGTCGCCAAGAAATGGTCGATCAGGACGCGCCGCCCGGCCTTGGCCGGGAGCTCGAAAGTGAGCCTGCGGTCAAACCGTCCGGGCCGCAGCAGTGCGGGGTCCAGGTTGTCGGCCCGGTTCGTGGCCGCGATCAGCAGCACGTTGGTCGAGGGCGGCTTGGGTCGCTGCAGCTGGCGGTGCGCCGGCAGGTACAGGTTCGCCCAGTCGGTGCACCTGCTCGCCACCTTCTGCCATCCGGTGGGCTCGTCGAAGGACTGCAGCTGCACGAGGAGTTCGTTGACGACGCCGCCCACCCCTTCGGACATGGACGACCGGCTGGTGATGGGGTTCGCCGTCCCCGCTCCGGCGTACGTCGTGGGCAACCCGGTCATCCCGCCGCAGTCCAGCCCGGTCATCCGCACGGCAGGCGGCATCGCCGTCGCGCCCAGCCCGCCGCGGGCCATCGCGATGGCGTCGAGCTCCTCGATGAAGCCGATCGCGCCGCCCTCCCGGCGGGCAGCCTTGCGCAGCTCCTTGAAGTAGGACCGGATCTTCTTCGCCGTCGCGCCGTAGAACATCGACTGGAACGAGGTGGCGCTGACGAACAGGAACGGCACGCCTGCCTCGGCCGCCATCGCCTTCGCCAGGAACGTCTTGCCCGTGCCCGGGGCGCCCTCGAAGAGCAGTCCGCGCCGCGGCGTACCGCCCATCTCGCTCGCGAACGTCTTGTGCGCGAGGAACAGGTTCAACGAGCGGACCACGTCCTCCTTGACCGCATCGATGCCCTTGACGTCCGCGAGTCGCGTGTCGATCTGCTCGGGCCGGTAGGTGACATGCGGCGAGCGGCCGGTGAGCACGAACTGGCCGAGCAGCACCGCGATCAGCAGCACGAAGAACAGGCTCGGCACCACGATCAGGGGATCCACCTGCGGGAGCTGCACCAGGTTGAGCGGGTGCCCCGACAGGATGCGGAACCACAGGTACGCCGTGGGAAGCCCCACGAAGGCCGCCAGGTGGAGCAACCGCCGCCGGCGCAGGCGTTCTCGGCTCACACCGACATCGGCGGACCGGTGGCCCATGGGGATATCGCTTGTCCGGTGCTCGCTCATCCGGGCAGTCTCACCGGCGACGCCCGCCCGCGTCGCCGGTCGGCCCGGTTTCACCCGCTGGCGCGCACACTGTCACCCGTTCGGCCTAACGCAGTCCCCCGGGCGCGCCGGACCGGCCCATCGCCACGATGTGGCCGTTGATCGCCCTGAGCCTGACTGCATGCGGGGGCAGCAGCGACTCGTCCACCAGCGCTGCGACGACCAGCAGCGCTCCCGCGCCCGCGAGCACGTCGGCCACTCCCAGCGACACCGCGTCTTCGTCGGCCAGCACGGCAGGCACCGCCGTTGCGGTGACAGAAACAGAGTTCAAGATCGACATCCCGACGACCACCTGGACCGCAGGCACCTTCACGTTCAATGTCGCCAACAAGGCCAAGTTCCCGCACAACCTCATCATCGAGGGTCCCGGCGTCGACAAGACGGCCTCCCCGACGCTGCAGGGTGGCGCGGCCGGCTCGGTCACCGTCACCCTCCAGAAGGGCACCTACGAGATCTGGTGCGGGGTCGACGGCCACAAGGACAAGGGCATGGACATGAAGATCACGGTGGGCTGATCGCTGATCGCCGCACGAGAACCCCTGACCCGCGGCTACCCTGACCGGAACACGCGCTAGGGCAACAAGGGGGGCTCACGATGAAGAAGTTGGTCGTGCTGGCTGTCGCTGCGGCGATCGCCGTGGCGGGTTGCGGTGACGCGGCCAAGACCAAGCCGAGCGACAAGCCGTCAACCGGCCAGTCGACCCCGAAGGACCAGACCGGCGGCTACTGAACCAGCTGGATCGTGTGACGGCGCGCCGTCAGTGTGCCGCGGGCCACCTGATGGAGCCACCGGGCCCAATGCCACCGGCTGCTCAGCAGTCGAGCCCGGCGAACAGGTCGGTCTCGCGACCGTCGGCGTCCTGCTCGTCCTCGGGTCCCTTCTCGCCCCGCACCAACGTGTAGGCCTCGCGCCCCCACACCTGGTTGCCGAGGTGGTTGGACAGCGCGAAGAACGGCCCGTCGACGGTGATCTGCGTCGCGTGGGCGCGCATGGCCGCCAGTTTGGCCTCGACCCGCTCCGGCGCGTCGACGACGCAGGTGATGACCTCGTCCGCCACGCCCATCGGCAGCTCCCCCTCGGGGTCCATGCCCTCGAAGGTCGTGACGTCCCCGGCCGCCCGCACGGCCCGCAGGCTCTCGCGCAGCCACGACGTCGGCAGCGCCGACCAATAGACTTTTGCCACAGACCACGGCTCGCCCTCGCCGTACGACGACGAGGCCGACAGTTCCACGGCCCGCATCGCCACCCGATGGGCCTGGATGTGGTCGGGGTGCCCGTATCCGCCGTTCTCGTTGTAGGTCACCATAACCTGCGGGCGCACCTCGCGAAGCACGGAAACCAGGGCGCCGGCGGCCTCGTCGAGATCGGCCTGCCAGAAGCAGCCCGGCCGGTCGTTGGCGGGCAGCCCCATCATCCCGGAGTCGCGATAGCGCCCGGGGCCACCCAGAAAGCGGAAGTCGGACACCCCCAGGGCCTCCATCGCCGCGGCCAACTCGTTGATGCGGTGCTCGCCGAGCGAGTCGTCGCGTTCGGCGGCGAGGTGCTCCAGGGCCTGGACGAGGACCTCGCCTTCCTCGCCGAGCGTGCAGGTCACGAGCGTCACATGCACGTGCTCGGCGGCGTACTTGGCCATCGTCACGCCATTGTTGATCGTCTCGTCGTCCGGGTGGGCGTGCACGAACACGATCCGGCGGGCCGAGTCCAGCAGTTCCATGGTCGACTCCTGCTGCGGCGCGGCCTGTTCGAGGACAGACTCGGCCTCGCGCAGCACCATGTCCTGCGCCGTCCCGGCGTCCTCCATCAGGGCCGGGCGGCTCTCCGGCTCGTCGGCCAGCGGGGCATCTGGGGTGGTCGTCATGAGGCCCGACCCTACCCACCGGCGCGCCGGCCTGGCGGGACGCCAGCGGTAGGTTTCGGCGCATGGCCGACCAACCCTCCCCCGCCGAGCCCCCCGCCACCCCGTCCGCCCCCGCGGAGTCCTTCCCGCGCCAGTCGGCCCGCACGGCGCGATTCACCTGTGGCGCGCCCCGGGCCTTCACGGTCACGCCGGACGGCGACCGGGTGCTGTTCCTGCGCTCGCGGGGCGGCGCGGACCGGGTCGGCTGCCTCTGGTCGCTCGACGTGTCCGCCGGTTCCGCCGCCACCGAATCCACCAACGGGGTGCGCCTGCTGGTTGACCCGCGCGACCTGCTCTCGGACTCCGGCGAGGAGCTCTCGGCGGCAGAGCGGGCCAGGCGCGAGCGCGCCCGCGAGGCCTCCGCCGGCGTGGTGGCCTACGCCACCGACGACGCCGCGACGGTCGCCGCGTTCGCCCTGTCCGGCCGCCTGTGGGTGACCGACCTGCACACCGGCACGACGCGTGAGCTGCCCTCGTCCGGCCCGGTCCTCGACCCCCGGCCGGACCCGACCGGCACGCACGTGGCCTATGTCGGGCGCGGCGCCCTGCGGGTCGTGGCACTTGACGACGCGAGGGGCGGTGCCGGGCAGGTGCTTGCCGAGCCCGACGGCCCGGACGTCACGTGGGGGCTGGCCGAGTTCGTCGCGGCCGAGGAGATGGATCGGCACCGGGGCTACTGGTGGGCACCCGACGGCAGCGCCGTGCTGGCGGCCCGAGTCGACAACTCGCCGGTGCAGCGATGGCACATCGCCGACCCGGCCAACCCCGGCTCGGTGCCGGTCGAGGTGGCCTACCCGGCGGCTGGCACCGCCAACGCCGACGTGTCCCTCGCCCTGCTCGGCCTGGACGGGTCCCGTGCCGACGTCGGGTGGGACCGCGCCGCACTGCCCTACCTGGTCAGCGCGAGATGGACGGCCCACCACGACCCGATCGTCGTGGTGATGAGTCGCGACCAGCGCACCGCGCAGACCTTGGGCGTCTCGCTGCCGACCGGCGCGGCGCCGGGTTGCCGGGTGACCGTGCTGCGCGAGGACCACGACAATGCCTGGCTCGACATCGTCGGCGGCGTCCCGGCGATGCTCCCGGATGGCCGGCTGGTGCGCACGGCAGACCTCGACGGCGCGCGACGTCTGGTGGTGGGGGAGCAGCCCGTCGATCTGGGGGGCGCCCACGTCATCGAGGTCGTCGCGGCCGGATCCGGCGGCATCCTGGTCGTGGCGACCGACGACCCGACCGAGTCCCACCTGTGGCAGGTCGATGCCGACGGCGCCGCTCGGCGCCTCACCGAGCTCGGCGGCTGCCATGGCGGCGTGACCGGCGGCGGCACGACCGTCGTCGTCCGCACCACCCTCGACCGTCCGGGCTCGCTCGTTCAGGTGCAGCGCACGGGTCAGCGGCGCGCGGCCGGCGCGGCCGGCGCAGCCGGCGCAGCGGGGGCAGCCGGCGCAGCGGGGGCAGCCGGCGCTGATCGTCCGGAGCCGGTTCAGATCGCCTCGCTCGCCGAGACGCCGTGCCTGCAGCCGCAGCCGCAACTGCTGACCGTGGGCGAGCGCGACCTGCAGGTCGGGGTGCTGCTGCCCAGCGGCCACTCGCCGGGCACGCCGTTGCCGGTGCTGATGGACCCCTACGGCGGGCCCAAGCACCAGGAGGTGCGCAAGGCCCATAACCTGTGGCTGGAGCCGCAGTGGTGGGCCGACCAAGGCTTCGCCGTGGTCGTCGCCGACGGGCGCGGCACCGGCGGGCGCGGGCCCGACTGGGACCGCTCGGTGCACCACGACCTGGCCGGCGTGACGCTGCAGGACCAGGTCGACGCGCTCCACGCGGTCGCCGACCGGGTGCCCGACCTCGATCTGCGCCGGGTCGGCATGCGGGGTTGGTCCTACGGCGGTTACCTCGCTGCCCTCGCGGTGCTCCGCCGCCCCGACGTCTTCCACGCCGCGATCGCCGGTGCCCCGGTGACCGACTGGCGGCTCTACGACACCTGCTACACCGAGCGCTACCTCGGCCACCCTGACGAGCACCCTGACGTCTACGCCGAGAACTCGTTGCTGGGCGATGCCGCGCGCCTCGAGCGGCCGCTGCTGCTGATCCACGGCCTGGCCGACGACAACGTTGTGGCGGCCCACACGCTGCGGCTGTCCTCGGCGCTGCTCGCGGCCGGGCGCCCGCACGACGTGCTCCCCCTCTCCGGGGTCACGCACATGACCCCGCAGGAGGTGGTGGCCGAGAACCTGTTGCTGCTGCAGGCCGAATGGCTACACCGCGCCCTCCGCACCTGAAACCGCTGCCACGATCCCCCCGAACCACAACACCCCCGAAGCCACAGCACCCCCGAAGCCACAACACCCCAATCCACGCCCCCCTCCTGGGGGTCTCCTTAGCCGTGGAGCGGATCTGGTCCGTTCGCTGGGCGCTGAACACGTTGGGGATCAGGATTCAGGCTTCACGGCTGTCGGCGCGGGCGATCGCTCGGTAGATGGTGGAACGGGTGACGGAGCACAGCTCCTCGAGTTCGCTGATGGTGCGCCCGCCGGCGCGGCAGAGCTCGACCGGTGCAGCCATGAGGGGCCAGCTCGTGGCTCTGGGCGAACGCCCCCCGTAGGACCGCGCTCTTGGCCAGGTCGTAGAACGTCCTGAGCCGGTAGTGCGAGAGGTTGTCGTCAGCTGTGCCGTCGGTCATCTCCACGAGAAGTCCGCCAGGCCGCCGAATCAGCACCTTGAGCGCGTAGTGGCTGGTGATGAGGTGAGTGTCGAGCGCCAACCGCAGCAGCCGGAGGCCGCCGCTGAGGTCGTGCTCCAGACTGGGGTGTCCCGCTCGCTGAGCAACTCCGCTCCCGTGACGTCGTTCACCAGTACGTCCAGTTGACCTTGTTCGGCGTCTATGCACTCGACCAGGGCGTGGACCTCGTTCGGCTGCAGATGGTCAACTTCGACAGCGATGCCCTGACCTCCGGCCGCGTCGACCAGTTCAGCGGTCCCTCGATCGATTCTGGGCGGCCGTACTCCGACTGACGGGTGCGCGTCGTGCGCCCGGTGCAGTAGACCGTCGTGCCCTCCGCTCCCAGGGCAACGGCAATGCCCCGCCCGGCGCCGCGGGTCGCACCAGCCCACCAGTGCCACTTTGCCGTTCACAGTTCCCACCACGACCTCCTCGCTCGAAGGGGAGGGACGTTGTCAGCTCGTACCGACAGAGCGGGGTCCGTGGGGCGCTGACCGTGGGCCGATCCCCAACCGGCTCGCAGCGCCGGCGAGCTACAGAGCTAATACGAGCCGTAGTGCGGCGTCGACGTGCCGAAGTTCGTCGAACGTCAGGTTGCCGACGCTGGCACCGAGACGGGCAGGGTCGACCGCCGCGGCCTGCTCAGCGAGCACGCGCGTCGTCCCCCCGGCGATCTCGACCTCAGGCCGGAAGCTGGCCGGACGTGACGACGTGGACGTGGGAGCGACCAGACAGGTGGAAAGCGGGAACTGGTCCGACTGGACGACCACGGCGTACCGAGACCCTCGCTGCTCGTGGCCCCGGGCGTCCCGAGGTGCACGTATCCGGTAGACCTCACCACGCACGCAGGCTCTCCATGTCCCGCAGGACCTGTGCAGCCTCGGCCCGGTCCTGCTCGTCGGCGGCCAGGGCCTCTGCCTCGGCTCGAAGAGACGCTCGCGCCCGCTCACGAGCGGCGTCGATGAGAGCCGCTCGCACCGCGCTCGACACCGGCGTTCCGTCACGGGTCAACACCGCCAGAGCGCGCGCGGCGTCCTCGTCGGGACGAAACGTGATCGTGTCAGCCATGCCTGAACCGTAACACGTTGTGTAAGACAAAGCAGGAGCGTCCCCCAGACCGATCCGCTATCGGACTGCATGGGTCGTGTCCAGAATCAGCTTTCTGTGAGCCAGGGATCAATGAGACTCAGGCCCAGCCGACTGAAGTCGTCGGCGTTCCGGGTGGCCAGGGCCGAGCGGCGAGATCTGCAGATGGCAGCGATCTGGGCGTCGAAACCGCCGATTGGCGCACCGGCGTGCTCACGCTCAACGACCACGTGGGCGTAGTGCCCCGCGGCAGCGGCGTCGAAGGGCAGGACGCGGTCCGCGAAGGTTGTGAAGACGTCGTCCGCAGCGTCGCCCAACAGGTCCCGTCGGCGGCCGGTCGGCAGGCGGGCAATGCCGAAACGCACCTCGGCAAGCGTCACGGAGGTCGTGTAGACCATGGCTGGCGGCACCTTGCGTACCCAGCCCTCGACGTGCACGTCCGGCGCCGCCCGCATCAACTCGGAGACGACGCTGGTGTCCAAGACGATGGTGCCCGGTGGTGTCGGCGAGCCAGCTGTCACCTGGACAAGTCCGCGGCCCGCGGCACCTCGGCACGGGACGGCAGCTCGAGATCGACTCCGCCGAGGTCTCCGAATCGAGTCAGGAGCGTCTGAGCCAGGCCATTGGGATCGGTGGGCTCACTGACGGCATCAGTGAGGATCGCGCGGATCTCGGCCTCCATCGAGCGGCCATGCTGAGCCGCGCGGACGCGCAGCCGCTCACGCACCGTTTCGTCCAGGTCCCTGACACTGACCGCAGCCATGTCGACCACCTCCTGCTATCAATGCTAGCAGAACTGACCGGTGAGCGATCGGTTGCGGACGCATCTGACCCGGGCCGGATCGGTGCCCCCCACTCGACTGGCCCCAATCAGCCGTCAGTCGCGGGCGGTGACCCTCGACGATCAGCGTCGCGTCCCAGGAGCCACGGTCCTGCTCGTCGAGAGCGACCAGTTCACCGCTCGCGGAAACCCGGGGGGTGCGGCGGGCCTCGGTGAGGAGCATCAGCGCCAGCAGCCCGGCCACCTCACCGTCCTCCGGCAGGAAGGCACGGATCAGGCGAGTCAGCCGCCTCGGTGGCGAGCGTGAGCGCCACATCCAGATCGGGGGCCTCCCACACCCAGACGCCGGCAAGGTAACTCCTTCGACTCCACGAAAGGCCCGTCGCTGAACACCGCCTGATCGCCCCGGTTGTCGATGACCGTGGCCGCGATGGTGTCTGCGAGTCCGCCCGCGAGAACCCAGTAGCCCTCGGCGATCAGTCGTTCGTTGAACGCGCTGATGGCGGGCTGCCTGTCCGTGCTGCCGGGATTGCTCTTGTCCTCGATCACGGAAACCAGATACTGCATCTGAAGATCATCTCCTGTCGGTGTCAAGACAGCGTGGTGTACCGGTCAGGGACTTCAAGCCGTTGCATACTGCGGGCGCCCGGCCGGCCGGTATACCTGGATCGTCACGCCCTTGGAGTCGACTCGCGACTCGACCAGGTCGAGCGCAAGATCCGGGCCGGTCTCCGGGAAAAATCGCGCGCCCTGGCCGAGAATCACCGGGACCACGATCAGAGTCATCTCGTCGACCAGATCGTTCTCCAGCAGCCACCAGGCCAGGGCGCGCGGAGGCCGAAGGCGCATCTCGGCAGGAGATTATCCGCAGAGCTGTCCTGGAGCGCTACGAGCGGAACACTCACACTCTCCGGGCGCAGGAGAGCTCCAGCCGCATGATCGACAAGTGGGCGGACGTTTCTCGAGCGTTTGGGCGCAGTGTGACCGAGGTCGAGTACCTGGATTTGGAGGATCTCTTACGTCTCGTACGCCGTCTGAAGACAGGCCCGGTCCGGGACATCGGACTCCTGGATTCGGCAGTCCATCGGCCTCGCTCGAGTGCGTTCGGGGAAGATGCCTACCCCACGCTGGCACTAAAGGCGACCTCGTCGGGCCGCCTGCCATCACTTAAGGTGCGGGGGTCACCGTGGCTTCGTAAGTGCGGATCTCGGTGTCGCGGTCGAGGCTGCCGATCAACGAGGGTCGGTTTGGGCTCCACGCTGGCGATGTCGGGACGTGGACCGGCTGGGTGGCCCGAATCGCCGCGCGCAGCCGGTCCACTTCGGGCTCTGGTTGTCCCCCAGGTCGTCCCTGAGTCGTCCCTCCTCGGCAGCAAGAGCGCTGCCGACATCATTGCCCGCAGGGTCACAGCAAATCACCGGTGAGGGCAAGCACGCCGGGAACGTCCGAGCCCTGGGGAACGGATCAGCCCGAACCCACCATTTCGGCAGGATCGTGGCGAAGTTTGGGGGGGTTCTCCGGGAAGTGGCAGGCGACCTGGTGCCCCGGCGCGAGCTCGACCAGGGGTGGCTCGTCCACCGAGCAGACCTCCTGCGCCTTCCAGCACCGGGTGTGGAAGCGGCATGCCGGCGGCGGGTTCATCGGGCTCGGCACGTCGCCCTGCAGCCGGATCCGTTCGCGTTTGGTCCGCCGCTCCGGATCGGGCACCGGGACCGCCGAGAGAAGCGCGACCGTGTAGGGATGCATCGGGCTGGAGTAGAGGTCGTTGCGGTCCGCGATCTCGACCAGCTTGCCAAGGTACATCACCGCGACCCGGTCGGACATGTGCCGCACCACGGACAAGTCGTGGGCGATGACGACGTAGGTCAGCCCGAGCTCGTCCTGCAGGTCCTCGAGCAGGTTGATGACCTGGGCCTGGATCGACACGTCCAGCGCCGACACCGGCTCGTCGGCGACGATCAGCTTGGGCCGCAGCGCGAGAGCGCGCGCGATGCCGATGCGCTGGCGCTGGCCGCCGGAGAATTCGTGCGGGTAGCGGTTGTAGTGCTCGGGGTTGAGCCCGACCAGCTCGAGCAGGTCCTGCACCGCGCGCTTGGTGCCGTGCTCGGATTTGATCTTCTGCAACCGGAACGGCGCCGCCACGATCGTGCCGACGGTATGCCGCGGGTTCAGCGACGAATAGGGATCCTGAAAGATGATCTGTACGTCGCGGCGCAGCGGTCGCAGCGCGTTCACCGACAGGTGGGTGATGTCGCGGCCGTCGAAGACGATCTTCCCGCCGGTCGGCTCGATCAGCCGGGTGAGCAGCCGACCGGTCGTGGTCTTGCCGCAGCCGGACTCGCCGACCAGCGAGAGCGTCTCGCCCTTGTTCACCGCGAAATCCAGCCCGTCGACGGCCTGCACCGCGCCCACCTGGCGCTGCAGGAGGCCGCGGCGGACCGGGAAGTGCTTCTGCAACGCGGTCACCGTCAGCAGTTCCTGCGAAGCGGCCACGTCAGCTCACACTCAGGTTCGGCAGGATGTCGGACTCCCAGATCTGGGCACGCTGCTCGTCGGTGAGGTGGCAGGCGACGAAGTGCCCGCCGCTGACCTCACGGAAGGCCGGCCGCTCGGTGGAGCTGCGGCCGCGGGTCAGCCCGGCGTAGGCGCAGCGGGGGTGGAAGGGGCAGCCGCTGGGCACGTTGATCAGGCTGGGCGGTGTGCCCTTGATCGGGATCAGCCGCTCGGTGCGCTCCCGGTCCAGCCGGGGCATCGAGGCGAGCAGGCCCCACGTGTAGGGGTGCTGCGGCGCGTGGAAGATCTCCGCCGCCGGCGCATACTCCACCGACCGACCGGCGTACATCACCAGGATGTCGTCGGCGAGCTCGGCGACGACGCCGAGGTCGTGGGTGATGATGATGACCGCCGAGTTGAACTCCTGCTGCAGGTCGCGGATGAGGTCGAGGATCTGGGCCTGAACCGTGACGTCCAGCGCCGTGGTCGGCTCATCGGCAATGAGCAGCTCCGGGTTGCACGACAGCGCCATCGCGATCATCGCGCGCTGGCGCATCCCGCCGGAGAACTGGTGCGGATAGTCGTCGACGCGTGACTTGGGCTGCGGGATGCCGACCCGGTCGAGCAGGTCGACCGCGTGCGCCTTGGCCACCTTCTTGCTGACGTCGTGGTGGATGCGGTAGGCCTCCACGATCTGGGTGCCCACGGTATAGAACGGGTGCATCGCCGAGAGCGGGTCCTGGAAGATCATCGCCATGTTCTTGCCGCGCAGCCGGCGCACGTCCTCGGCGCTGGCCGCAACCAGGTCATGCCCGTCGAGAAGCACTTCGCCGGTGATCGTGGCCGTGCCGGCCTTGTGCAGACCCATGATCGACAGGCTGGTCACGCTCTTGCCGGAGCCGGACTCCCCCACGATGCCGAGGGTCTGGCCGCGCTGCAGGTGGAACGTGAGGCCGTCGACGCTCTTGACCACGCCGTCCTCGGTCGGGAAGTGCACCCGCAGGTCGCGCACCTCGAGGTAGGACACCTGATCGTGGGACATCGATCCGGTCGCGCTCGTACGTCGACCGGCGCCGGCGCCGCTCGGAAAGGTCCGGCTCATCCGGCCCGCACCCTCGGGTCGACGACGGCGTAGAGCAGGTCGACGACCAGGTTGGCGATGATGATGAAGAACGCTCCGACGAGGGTGACGCCGAGGATCTTGGGCAGGTCCTGGTTGTTGATGGCGACCACGGCGTACTGTCCGATGCCCGGCAACGAGAAGGTGGTCTCGGTGAGGATGGCGCCACCGAGCAACAACCCAAGGTCCAGGCCGAAGATGGTCAGGATCGGGGTCAGGGCAGCCCGCAGGCCGTGGCGCACCACCACGGTGCGCTCGGGAAGCCCCTTGGCGCGGGCGGTGCGGATGAAGTCCTCGTTCATCGTCTCGAGCATTCCGGCCCGGGTCAGCCGGGCGTAGGCCGCGGCGTAGAGGAAGGCCAGCGTGATCCACGGCAGCAGCGAGTCGTGCACGTATTGCAGGGGGTTGCTCGCATCCAGCGGGTTGGTGCCGCCCGGGGCCGCCCAACCGAGCTTGTAGGAGAAGATCGACAGGCTCAGTAGGCCGGTGAAGAAGATCGGCAGCGAGACCCCGGCCAGCGCGATGCCCATCGAGGACCGGTCGAACCCGCTGCCCCGCTTGAGTGCGGACAGGACCCCGGTCGCGACGCCGCCGAACAGCCAGATGACCGCCGCGCCGGCGGCCAGCGACATGGTGACCGGAAGCCGGTCGAGCAGGTCGGGCAGCACCGGGTTCTGGGTGACGAACGAGTAGCCGAGGCACGGCGCGGGGCAATGTTCGGTCGTGGGGCCCGTGTCGTAGTCGGACCCCACGAACAGCCCCTTGGCGAACCGGCCGTACTGCACGTAGATCGGGTCGGTGAAGCCCAGCCCGACGGCCGCCTCGTGGATCTGGGCCTTGCCGGCGCTCTTGCCGACGTAGCGGCCCGCGAGATCGTCGGCGCTCGCGCCGGCGAGGCGCGGCACCAGGAAGAAGATGGCGAACGCGACGGCGCTGATCACAAAGAGCAGGATCACGGCCGCGATCAGGCGCCGGACGATGTATGCGAGCAACAGACCCGGCTGGGCGTCCGGCGGTCCCGAACCCGCGCGGTCCGCGAGTTGGGTGACCGCCGGCCACCGGCGCCTTCACCTACCTTCGTGCTGGTCGGCCATTCGATGTGCCATTCGGATGTGCCATTCGGATGTGCCGGCGAAATTGCGCCGGCGGATGTTCCGGCGGGTGGACTACTTCTTGGTCGTGCCGAGGGTGGTGTAGTCGTACTCGCCGAACGCGTCGTTGACGAACACGTTGGTCAGGTTGTCGGGGCGGAACAGCAGGCCCTTGGCCCACACGCCGGGCAGCGCCGCCGCGTTCTCCATGACCGCCTTGTCGATCTCGCCCCAGATCGTCTCCCGGGCCGCGTTGTCGGTCGTCTGCAGCGCCTTGTCGAGCAAGGTGTCCACGGCCGGGATCTTGATGCCGAGGTTGGTGTTGCCGCCCTCCGGCTTGATCACCCGGCTGTCCACGATCTGCTGCAGGAAGCCGAACCCGTCCGGCCAGTCAGCGCCCCACCCGTAGACCATGACGCCGAGCTTGTTGTTCTTCGCGTAGTCCGGCTTGCCGGCGTAGAGCTTGGCGTAGTCGCCTTCCGGGAACGGCTTGATCGTCAGCTTGATGCCGACCTTGGCTAGTGACTGCTGCAGCGCCTCAGCGGTGGCCTTCTCCTTGGGACGCTCGGTGCGGAACGAGACGTTGGTGGCGAAGCCGCTCGGCTGCCCGCACGCGGCGAGCTCGGACTTGGCCTTGGCCACGTCACCCTCGGGCTTCGTGCCGGCCTCGTAGAGGTCGATCTTCTCGGCGCCCGGGATGAGTGGAGGCATCAGGTTGGTGGCGATGTCGCCTCCGGTGGCCCCGCCGTAGGCCCGCTGATAGCCCGACTTGTCGGCGGCGAACAGCACGGCCTTGCGGCAGTGGATGTTGTCCAGCGGGGGGACATCGGAGTTGAGCACCGTGAACCACAGCCGGGTGCTGGCCGCGCTGTCGGTCTTGGCCTTCAGCGCCGGGTCGGACAACACCTTGCCCTGCGAGGCAGGCTGGAGCCCGGTGCCCTCGATGGCAACGTCGAGGTCACCGGACTGGAGCCGGTTGTCGATGTCGTCGGCGTTGACATTGAGGGTCACCTCGATCTTGTCGGCGAGCGGCTTGCGCCCCGAGTCAGGATCGGTCGCCAGATCGTAGTTGGGGTTTCGGTCCAGGCTGAACGACTTGCCGAGCTGGTTGGTGACGAACTTGTAGGGCCCCGAGGAGACGACGTGCTCCTTGTACTTCGTCCCGGTGTCCTTGGCGGCCGGCACCGGGATGGTTCCCGGCAGTTGGGCGAAATAGTCGAAGCCGGAGAACGGCACCTTCAGGTGGAAGATGATCGTGCTGTCGTCCGGGGTCTCGATCGCCTTGAGGCCCAGCTTGTTGGGGTCCTTGTCCTTGTAGGGGCTGGTGTAGCCCTGCAGGTCGAGGAAGTC
>JBBRHF010000024.1:0-31101 GCA_038223055.1 Actinomycetes bacterium | reverse complement strand
TCGGAGAGAGTGGCCGTGAGGGCGGCGATCTCGCGGTCGCGGAGGAACACGAGGGCCTCGATGTTGCGAATGTGGACGGACTGGTTGGCGAGCGTCTCGGCGGCTTTGGCGGTATCGGGCGGAAGCTGGGCGAGGGCGTGTTGGAACTGGGCTTTGTCGTCGTGGGCGGCGGCGAGGCGGGCGTCGAGATCGGCGAGGCGGGCGTCGTGTTCGGCGACGGCGCGTTGAAAATGTTTGATGTGGGCGTCCTGCCGGAGAATCAGGCGTTCGCGTTCGTCGCAGACGTTTTTAAGCGAGGCGATCTCGGCGTCTTTGGTGTTGGCGGCGGCCTTGAGCGCGTCGATCTCGGACTCTTTTTCGAGGATGGCGTCCTCTTTTTCGAGGATGGCGTCGTCTTTTTCGCGGTCGAGCGCGGTGAGTTCTTCGAGCTTGTGCTGGCGGGCGAGGTGTTCGGCGCGGAGGGCGCGGTAACGCGTGGAGGCGGCGCCGACGAGGTTGAAGGCGTCGGCGTGGAGGCGCTCGATGTGCCGGATCGAGAAAGGCGCGTCGGGATGGGCGAGGACCGCGTCGAGCGCAGCGATGGCATCGGCGGAGGTGAGGCCGGAGAGACAGGGCGCGGTGCTGGCCGGGCGGGAGAGGGGCAGGGGAAGATCGGCAGTCGGAGCGGAGGCGGTGAAGGCGCAATCCCAGCCGCAACCAAAGCAGGGGAGCGGTTGCACGAGCGCGATGCCGCGGCGGGCGGCGGGGGTGAAGCGCGGCCAAGTGCCGCCGCCAAAGATGGCGACGACGGGGACGTCCAGCGCGGCGGCGAGGTGCATCGCGCCGGTGTCGTTACCGAGGAAGAGCGCGGAGTCGGCGAGGAGGGCGGCGAGGGTCGGGAGGGAGTTTTCGCGGCCGAGCCAGAGAACAGAGGGAGGTGGCGGGGGAGCGGCGGACGAGGTGGGCGCTGCGGGCGAGTGGGGAGAGGTGGGAGCGGCGGGCGAAGCGAGGAGGCTGGACGAAAGTGAGGCAGGTGAGCGACGTGGCGGAGCGAGTGAGGCGAGGAGGGGCTCGAGGTAGGCACGTTCGGATTCGTGGCCGACGAGGAGGGCGGGGAGACCGTGGCGGGCGTGAAGGTGGCGCAGGGCGGCGGCGAAGCGTTCGGCGGGCCAGGTTTTCAGGCGGACGTTGGCGAAGCCGGCGGCGGCGCAGACGACGTAGCGTTGGGGCGCGAGGGCGTGGGCGGAGAGGAAGTCGCGGGCGGCGGCGACGGCGGCGGAAGGCAGGGGAACCGCAGTTGGGACGGAGGACGAGGGAGCGAAGGGGCGGTGGCGCAGGGCGGCGGCGAGGCGGAGGTTGCGCTGCGCGTCGGGCTCGTCGGCGGCGACGGCGACCTGCTCCGGGAAGATTTGGGTGGCGTCGAGGCCGAGGGCGACGCGAAGCTGGGTGGAGAAGTGCTCATCGTGGGCCTCGGTGCCGAGCGCAACACGGCGGGCGGTGGGTGCGGTGGCGGCGAGGGCGGCTTCGAGCCAGTTGCGGCGTCCGGTCGCGGCGGCCACGAGGTCGGGGGCGAGGTCCGTAACGAGCTTACGGAGACGGGCGAGTTCGGCGGGGTCGGCGTCGGGGCCCTGCGAAAAAGGGTCGAGTGGGGTGGTGAGGAATTCGACGCCGGGAGCGAGGATGGCGGCGAGATCGAGGTAAGCCGGGCGGAGGAGAGCGCAGAGGCGGGTGCCGGGCCAGGCGGCGCGGAGCTCGCGAAGGGCGGGGGCGAAAAGGACGAAGTCGCCGAGCGTGTCGAGTTTGAGGAGGAGCGCGACGCGCGGCGGGACGGCGGGCGCGGGCGCGGGCGTGGAAGCTGGCGCGGACGCGGGCGCGGGGGCGGAGGCAGGATGGTGGGACGGGCTCATGCGCGTCACGCCGAAGGGGGCCGCGGCCCTGGGTAAGCGTTTGTCATTTAATGGATGACAAAGATGGATCGAGCGGAGGAGGCGAGGAGGCGGATGTCATTTAATGAATGACAAATTTTATTGGTGCGGCTCACGGGGACGGGACGGGGGCGAGGTCGACCTGGAGGAGGCGGCCGGTGCGGCGGCGGGTGTCGGGGGCGGGGAGCGCGAAGTCGGAGGGCGATGCGAGGCGGAGGGTCTGCGGCGTCGGGGAGGCGGGGAGACGCACGCGGAGGGTGGCGTAGGCGCCGGCGGCGAGCGAGTGGGTGACCGCAGGGGTGTCGGCGAGCTGCGTGGAGAGCGTGGTGGTGCGCGCGCCGGACCAGTCGGGGATTTCGAGGCGGAGGGTGACGTCGGTGGCGACCGCGTTGGCGGGGAGGTAGAGGGCGGCGGCACGGGACAGCCAACCGTCTTGGTCGACGCCGGCGGCGGCGAGACGGAGGGCGCCGGGCGTGGCGAAGTCGAAGGTCGGGCCGGGGAGCGAGGGGAGGATCTCGAGGAGTTCGAGTTTCGCGCCGACGGGGCGGTTGTCGCCGTTGGGCAGGATGGCGGAAGCGGAAGGGATGATCGAAAGGCGGGTGGTGCTGGCGGCGTTGGCGATGGGGAGGAGCCAGTCGAAGGTGCCGGTGGCGGCGGGGAGTTCGAAATCGCGGCCGTTGAGGGAGATTTTGAATACGCCGCGGCCGAGGGGCAGGCCGGGGAGTTCGGGAACGTAGCCGCGGAGGCGGAGGGCGGCGCCGGCGGGAGCGGCACCGAGGACGAATTCGGTGCGGGGGGAGAGCCAACCGTCCTCGTAGATGCCGGAGAATTCGAGTCCGCGCGCGAGCACGATGTCGGAGGGGAATTTCGCGAGGCGCGTGGGGCGGGGGAGGGCGGCGACTTCGGCGGGCGAGAGGGCGGAGATGTCGCGGCCGTAGGCGACGAGGAGGCGGGAATCGAGGGGAATGCCGGTGTTGTAGAGGGCTTGGAGGCCGCTGCGTTTGGGGCGGAATTGGAGGGCGGTCTCGGCCAGATCGATGGCGATGTAGGCGGCGCCGTCCTGCCAAACGGGTCGGATGGGGCCGATGATGCGGTTGACGGCGCCGTTGCCGACGAAGTTGAGCAGAAGGTCTTTTTGGGCGAGGATGCGGGGCGCTTCGGTGTCGGCGAGGACGCGGGTGCGCGGGGGCGTCCACGACGTGCGGTCGGCGCCCATGAAGGTTTTGGAGAGGGCGACGCGGAGATAGATTTCCTCGGTGGGTTGCTCGACGCGGATCAGCATGAAGCGGCCGATGCCGGTGATGTCGTGGTCGGGGGTGTGTGGGTCCGCCTCTTGCTGATACATCGCGATGCGATGGCGATCGCCGAGGTAGTAGTGGTTGCCGTGATTGGAGTGGACGAAGACGAGATGGTTCTTGGCGGTGCCCGAGGTCGCGCTGCCCGAGGTCGCGCTGCCCGAGGTCGCCGGGGTTCTCCCAGCCCTGGGGGTCCTCGTGGTCATTGACTCGGCGGACCACCGGCAACCAGGCGACCAGGCCCACCACGGCAGGGACCGACCACAACGTCAGCGACCACTGCCAGGAGCCGAACGAGTGGGCCAGGGGAACGGCAGCCGCCGACGCCGTCGTCGCGCCCACCATCATCGCGAACAGGTAGATGCCAGTGACCAGGCCGGGCCGGTCGGGGAAGAACTCCTTGACGATTCCCGGCAAGACGGTGCCGCACAGCGCGATGCCGACTCCTGCGAGCAGGCTGCTGAGGAACAGCAGCCCGCTGACCCCGCCTGCGGCGCGAAGGAGCAGCCCGACCAACAGCACCACGAGGGCGACCGCGACGGTAGCTTCCCGCCCGATCCGGTGAGCCAGCTGTTGCGCGACAGGGGCGAACAGGCCCATGCAGAGCACCGGCAACGTGGTGAGCAACCCGGCCCCCGCGCCGGACAGGCCGAGGTCGCGGGACACCGTGTGAACCAACGGGGGCAGCGAGGCGAGCACGGCCCGCAGGTTGAGCGCCACGAGGAAGATCGCCAGCAGGAGCCACGGCCCGGCAACGGGCCGCGGGACCCCGCGGCGGGGGTCGACCGCTCTCCGGCGTGGTCGGGCAACCCTCCGGCGAGGGGCGGCGACTCTCGCGGGGAGGGTCATCTTGAACCTAGGGCGGAAACCCGGCCCTTCAACGCTGGGAGGAAGCCCTTCCTAGTCGGCTTGTTTCTGTTGGGTGATGTAGTCCTTGACGATGGTGAGGGGCGCGCCGCCGCACGACCCGGCGAAATAGGACGGGGACCAAAACTGCCCGCGCATGACGGCCCGGTCGGAAGAGGCGCCGAACTCTTGCCGCAGGCGCCGCGACGAGACGCCCTTGAGGGAGTTGACCAGCCTCGAGATCGCCACCGCAGGTGGGTATTGCACGAGCAGGTGAACGTGGTCGTCCTGTCCGTTGAACTCGGCGAGGGTCGCCCCGAAGTCGGCGCAGACCTCGCGCATGACGTGTTCGCACCGATCGAGCATGTCCCCGTCGAGGACTCCATGCCGGTACCTGGTGAGAAAGACCAAGTGGACGTGGAGGTGGTGAACGACGCTGCGTCCGCGCCTGAAATCCGGGTCTGGTTCCCATCGAGGCGACATAGACCAATGCTACACTTAGTCCCATGTCGCGGTTCCGCCTTGACCCGACCCCAGCAGAACAAGTGCCGCTGGAGAAGGTCGGCTGGGTGCGGTTCCGGCGCATCCGCGCCTTGTCCGAGTGGAAGTCCTATGAGAAGGTCAACCCCGCGTTCACGAGTCAGCGTTGCTCGGTGTGCGGGACTGTGGACCGGGAGGCGCGCGAGAGCCAAGCCATCTAACGGTGCTGGTCCTGCGGACACAACGACAACGCCGACGTGAATGCGGCATGCAACAGCGCCGTGGGGCACACGGTGTCCGGACGGGGAGACCGCAGAGCTTCGGCTCGGTCGGTCAAGCGTCAACCTCAACTCGCCGCCTCCTTCGGGTGGTAGTTGGAATCCCGGCCGTTCACGGCCGGGACGATGTCAAGACCGCGCCATGCTGCCAGCCAGCCGCCGATAGGGTGACAGGATGCAGGTGGCGGCGCGTAGCGAAGTGGGATACGTCCGCACCCGCAACGAGGATGCCCATCTGGTCGAGATCGGCGAGGACGGCGACGGCGTGTTCGTGGTCGCCGACGGCATGGGTGGGCACCCGGCGGGCGACGTCGCGAGCCGGGTCGCCATCGAAGCCCTGCGCGAATCTCTGGTCGCGCCCCAGCCGGCCAGCGCCGACAACCCTGCCGGCGCCGACAACCCGGCCGAGGTCCTGCGGGCGGCCCTGGTGGCGGCCAACGAGGCGGTCGGGCGCGCGGCTCGCCGTGACCCAGGCCGGGTCGGCATGGGCACGACCGCGGTGGTGCTCACGGTGACCGGCGGTCTCGCCTGGGTGGGCCACGTCGGCGACAGCCGGGCCTACCAGTTCAGCGCCGACGGGCGGCTCACCAGGCTCACGGTCGACCACCAGCACGGCGGCTACATCACCCAGGCGCTGGGCCTGGAGTCCCGGGTGCGCCCAGACCTGCGCCAGGTCCCGGCCGAGGGCCTGGTCCTGCTGTGCAGCGACGGGCTGACCAACATGGTCGACGACGAGGACATCGAGCGTGTCCTCGCGCACGCGTCCGATGTGCAGGAGGGCTGTGACGCGCTGGTGACCGCGGCCCTCGAAGCGGGCGGGCTCGACAACGTCACGGTTGTCGCTGTGCTGCTCTGACAGTCCCAGCGAGCGGGCGAGCCCAGACTTACGACTGACCACGTGGAGGACCTGCGCCGACGAGAGCGCCTCGTGCCGTCACCTGTTCGATGTCTTCGCCAACGAGGAGCACTGGCCTGTGGTCGAGCCCCTGGAGTCCAGCCATGCGTGCCGGCGGCGTCCGTATCGCGCAGAATCTCGCAAAACCGTTGATCGCCCGGATAGCGGCATCTTCGAGCCAGCTGCTTCGCGTCGCCGTTGAGCCGTCCCTCACGCCCGACGCCGTGCCTGGCCAGCCCAGCCTGCTGCGCCTAGCGTCGGACCGAAACGACCCCCCGGCGTCCTACGCCCTGCTGGAGCGCATCGTCGCGGATGCCGTCGTCAACGCGGACGGCGAGCTCGACCTGCGGCTTGGCGACTCGGATGTGACCGGGCCCGAGGGACGTTCGCGGTAACCCCCGCATCCCCCACTGGCAACCACCCGAGCGGTCAGACCTCTACTTCGGCCACGATCCCCCATCAGGCAGACAGTGTTAGGCTGCCGCCCCGCTGCCGTCCACATGGCGAGCGCCGGGGCGTCCGACAGATGAGATTCGCCCACCGACCTGGGTGAGAGTGCGCCTCACGAGGCGCCGACACCTATGTCGGCTGCTTTTCGCCTCGGTCGGTGACCCTCCCGGAGCCTTCGCTGCCGAAACACCACCTCCATGGAGACCGTTCTGCGGTGCTATGCCCGTTTTGCGGCACATGGGAAGCGAGCTCAAGCGTAACCCGGTGACGCGATCGGGGCGTGGGCAGTTGAGGATGCCGGATGCGGCACTCCCGTGGAGCTGCACCCGAATGACTGCACCGACCATCTAGCCCTGGTTCGGCTGGCCCTGGCGACCGGTTCCGCGACGCTCAGGCCTGCGCCAACGCGGCCGACACCACCTCCCGCGCCTCGGACTGGATGCGGGCCAGGTGCTCGACTCCCTGGAAGCTCTCGGCGTAGATCTTATAGACGTCCTCGGTGCCCGAGGGTCGCGCCGCGAACCAGCCCGACGCGGTGAGCACCTTGAGGCCGCCGATCGACGCCCCGTTGCCCGGAGCCGCGGTCAGCTTGGCGGTGATCGCCTCGCCGGCGAGCTCGGTCGCGGTGACCTGCTCAGGGGTGAGCGCGGCCAGCACCGCCTTCTCCGCCCGGGAGGCGGGCGCGTCGACCCGGGCGTACGCCGGGTCCCCGAACCGCTCCACGAGCTCGGCGTAGCGCTGGCTCGGTGAGAGCCCGGTGACCGCCTGGATCTCCGAGGCCAGCAGGCACAGCAGGATGCCGTCCTTGTCGGTGGTCCAGACGGTGCCGTCGCGGCGGAGGAAGCTCGCGCCGGCCGACTCCTCCCCGCCGAACGCGACCGACCCGTCCAGCAGGCCCGGCACGAACCACTTGAAGCCGACGGGCACCTCGACCAGGCGCCGGTCCAGGCTCTGCGCGACCCGGTCGATCATGCTCGAACTGACCAGGGTCTTGCCCACGGCGGCCGTGGCGGGCCAGCCGTCCCGGTGGCCGAACAGGTAGTCGATCGCCACGGCGAGGACGTGGGTGGGGTTGAGCAGGCCGGCGTCGGGGGTGACCACGCCGTGGCGGTCGGCGTCGGTGTCGTTGCCGGTCGCGATCTGGAACTGATCGCGGCGCGCGATCAGTGAGGCCATCGCCGAGGGCGACGAGCAGTCCATCCGGATCTTGCCGTCCCAGTCCAGGGTCATGAAACCGAACGTGGCGTCCACGACGGGGTTGACCACGGTGAGGTCGAGCTTGTGCCGCTCGGCGATCGCCCCCCAGTAGTCGACGCTGGCCCCGCCGAGCGGGTCGGCCCCGATGTGCAGGCCGGACGCGCGGATTGCGTCGAGGTCCAGGGCCGAGGGCAACGCGTCGACGTAGGCACCGAGGTAGTCATAGCTGCTGGTGGTGTCGGCCGCCCGTGCGCGGGCCAGGGTGATACGGCGGACCTGTTTCAGCCCGTCGCTCAGGTGCTCGTTGGCCCGGTCCTGCACCCATCCGGTGATGTCGCTGCCGGCGGGGCCCCCGTCGGTCGGGTTGTACTTGAAACCGCCGTCCTGCGGGGGGTTGTGCGACGGGGTGACCACGATGCCGTCTGCGCGCCCGCGGTCGGACCCGTCGCGTCCGGCGTTGTGGGCGAGAATCGCGAGCGACACAGCCGGCGTGGGGGTATAGCGGTCGCGCGGGTCGAGCAGAACGGTGACCTCGTTGGCGGCGAGGACCTCGATGGCGGTGGCGTAGGCCGGCTCGGACAAGGCGTGGGTGTCCTTGCCCAGGAACAGCGGACCGGCGACGCCGTTGGCGCTGCGGAAGTCGCAGATCGCCTGGGTGGTGGCGGCGATGTGGTCGTCGTTGAACGCCGTGCGCAGGGCTGACCCGCGGTGCCCGGAGGTGCCGAAGGCGACCCGCTGGTCGGGCTCGCCCGGCTCCGGGTGCCCGGTGTAGTAGGCCGTGACCAGAGCGGGGACGTCGACGAGGTCGGCTGGTTCGGCGGGCTGCCCGGCGCGCGGGTCCAGAGCCATGATGGTCCCTCCTGCAAGACGTTGGGGAACTACCGGGATGCACTGCTCGCCGCCGAGCATGCCACCCACGACCACGACGTACGGCGAGCGGCCCGACTGTCCCCGGGGCGAGGTCTACGCTGGCTCGCCATGGGGAGGGAAACGGCCGGCGGCGGCGCCGGGCCTGGGCCGGCAGAGGGGGCCACGATCGACGAGGTGGCGCTCGCGGGAGGCCTCGACGCGGTGCCCGTTGCGCGCCGGTTCGTCAGGTCCACGCTCGCCCGCTGGGGCCGCGACGACCTTGCGGCCGACGCCGAGATCGCCGGCAGCGAGCTCGTGACCAACGCGATGCTGCACGTCGGGCCGCCGGTGCGCCTCGCGGTGCGCCCGGAGGGCGACGCGGTGCGCATCGAGGTGCACGACACGTCCCGGATCAGCCCGGTGCGGCCGGCCGTCAGCGACGGCATGACCGGTCGCGGCCTCGCACTCGTGGCCGCCCTGGCGGACCGCTGGGGGGTGGGCGAGACCCCCGACGGCAAGGTCGTCTGGGCCGTGCTCACCGCGCACAGCGTGGTGGGCACCGCTCCCGCGGCAGGGGAGATTGACGCCTTGCTGGCCGCGTTCGCCGACGAGTGGGACCAGCCGAGCCGATACACGGTCACCCTGGGCGACGTACCCACGGATCTGCTGCTGGCCGCGAAGAGCCATGTGGACTCGCTGGCACGCGAGTTCGCGCTCGCCGCGGGCGGGGCCCGCGCGGGGCTCACCGCGGAGGTGCCCACCTCGCTCGTCCAGCTCGTCGAGGCGGTGATCTCGGAGTTCGCCGAGGCCCGCATCGCGATCAAGCGCCAGGCCCTCGCCGCGGCGACCCGCGGCGAGTCCCGCACGAGCCTGACCTTGTCCCTGCCGGTCTCCGCCGCCGATGCCGGCGAGCGCTATCTCGCCGCGCTGGAGCACGCCGACGCCTACGCGCGCGGCTCCCGGCTGCTGACTCTCGCCGCACCCGCCCGGCACCAGGTGTTCCGCAGGTGGTACGTCACCTCGCTGGTCACCGCCCTGCGCCGGGCCGCCCTGGGCCGGGCAGCGTCCCCGTCGGGCACGTTCGAGCAGTTCCTGCTCCGCGAGATCGACCACGTCGACGCCCTGCGCACCCGGGCCGAGCGCGCGGCCCGGCTGCAGCGCGTGACCGCGGCCCTGGCCGGCGCCATGGACGAGGCACAGGTCGGTGAGATCCTGCTCGCGGAGGCGATCCGCGAGCTCGCTGCCGACCGGGGTGCCCTCGTGCTGGCCGACCAGCCCGAGGTTCGGGTGGTGGCCCACCAGGGCTACCCGCCCGGGCTGCTGGACCGCCTCCAGCCCGCGTCGCGGCACACGCCACTTCCGGGCACCGAGGTCATCCGGTCCGGCGAATCGGTGTGGGTCGAGGACGCCGAGCAGCGCGACCAGCGCTTCCCGCTGCTCGTCACGCTCGAGCCCGACACGGTCGCCACAGCAGCCGTGCCGCTGCGTTCCGGCGCGCGACTGCTTGGCGCGCTGCGGATCAGCTACGGCTCGCCACGCCTGTTCGACGACGACGAACGCGGCTTCCTCACGGCGTTGGCCGCGCTGGCCGCGCAGGCGCTCGAGCGGGCGGCCCTCTATGAGTTGCAAACCGTCACCGCGGCCCGGCTGGGCCGGCTGCAGCAGCTCACGGCGGCGCTGGCGGCCGCCCACGCCGTCGCCGACGTCACGGCCGTGGTCGTCGAGCAGGCAGCCGCCCTGCTGGGCGCCGAGGTGGCCGCCCTGTCGCTGCTCGCAGCAGACCGGCGAACCCTGCACGTCGTGCGCGTGCACACGACCGGCGGGCACGATGACGCCATGTCGGCCACGCTCGACATCGACGACGCCCTGCCGGTGGCCGAGGCGGTGCGCACCGGGCGGATTCTGGCCGTCGGGTCCGTCGCCGAGCGCGACGCCCGATGGCCGCTCCTGCGCGGCCGACCGCCCCGGGTCGAGCACGCGCTGGTCACCCTGCCGCTGCGCGTCGAAGCCGGCGTGATCGGGGCGCTGAGCCTCGCGTTCCCGTCGACCCGGCGCCTGACCCAGGGTGACCTCGACATGCTCACCGCCCTCGCCGACGCGTGCGCTCAGTCGCTGGAACGAGCCGAGAACGCCACTCGCGCCGAGGCGGCCAACGCCCGGCTCGGCTTCCTCGCCCGGGCTTCGATCCGGCTGGCCGAGTCCCTCGACCTGCGCCGCACCCTCGCGGACGTGGCCCGGCTGGCCGTGCCCGAGATCGCCGACTGGTGCGTCGTTCACCTGATCGAGGATGGCGAGCTGGCGACCGTCGCGCTCGCCCACGCGGATCCGGGCCGGCTGGCCATCTCCCGGGAACTGCAGCGGCGCTGGCCCGACCGGCTGGCCGACCGGATCGGCGTCGGTGCCGTGGTCCGCAGCGGGGAGCCGGCGCTGCTGCCGGCCGTCACCGAGGCGATGCTCGCCGACGGTGTCGGGCAGGACCCCGAGCGCAGCAACCTGCTGCGCCGGCTCGGCCTGTCCAGCGTGGTGATCGCGCCGCTGTCGGCCCGCGGACGCACCCTCGGGGCGGTCAGCCTGGCGATGAGCGACTCCGGCCGGCACTACGGGCCCGAGGATCTGGCGTTCGTGCTGGACCTGGCGCTGCGGGCCGCGTTGGCGATCGACAGTGCCGCGCTGATCGCCCGGCTGCGGGAGCCCTGAAAAGTCAGCTCGTGAAGTCCCCGGCGTGGTCGCGCAGCCAGTCCTCGAACGAGGTCGCCGGCCCGCCGGTTGCCTTGACCACCTCGTCGGTGGTGGCAGCGGTGTATCCCTGGCTGATGAGGGCGTCCAGCTCCACCAGCCCGTCGGCGTTCCACGCGGGCACGCCGGCGACGACCATCCCGACGCGGGCCTGGTCCGGCTCGAGCGACACGTGCCGCACCTCGCGGCCGGTGGCGGCGGACACCAGGGTGGCCACCTGCGCGTAGGTCAGGGCCTCGGGGCCGGTCAGCGTGTAGGTCGCCCCGGCGTGCGGCGCCGGGTCGGACAGCACGTGCGCGGCGACCGAACCGATGTCGTCCGCGGCGATGAAACTGACGGCGCCTTCACCTGCGGAGTTGTAGATCGCACCCTGGGTGCGAATCGTCTCCGCCGAGAACAGCACGTTGTCCATAAACGAGTTCGGGGCCAGCACCGTGAGCGGCAGTCCGGTCGTCGCGATGTGGTCGAGGATCTCGTGGTGATTGGCGTTGAAACGCACCGGGGCCGGGCGTTGCTCGATGCCGGCCGCGACGAGCTTGACGATGTGAGCCCGACCGGCCGCTGCGAGGGCGTCGACGAGGCTGTTCTCCTGGGCCACCTGCTGATCGGAGACCGGCGACACCAGGAACACCGCGTCGACACCGTCGAAAGCACCCTGCGGCGGGGACTCGAAGCTGCCGACGACGCCCTCGACGCCGTCGGGCAGGTCGCCGAGCTTGGCCGGGTTGTGGACGAGTGCCCGGGTCGGCAGGCCGGCTGCGGCGAGGTGGCGCAGCACTGCGCGTCCGGTGGTGCCCGTGGCGCCGGTGACCAGGATCATGTCGTCCTCCAGGAGTGGTCGAGATGGATGCCGTTCGGGCAGCCCAACCGGGTCTGGGTCGGCGTCATTCCCGGACGGTCCGGTGACCGGACCCTCCGATGATGCAGGATTGCTCCCGACCACCACACCGCCACCGAGAGGTCACACCCGTGAACGACGCCTGGAGCTTTGAAACCAAGCAGATCCACGCCGGTCAGGTCGTCGACGAGGCGACCCGGGCCCGCGCCCTGCCGATCTATCAGACGACTTCTTACACCTTCCGTGACACCGACCACGCCGCTGCGTTGTTCGGCCTGACCGAGCCCGGAAACATCTACACCCGGATCATGAACCCGACCCAGGCGGTGGTCGAGGAACGCATCGCTGCGCTCGAGGGCGGCATCGGTGCGTTGCTGGTCAGCAGCGGACAGGCGGCGGAGACCGTCGCCCTGCTCAACATTGCCGAGGTCGGCGACCACATCGTCTCCAGCCCACGCCTCTACGGCGGCACCTACAACCTGTTCCATTACACGTTGCCCAAGCTGGGCATCGAGGTGTCGTTCGTCGAGAACCCCGACGACGTCGAGTCCTGGCGTGCGGCTGTCCAACCGCGCACCAAGCTGTTTTTCGCCGAGACGATCTCCAACCCCATGAACGACATCCTTGACATCGAGGCCGTCGCGGCGGTGGCCCACGAGGCGGGTGTCCCGCTCGTGCTGGACAACACCGTCGCGACGCCTTACCTCATCCGGCCGTTCGAGTGGGGGGCCGACATCGTCGTGCACTCCGCGACCAAGTACATCGGGGGGCACGGCACCGCGATCGCCGGCGTCATCGTGGACAGCGGGCGGTTCGACTGGGCGGCCAACGCCGAGCGGTTCCCCGGCCTCACCACGCCCGACCCCAGCTACCACGGTGTGGTCTACGCCGACGCGCTCGGCCCGGCGGCCTACATCGCGAAGGCCCGCGTGCAGCTGCTGCGTGACCTCGGGCCCGCGATCGCCCCGTTCAACGCGTTCCTGATAGCGCAGGGCTTGGAGACGCTTTCGCTGCGGATGGAGCGGCACGTGGCCAACGCCGCCCGGGTCGCCGAGTGGCTCGCAGCCCGCGACGAGGTCGAATCGGTCGCCTACGCCGGTTTGCCGTCCTCGCCGTGGTATGCCAACGGCCAGAAGTACGCCCCCCGAGGGGCTGGCGCGGTCCTGGCCTTCGAGATCTCGGGTGGCGTTGACGCAGGTCGTCGCTTCGTGGACGCCCTCGAGCTGCACAGCCACGTCGCCAACATCGGTGATGTCCGATCGCTGGTCATCCACCCGGCCTCGACGACCCACTCGCAGCTGAACCCGGAGGAGCAGCTGGCCACCGGCGTCTCGCCCGGCCTGGTGCGGCTCGCGGTCGGGCTCGAAGGCATCGAAGACCTGCTCGCCGATCTCGATGCGGGTTTCCGCGCGGCGAAGTCAGCCTGATACCGGTGGCGGGAGGCGCCTCGCGCGCCGGCCTGCCGCCCGCCACCGGCGCCTGGCGCGAGGGCGACCCGCCGGGGCGCCGGCAGTTCCTCGACATCGGCGCGCTGGACCTCGAGCTCGGCGGCCGGTTGCCCGCTGTCCGGCTCTCCTACGAGACGTGGGGGGAGCTGGCCGACGACGGGTCCAACGCGGTGCTGGTGCTGCATGCGCTGACCGGCGACTCGCATGTGAGCGGGCCCGCCGCGCCCGGTCATCCGACGGCGGGGTGGTGGGAAGGCGTCATCGGGGCGGGCGGCGTGGTCGACCCGGACCGGTGGTTCGTCGTGTCCGCCAACGTGCTGGGCGGCTGCCAGGGCAGCACCGGCCCGTCGTCGGCGGCGCCGGACGGCCGGCCGTGGGGGTCGAGGTTTCCTCGCACCACCGTCGGCGACCAGGTGCGCGCGGAGCTGCGGCTTGCCGACGCCCTCGGCGTACGCCGGTGGGGGGTCGTCCTCGGGGGGTCGATGGGCGGGATGCGGGCGCTGGAATGGTTGACCGGACACCCCGACCGGGTCTCGTCGGGCCTCGTCTTCGCGGTCGGCGCCGCAGCCAGCGCCGACCAGATCGGCACGCAGACCGCGCAGATGCTGGCCATCACGGGGGACACTGGCTGGCACGGCGGCGACTTCCACCACCTGCCGGCGGGGCACGGGCCGCACCACGGCCTCGGTGTCGCCCGTCGGATCGCGCACCTGACCTACCGGTCAGCGGGGGAACTCGAGACCCGGTTCGGCCGGGCGCCGCAGGACGGCGAGCACCCCCTGGGCCAGCGACTCGGGGACGGGCGCTTCGCGGTCCAGTCCTACCTCGACCATCACGCGAGCAAACTCGCACACCGGTTCGATGCCGGGACCTACGTTGCGCTGACCGACGCCATGAACACCTGGGACGTGGGGCGCGCCCGCGGCGGTGTCGAGGTGGCCCTCGGGCGCATCCGCGCGCCGGTTGTGGTCGCGGGCATCGACAGCGACCGGCTCTATCCACTGGCTCAGCAGGCACTGCTGGCCCGGGCCATCCCGACGGTCGTCGGCGGGCTGCGCGTGGTGAAATCCCTCTACGGACACGACGGGTTCCTGCTAGAGCGCGAGCAGGTGGGCGCGCTGATCACGGAGGTCCTGGCGCTGGACGCCGCCGCCCGGCCTCGGTGACTTGTTCTCGCGGCCGCGCGCATGGGGACTCGGTTCGCGGGGTTGCCTCCACTCCAGCGGCCCGCCCGACACGGCCCTTCGGCGGGGGGAGGCTTGAGGGTGCTCAGTGGGAGCCGGCAGCCAGGTCGCTGGTCCGGAAGGTGTGCTGCGCCAGCACAGCGGTCGGCTGGATGACTGCCGCCGCGGAGTCCATGCCGTAGACGGTGACCGTCACCGCCTCGACGGTGTCGTGCCGGGTGGCGTAGGCCATGTCCGACGCCAGCCCGGCCATGGCAGCGATCACCAGGGCGAGCAGGGCGGCCTTGCGGGGAACGGTCATGATTCCTTCATCGGCGCGTCAGGCCGCCGAGTCAAGCGCGAAGCGGACGCGACGGGGGGGCCGAGCCGGGGGTCCCGGGCAGCGCCGACGGTGGCTGGGTCAGTGCGCGAAACTACGCCTATCGCGACAACTTCTCACCGAACCCATTAATTCGGACCCTTTTCGTCGTTCCCGGTCCGTCCGCAAAGAAACGTGAAACCGTGTGTTCCGAAGGCGTCGACGCCCTCCCAGTGGCGGCCACGACCGGAAGGCTCCTCGTGACGCAGGCCCTGCGCGATCCACAGATTCCGCAACGTTCGTCGGGGTCGGCCCGAAAGTCCTGGTTCAGAAGCAGTTGGGACTACGCGGCGATCACCGTCGCGCTGGTCGTCGCCGCCGCGACGGCTGCGGGCTTGGGGAGCACGAAGGACACCTCGACAACCACCAGGGCGAGCCAAGACCACGTCGCTTCCATCGGCGCGAAGAAGCATGGCGCCACCACGACAGAATCAGACCAACTCGCGAAGAAGACCCTGACGATTCAGGACCGGCAGGCCGCCCGCGAGGACGCGCAGCAGAAGAGTCTCTCCAGCGGAAGGGCTGCGCCGAGCGGCACATGGCTCGTCGGAAGTGTGGGCACCTAGCTTGTCGGCCGAGGAATTCGCCCGGGCACCTACGCGTCAGCGCCCTCGAGCAGCGGGAACTGCCATTGGGCACGGCTGCGCGGCTCCGGACCCGGAGACACCGTCGCCAAGGGTCAATCGGGCCGACCGAACGTCGTCACGATCAAGGCCAGTGACAAGTTCTTCACAACCAAGGACTGCGAGAACTGGCACAAGATCGGCTGACCCGCTCGGTCATCAAGTTTGACAGGCTGAGGGTGGTGGGTCCGGCTGGCCGCATAAAGGAGAGTGGTTCAGATCAAATCAGAATCAGAGGGACTGGACGAGGCCGTCATCGATGACGAAGTCGGCGCCGGTGACGTTGCGGGCGCGGCCGCTGGCGAGCAGGACGATAGGGTCGGCCGCCTCCTCGGGTGTGCTGAGCGGGCAGGTGGCCGCCTCGCCGGCGGCTCCGGGAGGCTGGCACTGGCCGCTTTGCTCGCGGCGGCCCTGGTCGCAGTCGCCGCCGGTCCGGCCGACGCGCACCAACCGGTGTTCCTGCGACCCGGCGACACTCGGGGGCCGTTGCTCGTCGACGGGACCGTGTCCTTCGCCGTCTACGGGACGATGACGGCTCGGGCCAGGTCGGGTCGCCCGAGACCCTCTGCCCTGCGTGTCCGCTACCGCTCGGGCGATCCGGTGCTCATCGACCTGCTGGTGCCCGACCGGCGCCCGGAGCGCGGCCTGCCGCGGGCGGGGCTGCCGACGGTCACCATCACGCGGCCGGGCGGGCGGGCCACCGTGCTGCGTGCCACCACACGGGTGCGCTTCACCGAGCCGTTCAGCCACACGAGCTATCTGCGCCTGAGCCGGTTCCGCGGCCGCGCCGGCGCGGGCACCTGGACCGTGCGCGTTGCCGGAACCCGACCCAGTCGCTTCGTTGTGGCGGTGGGGGTCAACGAGGTGCGCGGCCGGGTCACCGACTATCGCCCGCCCGTGGGAGCCAGCGTTGCTGCGTGGTACGCGACACCGCCCCGCTCATGACTGCGGACGCCCCGGCGGGCCACCAGAACCAGCCCACGTCGTACCAGGCGCCGCGCTGTAGCCCATCACGTCGCCGCGGCGTTCGGCCACGAGCCACGGCAGCCGGGGCGGCCCGGAGACCATCCGCCGGCCGTCTCCTCGGTCGAGGGAACGCTGAGCTCGAAGGAGATCGACGTCCGCTCGACGGCTCACGCGTCGTCGTCGAGCCGGAAGCCGACCTTCATCGTCACCTGGAAGTGCGCCACGGCGTCCGCGTCGAGATGGCCCCGGATATCGCCGACCTCGAACCAGTCGAGGTGGCGCAAGGTCTGCGCGGCGCGGGCGACGCCACTGCGGATCGCCGCGTCGAGGCTCTCAGAACTGGTGCCGACGATCTCGGTCACTCGATAGGTGTGGTCCATGGCGCTACCCAACCACGGCGGCTTCCCCGCCTGGCTGGACCTTGCCAAGAGACGCCGTCGGACGGTCTCGGGTGGTCTCACGATCGCCCGGTGGGAGTGGGGTACTGCGCCCGCATGATCCGATCCCACACGGCGTCCGGGAGCGCGGCGCGGGCGGCGACGAGGGACCGGGCGACCCCGCCGACGACGTAGCGTGCCCTGGGCCGGGCCGCCCCGAGCGCGCGCTCGATCACCGCGGCGACGTCCTCCGGGCTGCTGGTCCCGCGGGCGTCCGGTCGCGCGTACGACGTGGCGTTGCGCCTCGCGACGCCGGTGCGGAACTGGGCGTACGGTCCGCCGCGCTCCGGCGGTGAAGCCGTCGCCTCCTCGGCGAAGGCCGTGTGTACCGGCCCCGGCTCGACCAGGGACACGGCGACACCGAAGCCGCGGACCTCGAAGCGCAGCGCATCCGAGAGTGCCTCCACGGCGTACTTGCTCGCGTGGTAGGCCCCGCCCCCGGGCAGGGTCAGCCGCCCGCCCATCGAGGAGACGTTGACGATCCGCCCGGCGCCCCGCTCCCGCATGCCAGGAAGCACCAGCTGGCACAGACGCACCAGGCCGAAGACGTTGGTCTCGAACTGGCGCCGCAGGGCATCCAGCGGCACCTCCTCGACCGGGCCGTACTCGCCGTAGCCGGCGTTGTTCACCAACCCCCCGATGGGTCCGTGGCGGTCCACGACGAGGTCCACCGCCGCGCGCATCGAGGTCTCGTCGGTGACGTCGAGGGCGGCCACGTGGGCGCCGGCGGCAGCGAGATCGACCAGATCGGCCGTACGACGGGCGGTGGCCCACACCGGACGCGTCGAACGTGCCAGGCGCAGCGCCGTCGCCCGGCCGATCCCCGAGGAGCAGCCGGTGACCAGGATCGGCGCGGTGGGCGGGACGGGGCGGATCATCGGTCCTCCGGGTTGGCGAGCGAGCGCGGAATGCATAGTCATTCCACCTCGACGGCTCATGTCAACTCCGCACGCACGACCCGCGGGGTCTAGCCAGATCACGCTCGGTGCGCTGAGATGTCGGGATGGACGCCTGCACGCACCTGGACACCCTTGACTTCACCGTGACCCCGAGCGCCGACGGCTGCGAGGACTGCCTCGCCAGCGGTGGACAGTGGGTGCATCTGCGGCTGTGCCAGCAGTGCGGTCACGTCGGCTGCTGCGACTCCTCGCCCAACAAGCACGCGACGGCCCACCACGCCGCCAGCGGGCACCCGATCATCCGGTCCTTCGAACTGGGCCAGGGCTGGTTCTGGTGCTATCCCGACGAGTTGATGTTCGAAGACGAGACGGCACCGCCCGCCCCGTCCCACAGCTGAGGACGGGGCGGGCGGCGCGCCCGGATCGCGCTGTGCCGTCAGGCCGCCACGGTGTGCGCCGGCACGCTGGGTGCCGCCGCCAGCGGCTCCAGCGCGAGCGCGAGCACCTGGGCGACGTCGGTCACCGTGTGTACGACGAGCTGCTCTCGCACCTCGGCCGGCAGGTCGTCGAGGTCGGGCTCGTTGCGGGCCGGCACGATCACCTCGGTCAGGCCAGCCCGGTGGGCGGCCAGCAGTTTCTGCTTGACCCCGCCGATCGGCAACACCCGCCCGGTGAGGGAGACCTCGCCGGTCATGCCCACCTCGGAGCGGACCAGCCGGCCGGTGAGCAGCGAGGCCAGTGCCGTCGTCAGCGTGACACCGGCCGAAGGCCCGTCCTTGGGCACAGCGCCGGCCGGGAAGTGCACGTGCACCCGGCGGGAGGCGAGCGAGCCGGTCGGGACCCCCAGCCGCTCGCCGTTGGCGCGCAGGTAGGACAGCGCGATCTGGGCCGATTCCTTCATCACCTCGCCGAGCTGCCCGGTGAGGGTGAGCCCGGGCTCACCATCCATCGCCGTCGCCTCGACGAACAGCACGTCGCCGCCGGCCCCGGTGACGGCCAGGCCGGTGGCGACGCCAGGCACCGCCGTACGCTCGCCGGACTCGGGGGTGAACCGCGGCCGGCCCAGGTAGCTCACGACGTCGCCGGCCGTGACGGTGACCGGCTGGGTTTCCTCGTCCCCACCCTCGCTGACCATCGTCGTCGCCACCTTGCGCAGGATCCGCGCCAGCGCCCGCTCGAGCTGACGGACACCGGCCTCGCGGGTGTGCTCGGCCGCGACGACCCGCAGCGCGTCCTCGCCGATCGACGCCTCGTCGGGGCGCAGCCCGGCCCGCTCGAGCTGGCGGGGCAGCAGGTGGTCTCGCGCGATGGCGACCTTCTCGTCCTCGGTGTAGCCGTCGAGCCGGATGACCTCCATCCGGTCCAGCAGCGCGTCCGGGATGGTGTCGGCGACGTTGGCGGTGGCGAGGAACAACACGTCGGACAGGTCGAGGTCGAGCTCGAGGTAGTGGTCCCGGAACGTGTGGTTCTGCGCGGGGTCCAGCACTTCCAGCAGGGCCGCTGCCGGGTCGCCGCGGTAGTCGCTGCCGACCTTGTCGATCTCGTCGAGCAGCACCACCGGGTTCATCGAGCCGGCCTCGCGGATCGCCCGCACGATGCGCCCGGGCATGGCGCCGACATAGGTGCGACGGTGCCCTCTGATCTCGGCTTCGTCGCGCACCCCCCCGAGCGCAACCCGCACGAAGCGCCGGCCCAGGGCCCGGGCGACCGACTCCCCGAGGGAGGTCTTGCCGACCCCCGGCGGCCCCACCAAGACCAGGACGGCCCCGGAGCCGCGCCCGCCGACCGAGCCCAGCCCGCGGGCCGCCCGCCGGGACCGTACGGCGAGGTGCTCCACGATCCGGTCCTTGACGTCCGTCAGCCCGGTGTGGTCGGCGTCGAGGACCTCTCGCGCCGCGCTGACCTTCGTCGTGTCCGTGGTCCGCACCGTCCAGGGCAGGTCGAGCACGGTGTCCAGCCAGGTGCGGATCCAGCCCGACTCCGGGGACTGGTCACCGGCCCGTTCCAGCCGGGACACCTCGACGAGGGCCGACTCGCGCACCGCGTCGGGCAGCGCCGCCTGCTCCACCCGGGTGCGGAAGTCGTCGCCCCCGCCGGCCTCGCCCTCACCGAGCTCCTTGCGGATCGCGGCGAGTTGCTGGCGCAGCAGATAGTCCCGCTGGGTCTTGTCCATCCCCTCTCGCACGTCCGTGCGGATCCGCTCGGCGACGTCGAGCTCGGCCAGGTGGGCCCGGGCCAGCCCGAGCAGGAAGGTGAGCCGCTCGCCGGGATCGACGGTCTCCAGCAGGCGCACCTTGTCGGTGACCCCGAGCCAGGAGGCGTAGCCCGCGGCGTCGGCCAGCTCGCCGGGGTCGGCGAGGCGCTGCACCGCGTCGATGACCTGCCAGGCGTTGCGCTGCTGCAGGATCGAGAGCAGGACGGCCTTGTACTCCGCCGCGAGCTCACGGGTGCGCTCGGCTGCGGCACCGCTGGCAGGAGGCTCCTCGAGCAGCTCGACCTCGACCCACAGGGCCGCGCCCGGCCCGTTGACGGCGGCGCCGACCCGGGCCCGGTCGGTGGCCCGCACGACGGCGGCCGGCTCACCGGTGGGGAGCCGGCCGACCTGAGTCACCTCGACGACGGCGCCGACGGCGCCATAGCGGCCGCCGATGCGCGGCACCAGCATAATCTGGAGCGGGGCGTCGGTGTCCGGGTGGGCGGCGCGGGCGGCGTCGAGGGCGGCCCGGGCGTCGGGGACCAGCTCGAGGGGGACGACCATTCCGGGCAGCACCACGATGTCGTCGAGCGGGATCAGGGGGAGGGTTTGCGCTGTCATGCCGGGCACAACGTGATTACATGATTACCTCATTCCGAGGGGAGGAGAATCAGCTATGGCCAAGCCCATCCTGCTGACCGTGGACGACGACCCGGCGGTGTCCCGGGCCGTGGCCCGGGACTTGCGCCGCCGCTACGGCGAGGACTACCGCGTGCTGCGTGCTGCGTCGGCGGCGGAGGGTCTGGAGGCACTGCGCGAGGTCAAGTTGCGCGGCGAGCGGGTGGCCGCCATCCTCGCGGACTATCGGATGCCGCAGATGGACGGGATCGAGTTCCTCGAGCAGGCGATGGACCTGTTCCCGGCGGCGCGCCGGGCGCTGCTCACCGCCTACGCCGACACCGACGCGGCCATCAAGGCCATCAACGTGGTCGACGTCGACCACCACCTGCTCAAGCCGTGGGACCCGCCCGAGGACAAGCTCTACCCGGTCGTCGACGCGCTCATCGAGACCTGGCTGGCCCTCGGTGACCGGGCCGTCGAGGAGACCAGGGTCGTCGGCCACCGCTGGTCGGCCCGATCCCACGAGGTGCGTGACTTCCTGGCCCGCAACTCGGTGCCCTACCGGTGGTACGGCGCGGACGACGCCGAAGGTCATCGGCTGCTGGTCGCCGCCGGTGCCACGGACGACGCGGTCCCCCTCGTCGTCACCCCGGACGGGCTGGTGCTGCGCGCCCCAACCGACGCCGAGCTGGCCGGGGCGGTCGGGCTTTCGACCCAGCCGGCCGGGGACTTCTATGACCTGATCATCATCGGCGGGGGTCCGGCCGGGCTGGGCGCGGCCGTCTACGGCGCGTCCGAAGGGCTGCGCACCGTCCTGGTGGAGCGCCGGGCCACCGGCGGCCAGGCCGGGCAGTCGTCCAGGATCGAGAACTACCTGGGATTCCCCGACGGCGTCAGCGGCGAGCAGCTTACCGAGCGGGCTCGCCGGCAGGCCGCGAAGTTCGGCGCCGAGGTGCTCACCACCCGGGACGCGGTCCGGCTGGAGGCGCGTGGCCCGGCCCGAGTGGTGCACTTCGCCGACGGCAGCGAGCTGGCCGCACACTCGGTGCTGCTGGCCACCGGCGTCGCCTACCGCAAGCTCGCGGCCCCCGGCTGCGCCGAGCTGGAGGGCCGGGGCCTGTTCTACGGCTCCGCCTCCACCGAGGCAGCGGCCTGCGCCGGGCAGACCGTCTACGTCGTGGGCGGGGCCAACTCCGCCGGCCAGGCGGCGGTCTTCTTCTCCCGGCACGCCGCCCTGGTCGTCGTGCTCATCCGCGGCGCCAGCATCGAGGAGACGATGTCGCACTACCTGGTCGAGCAGTTGCGGGCGATCGAGCACATCGAGGTGCGCACGTGCACCGAGATCGCCGCTGCCCAAGGCGGCGAGCACCTCGAGCAGCTCACTCTTCGAGACAGCACCACCGGGGCGACCGCGACCGTCGATACGGCGTTCTGCTTCGTGTTCATCGGCGCGGCGCCGCTGACCGAGTGGCTCGGCGCGACGGTTGCGCGCGACCCCGCCGGCTTCGTGCGCACCGGCCCGGACCTGCTCGTGGACGGCCGGCGCCCGGCCGACTGGCCTTTGGAGCGCGACCCGTTCTACCTCGAGGCGAGTGTCCCCGGCGTGTTCGTCGCCGGCGACGCACGCTCGGCCTCGGTCAAGCGCGTCGCCTCCGCCGTGGGGGAGGGCGCAATGGCCGTCACGCTCGTCCACCGCTATCTGGAGCGGCAATGACCGCAGCACGAGTGGCGCCGGGTGCGCTGCGCGAACTGTTCCTGTTCGAGGCCCTCCAACCCGAACAGCTTGACTGGCTCGCCGCCCACGGCACCACCCGCGCGGTCGGCGCCGGCACGGACGTCTTCGCGGAGGGCCAGCCAGCGACCGAGTTCTTTGTCCTGCTCTCGGGCACGATCGCCCTGTCGCGGCGGGTGCAGCGTGACGACGTCGAGCTCACCCGCACCGACGGCCGGGGGGCCTACGCCGGCGCGACCGTGGCCTGGCTGCGCGACGGAGGCGAGCAGCACTACAACAGCTCGCTGCACGCGATCACCGACGTCGATCTTTTCTTCTTGCCGGCCCCGGAGTTCGTGGCGGTGATGCAGCGGTGGTTCCCGATGGCGATGCACCTGCTGGAGGGCCTTTACGTCGGCATCCGCAACAGCAACAACCTCGTCGGGGCGCGCGAGCGGCTGATCGCGCTGGGGTCCCTGTCCGCCGGGCTGACCCACGAGCTGAACAACCCCGCGGCTGCCGCGGTCCGGGCGACCGCCACGCTGCGGGAGCGGCTGGCCGGCATGCGGCGCAAGCTGGCCATGCTGGCGGCCGGCGACATCGACCCCGAGGCCTTGATGCGGCTCACCGACCTGCAGGAAACGGCCATCACCGGCATCCCGGCGGCCGCGCCGCTGACCACCATGCAGACCAGCGAGCGCGAGGACGAGGTCGGCGACTGGTTGGCCGGCCACGGCGTCCGGGACGGCTGGGACCTCGCCCCGATCTACGTTGCGTCGGGCCTCGACGTCGCGTGGGCCGAGGGGGTCGCCGCCGCGGTGACCGAGCGGTTCCTGGAGGGGGCCTTGCGCTGGCTTGCCTACACCCTGGAGACCGAGCTGCTGATCGGGGAGATCGAGGACGCGGCAACGCGCATCTCGACGCTGGTGGACGCGGCCAAGCAGTACTCCCAGATGGACCGGGCCGAGCACCAGTGGGTCGATGTCCACGACGGGCTGGACAGCACGCTGGTGATGCTGGGTCGCAAGCTGGCCTCGGTGCGGCTCGTCAAGGACTACGACCGGACGCTGCCCAAGATCCCGGCCTATGCCGCGGAGCTCAACCAGGTGTGGACCAACCTGATCGACAACGCGCTCGACGCCATGGCCGGGGCCGGCACCCTCACGGTGCGCACCACGGCCGACGGCGAGCGGCTGCTCGTCGAGGTCGGCGACACCGGCCCCGGGGTTCCCGAGGAGGTCCGCGGCCGGGTCTTCGAGCCCTTCTTCACCACCAAACCGGTCGGGCAGGGCACCGGCCTGGGCCTGGGCATCTCCTTCCGCATCGTCGTCAACCGGCACGGCGGTGACCTGCGGGTCGACTCCCGCCCGGGCGACACCAGGTTCCAGGTGCGCCTGCCGCTGCGAGAGCCAGCACCGGAAGCACAGCCAGACCTACCTTCGGTAGCCCGCCGATGAGCCCACCACGTCCGGTGTCCGCTGCGCGGCAGGTGCGCCTCGGCGAACCGGCCGGGCGGTTGGTGTTGCTGACCACGGTGCTCGGTTCGGGCGTCGCGATGCTCGACGCCACCGTCGTCAACATCGCGCTGCCCGCGCTCGGCGAGGACCTGGGCGCGGGGTTCGCCGGGTTGCAATGGACCCTCAACGGCTACACCCTGACCCTCGCGTCCCTGATCCTGCTCGGTGGCTCCCTCGGTGACCGATTCGGGCGCCGACGAGTCTTCGTCCTCGGCACCGCGTGGTTCGCGCTGGCCTCGCTGCTGTGCGCGGTCGCGCCCACCATCGAGGTCCTGGTGGCGGCCCGCGCCCTGCAGGGCGTGGGAGGTGCCCTGCTCACCCCGGGCAGCCTGGCGATCATCTCGGCATCCTTCGCCCCGACCGACCGTGCCCGCGCGATCGGGGCCTGGTCCGGCCTCGGCGGCATCGCGGGGGCGGCGGGGCCGTTCATCGGCGGCTACCTCGTGCAGGGGCCGGGCTGGCGGTGGATCTTTCTGGTCAACTTGCCGCTGGCTGCTGTCGTGATCGCCGTGGCGCTGCGCCATGTCCCGGAGTCGCTGGACCCCGAGGCGTCGCGGCGGCTCGACCTGTCCGGTGCCCTGCTCGGCGCGCTGGGCCTCGGTGCGCTCACCTACGCGCTCATCGCTGCCGGGGAGGGGTGGTCGGCGACGGTGCTGGCCACCGGCCTGCTCGGGGTGGCCGGGCTGGTCGGGTTCGTCCTGAACGAGCGGCGCAGCGCCCACCCGATGCTGCCGCTGGACATCTTCGCCAACCGCCAGTTCAGCGCGGCCAACGTCGTCACGTTCACCGTCTATGCCGCGCTGGGCGGAGTGTTCTTCCTGCTGGTGGTGGACCTGCAGGTCGTCGCCGGGTTCTCCCCGCTGCTGGCCGGGACGGCGCTGCTGCCGGTGACTGTGATCATGCTGCTGCTCTCGGCCCGGGCGGGCGCGCTGGCCCAGCGGATCGGGCCGCGCCGCCCGATGACGCTGGGCCCGTTGCTGTCGGCGGCGGGCCTGTTGCTGCTGCTGAGGGTGGGCCGGCACGCGTCGTACGTCGGGGATGTGCTGCCCGCCGTCGTGGTGTTCGGTCTGGGGCTCTCGCTCACCGTGGCTCCGCTGACGACCACGGTGCTGGGTGCCGCCGCCGCCCGGCACGCCGGGGTCGCCTCGGGAGTCAACAACGCCGTCGCCCGGGCCGCGGGCCTGCTCGCGGTCGCGGTGTTGCCGGTCCTCGCGGGCATCTCCGGTGACGACTACCGGCGTCCGGCGGCGTTCGCGGACGGCTTCGCAATCGCGATCACGATCAGCGCGGCCCTGCTGGCGCTGGGCGGCGTGCTCGCCGCCGCGACGATCCGGGACCCGCAGACCGGAGACCCGCAGACCGGAGACCCGCAGGCCAGAGACCCGCAGACCAGAACGCCCGTGCTGGTCAGCCCACGCTCGTCCGCGCGGCCGGCGCGGAACCGCCATTGCGCGATCGACGGACCGCCGGTCGAGGCGGACGGGTAAGGCCCGGCTCGGGTGCGGCGACCAACAGGGCGCCCAGCGGGTCGCGCAGCAGGGGCGCGAAGGCCAACTCGGCGGCGCCGAGCACGCTGGAGTCGCGGCCCAGGCCGGGCAGCTCCAGGCGCACTTGCTCGCGCGGCGCCGCGAGTGCCGCGCCGAGTGCCTCGCGCACGACGTCCTCGGTGGCCGTGAACAACTCATTGGTGACGCCGCCGAAGACGATCACCTGCGGGTTGAACAGGTTGACCAGGTCGACCACACCCAGGCCGAGCCACCGGCCGACCCGGCGCATCCCCGCGCGGGTCCAGCGGGCGCCGGACCGGTGGGCGGCCAGGACGTCGGCGAGGCTGGCCCCTGCCGGGGCTCCCGTGGTGAGCAGCACCGCTTCCTCGCCGACCTCGGTCTCCCAGCAGCCGCGGCGGCCGCACTTGCACAGCCGGCCCCGCGGGTTGACGCTCATGTGGCCGATCTCGCCGCCGTAGCCGCCGACACCGCTCATCGCACGCCCGCCGAGGATCACCCCGCCGCCGATGCCGACCTCACCGGAGATGTAGATGACGTCGGAGGCTCCGGCGGCGACGCCGCGCACGTGCTCGGCCATCGCGCCGAGGTCCCCGTCGTTGCCCAGCGTCACGGTCAGCGCACCGCCCAGGCGGGCGGCGAGCAGGTCGCGCAGCGGTACGTCGACCCAGCCGAGGTTGGGGGCGAACCGGACCAGGCCGTCGGCCATCCCGACGATGCCGCATACCGCGACGCCGACTCCTCCGCAGACGGAGCCGGCCGGTGCGCCCGAGAGCAGGGTGCGGCTGAGGCTATGCAGCCGCCGCAGGGTCCGGGCCACGTCGTAGTCGGCGAGGCCCTGGCGCACCTCGCGCCGGTCCAGCACGACCCCGCCGAGCCCGATCCGCGTCGCGATGAGGTGCTCAACCCCGATGTCCAGGGCAAGCACGAACACCCGCTCGGACTCCGGTTCGACCATGATCGAGGGCCGTCCCGCGCCGCCGCGGCCGACGGGTTCGGACTCGCGTGCGAGTCCGGCCGTGACGAGATCGGTGGTGAGCGCTCGGACCGTGCTGCGGTTGAGCCCGGTGAGCGCGGTGAGGTCGGCCCGCGACGTCGCACCCTGCAGGTGCAGAAGCCGAAGGAGACTGCCGAGATTGTGCCGGCGGACCTCGTCCTGCGTGGTGGCTGCAGGTCGCGTTGCGTCGAGGCCCGCCGGCGTGCTCACACCCGCCCAGTCGAGGCGGCCCGTCGACGCGACAGGGCGTCGACGCTGGCGGCGACCAGCAGCACGACGCCAGTGACCATGAAGACCACTGCAGAGGTCTGTTTGAGCAGGCCCATGCCGTTGATGATGACCGCGATCACCAGGCCGCCGAGGATCGCGTCGAGGATCCGTCCCTTCCCGCCGAACAGGCTGGTGCCGCCGATGACAGCCGCACCCACCGCGTAGAGCAGGGTCTCCGCGCCGCCGGTCGTCGGCGAGATGGAGTTGTCGCGGCTCGCGAGCAGGATGCCGCCGACCGCGGCGAGGGTGGAGCAGATGACGAAGCAGGTCAGCTTGACCCGCGCGACGTTGATGCCGGCGCGCCGGGCCGCCTCGGTGTTGCCTCCGACGGCGAAGACGTGCCGGCCGAACGACGTACGGGTGAGCAGGAAGTTCAGGCTGACCAGCAGCACGACGAGCAGGAGGACGACCTGCGGCACCCCCTTGATGGACGTGACGGCCGGGTTGCGGCTGCGCTCGCCGCTGAGGTAGAGCGTCGCCAGACCGAGCAGAACCGCCAGGACCGCAACCTTCGCGGCGATCACCGCAGGAGCCTCGGACCGCAGCCCGCCGGCGCGCCGGGAAGCAGCCCGGCGCAGCGTGACGAGAGCGTAGAGCCCGACGCCGAGCAGGAAGAGCGCCCAGCCCAGCCACACGGGCATGTCGTCGTTGTTGATCGCCAAGAGCACCGAGCTGTCGATCGAGATCGTGCCGCCCTCGCCGATGAGCTTGAGCATCACGCCCTGCAGGCCGAGGAAGGCTGCCAGAGTCACCACGAACGACGGGATGCCGAGCCGCGCTACGAGCAGGCCGATGCAGGTGCCGATCACCGCTCCGGTGAGAAGGCAGGCGACGACGGCGGCATACCACGGCCACCCGTGCCGGGTCAGCGTGATGCCCATGATGGCGGCGGACGTGCCGGCCGCGAAGCCCGCTGACAGGTCGATTTCGCCCAGCAGCAGGACGAAGACCAGGCCCATCGCGATGACGATGACGGCGGCGCTCTGGTGGATGAGGTTGGCGAAGTTGAACGAGTTGGTGAACGTGTCGGGTCGCAGCGCCGAGAAGACGATCAGCAGCGCGACCAGACCGAGGACGGCGGGCAGGCCGCCGACGTCGCCGCCGCGCACCCGTTCGACATAGTCGCGCAGCACGGCGCCCAGGCCGTTGGCCGGCGCGGGTTGCGGGGTTGCCGTCTCGTTGGGGGCGGTCTGGGTGCTCATGGCGTCACCTCTGTGGTGGGGGAACCGGTGGGCAGCACTGCGGCTGCCTCGAGGTCGGCCTCGGGCATCCCTGCGGGAGTCAGTCCGATGCTCCCGGAGTGCCCTGAGGTGATGAGCTCGACGACCTGCCCGCGGTTGACGTCCTTGGACTTCACCTGGGCGGCCATCTTGCCCAGGTAGAGCACTGAGATGTTGTCGGCGACCTCGAACACGTCGTTGAGGTTGTGGCTGATCAGGACCACCGCCAGTCCGTTGTCGGCCAGCCGGCGGACGAGTTTGAGCACCTGCTCGGTCTGGGCGACGCCGAGAGCGGCGGTCGGCTCGTCGAGCACGACGACCCGCGAGTTCCAGATCACCGAGCGGGCGATGGCCACGGTCTGGCGCTGCCCGCCGGACAGGCTCGCCACCTGCTGACGGATCGACTTGACCGTGCGCACCGAGAGGCCGTCCAGGGTCTCGCCCGCGCGGCGCTCCATCGTGGCCTCGTCGAGCATGCCGTTCTTGGAGATCTCGCGCCCCAGGAACAGGTTGTGCACGATGTCGAGGTTGTCGCACAGGGCCAGGTCCTGGTAGACGACTTCGATGCCCAAAGCGTTGGCGTGCTTGGGGTTGCTGACGTGGACGATCTCACCGTCGAAGGTGTAGTCACCGGAGTCGAACGGGTAGATCCCGGCGATGCCCTTGATCAGCGTGCTCTTTCCGGCGCCGTTGTCACCCACGAGAGCGGTGACCTCACCGGCCACGGCGTCGAAGTCGACACCCTGGAGCACGTGGACCGCACCGAAGTTCTTGTTCACGCCACGCAGGGTGAGCAACGAGCCGGTGCTGGTGCCGCGGGTGGAGGGGATGGTCGCGGCAGCGCCGCTGGGACTGGTCATGGGCAACCTCGTTCGCCGCTGGGGCTAGGGACGTCCGGATCGTGGGGCAGCACACGGGGGTCCGGTCATGGTGACCGGACCCCCGTGTGCTGCGGACAACTACGTGTTAGCTGCACGACAGGACTGCTGGTCGACTGCCGAGTAATGACGAGCGACTACTTGACGCCCGCGGTGGTGCAGGCCGCCGCGAACTTCGCGGTGCAGATGTCGCTGGCCTTCCAGAAACCGTCGGCGACGACGTCCTTGACGTTGTCTTTGAAGATTGACTGCGGGGTCTCCAGCGCCGAGGGGACGTCCTTGTTGAGCTTGGTGTCCTTGACACTGCCGCTGGCGATGCTGGCGGCGTCCTTGCCCTGGATGAGCGCAATGGCGAGTTGGGACGCCGCGTCGGCCTCCTTCTTGATTGCCTTGTAGACGGTCATGCACTGGTCACCCGCGAGGATGGCCTGCAGGCCGGCCACGCTGGCATCCTGGCCGGTGACCGGCACCTTGCCGTTGAGGCCGTTGGCCTTGAGCCGGGCGATGATGCCGCCGGCCATGGTGTCGTTGGCCGACACCACGCCGTCGACCTTGCCGTTGTTCTGGGTGTAAAGCTGCTCGAAGTTGTTGCCGGCCTTGGTGGCGTCCCAGAAGCCGGACTGGTCCCCGACCAGCTTGAACTTGCCTGAGTCGATGGCCGGCTTGAGGGCCTCGACGTAGCCCTGCTTGAACAGCGCCGCGTTGTTGTCGGTGGGGTCGCCGTTGATGTAGAGGATGTTGGCGCTGGTCTTGCCGGCGTCGGTAAGGCATTTCTGCAGCCCCTCGCCCATCAGCTTGCCGACCGCGACGTTGTCGAAGGAGACGTAGTAGGACGCCCCGCCGCCGAGGGTGAGCCGGTCGTAGTCGATCGTCTTGACGCCGGCCGCCTGGGCCTTCTTCAGGCAGGCGCTGCCCGAGTCGGAGTCGAGGTTGACGATGAGCAGGACCTTGACGCCGGCGTTGATCATGCCATCACAGATTGTGCCGAACTTGGACTTGTCACCATTGGCGTTCTGGATGTCGGAGTCGATGCCAGCGGCCTTGAACGCGGCCGAGAGCAGGGGGCGGTCGTTGGCCTCCCACCGGGGCGATGTGGCGGCGTCCGGGAGGATCACACCGACCTTGCCGGTCGCGGCAGCCGGCTTGCCGGAGCTGCTCGTCTTCGCGGGCTTGGCGGTGTCGCTGCTGCTCGTACCGCCGCAGGCGGTGAGGGACAGCGCCATCGCCGAGACTCCGGCGACGGCCCACAGTGAGCGCTTTCGCATGTAATCCGTTCCTTTCGTGACTGTTGGCCGCGCATACGCAAGCTGGCGGCCGGTCACGGCGGACTGGCCACACGGACAGTGGCGAGGCATGCACGCAACCTCGGCCACCGTGCTCGTGTTCACGAGCGCGGAATTGTTGTGAGCCACAACATATGGCCGGTCTTCTTGACCGACAAGCCTTTGCGTTGTGCGATCGGACACGTGTCGGTAACAATCTGGTCACGCGCGCGACACCTGCCACTGTCGTGGTGACGTGATCCTGGAGAGGAGGACGCGATGCCTTTGGTTGTGGGGGTCGACTCGTCGACCCAGTCCTGCAAGGTGGTCGTGCGAGACGCCCACTCCGGAGCACTCGTCCGGGAGGGGCGCGCGAGCCATCCCGACACCACCGAGGTGGACCCGCAGGCCTGGTGGTCCGGCCTGCGGGCCGCCCTGGATCAGGCCGGCGGGCTCGACGACGTCGAAGCGCTCGCGGTGGGCGGGCAGCAGCACGGCATGGTCTGCCTCGACGCGGACGGCGAGGTGGTCCGCCCGGCTCTGCTGTGGAACGACACCCGCTCCGCGTCCGCCGCGGAGGACCTGCTCGCCGAGCTTGGCGGAGGGCAGGCCTGGGCCGACGCGGTTGGCGTGGTGCCGGTCGCCTCGTTCACCGTCACGAAGTTGCGCTGGCTAGCCGAGCACGAACCCGACCATGCCCGACGTACGGCGGCGGTGTGCCTGCCGCACGACTGGCTCACCTGGCGTCTCGGCGGCGCGTCGGGCATCGACGCGCTGACCACCGACCGGGGTGACGCGAGCGGCACCGGCTACTGGTCCGCGGCGCAGGGCGCCTACCGCCGCGACCTGCTGACGATGGGGCTCGGGCACGACGCCGCTCTGCCGCGGGTGCTCGGTCCCGCCGAGGCCGCCGGCGCGACGCCGGCCGGGGTCCTGCTCGGGCCGGGCACCGGGGACAACATGGCCGCCGCGCTCGGCCTGGGGGCCGGACCCGGCGACGTCGTCGTGTCCATCGGGACGTCGGGCGTCGTCTGCGCGGTGGCCGACACACCGACCGCCGACCCGACCGGCATCGTGGCGGGGTTCGCCGACGCCACCGGCCGCTTCCTGCCCCTCGTGTGCACCCTGAACGCGGCCCGGGTCCTCGACGCGGCCGCCTGTCTTCTCGGGGTGGACCACGAGACGCTGTCCGACCTGGCGCTCTCCGCGCCGTCGGGGGCCGACGGGCTGGTGCTGGTGCCCT
>JBBRHF010000023.1:0-31460 GCA_038223055.1 Actinomycetes bacterium | reverse complement strand
GCCGTGTGGGCCGGGAACCCCTCACCGCCGGCCGGGGGCTACCCCCTGTCCAACCGGGTCATCGGCGGGCGCTACTACGCCGACGTGTGCGGGGGCTGCCTGCCCGGACCCATCTGGCGACAAACCATGAACACCGCCCTGCAAAACACCCCCGTCGCCGACTTCTCCGACCCACCCGGGTCCGTGATCGACGGCGCCGGGCTGACGCTGCCCGCCCTGGTGGGTCGCTTGCCGGCTGACGCCCAGACCACGCTGGACGCCACGCAGCTCACCGGCGTCATCGCGGCGCAGCCGGTCGCCTCCGCAACCGCCCCAGCGGGGACGGTGGCCGCCACGGAGCCGGCGGAAGGCACGCCGGTGTTCCCGGGCCAGACCATCACGCTCTACCTGAGCAGTGGCCCGCCACCGGCCCCCGCGCCGGCACCAGGCGCCGTGCCACCCGCCCCGCCGGCCGTCCCACCGGCGCCCCCCGCCGTCGTGCCCAGCCCGGGCTGAGCAAGCCCGGGAACGTACGACGACGCCGCCGCCTCCCGGTTGGTGCCCCCCCGGTTGGTGCCCCCTGGTCGGCGTCCCCCCGATCAGTGTCCCCCTGGTCGGCGTCCCCCTGGTCGGCGTCCCCCTGGTCGGCGTCCCCGCGCTCAGCCGGCGAGCTGGCGACGTACCTCGGCTGCCACGCGACCGCCCTCCGCGCGACCGGCAACCTGAGGCGACACCACCTTCATGACCTGCCCCATCGCCCTTGGCCCGGCCGCACCGGTCGCCGCCACCGCGGCCGTCACCAACTCCCGCAGCTCGTCGTCGCCCAGCGGGGCCGGCAGGTAGGTCGCGATGACCTCCCCCTCCGCCCGCTCGCGCGCCGAGAGCTCGGGGCGCCCCGCCTGGTCGAACGCCTCGGCCGACTCGCGTCGCTGCTTCGCCTCGCGCGCCAGAACGGTCACCACCTCCTCGTCGGACAACTCGCGCGCCGCCTTGCCGGCCACCTCCGCAGTTCTCACCGCGGTGAGCACCATGCGCAGCGTCGCCGTACGCAGTTCGTCGCGGGCTTTCATGGCGGTGGTCAGGTCGGCGCGCAGAGCAGCCTTGAGATCGGACATGCTGGGCAGTCTGACACCATGGGGCGATGGTCCACTCCCTCCCCAGCCAGAGCTGGTGGCCCCTCGCCGTCGCCGGCGCCGGGGTGGCCGGGCTGGTCTACGCCGGCGGCTACGAGGTCCGCTCCTTCCGGCTGCGCAGGGTCGAGGTGCCGGTTCTCAAGCCGGGCTCGGGCCCACTTCGGGTGCTGCACCTGTCCGACCTGCACCTGAGTCCGGGCCAGCGCCGCAAGATCGCCTGGGTGCGCAGGCTGGCCGGGCTGCAGCCCGACCTGGTCGTTAGCACCGGCGACCACTTGTCCCATGTCGACGCGGTGCCCTTGGTGCTGGAGGCCCTCGGGCCGCTGCTGGAGCGACCGGGCCTGTTCGTGTTTGGGTCCAACGACTACTACGCGCCGACTGCGAAGAACCCGGCGCGCTACCTGCTGCCCCGGGGCGGCGGCCAGCCGATCCACGGCCCGCAACTGCCGTGGCGCGACCTTCGGGACGGGCTGACCGGCGCCGGGTGGCTCGACCTCGACAACGTCCGCGGCCGGCTCAAGGTCGATCACCGCGAGATCGAGGTGGTCGGCACCAACGACGCGCACCTGCGGCGCGACCGCTACGGCGACGTGGCCGGGCCCGCCGACCCGGGAGCCGACCTCAGCCTCGCGGTCACCCACGCTCCCTACCGGCGCGTGCTCGATCCGATGACCGCCGACGGGTTCGGGTTGATCGTCGCCGGGCACACCCACGGCGGCCAATTGTGCCTGCCGGGGGTCGGGGCGCTGGTCACCAACTGCGACCTCCCACGCCGGGCGGCCAAGGGGCTGTCGACACACGAGCTGCGCGACGGCTCCGGTCGGCGGGCCCTGCTGCACGTCTCGGCGGGGTTGGGTACATCGCCGTACGCGCCGGTGCGGTTCGCCTGCCCGCCGGAGGCCACGCTGCTGACACTGGTGGCTGCGCCCGGGTGACACTGGCGGCTGCGCCCGGGTGACACTGGCGGCTGCGCCCGGGTGACACTGGTGGCTGCGCCCGGGTGCCTGATCGCTGCGCCCGTAGCGTGCGGTGCGGCGACCGCCACGGGTCGGCTAGACTCGCCGGGCTCCATCGGGGTGTAGCGCAGCTTGGTAGCGCGCTGCGTTCGGGACGCAGAGGTCGTGGGTTCGAATCCCGCCACCCCGACACAATCCAGCCGGTGTCTCTGCAGGTCAGAGGCACCGGTTGGTGTAATTCGGGGCCAAAACGGCCCGCTGGTCACAGAAGTGGTCACAGGAACTGCGCGACAGCTCTGCATGGACGGTTCAGTTCTGCTCTCGAATGAGAGCGGCCACGGTGTTGGCGGCTTCGGCGTCCATCGCAGGGTTCACATGGCTGTAGATGTCGAGCGTGATCGCGATGGTGGAGTGGCCGAGCCGCTCCTGGACAATCTTGGGGTGGACTCCCGCCTGGCGAGCCAGCGTGGCCCACGTGTGACGGAGTCCGTGCACCGAGAGCCTCGGCATGTCGTGCTGGATCACGGCCTTGCCGGAACAGGTTCGAGGCGACCTTGGGGTGTAGCGGCTCGCCACCACCGGTGCAGAACACGAGATCGTTGACGGAGTAGTCGTCGCCGGCCCTCAGCCGCTCGGCCAGCTGCGACTTCCGGTGCGCGCGGAGAGCTGCGACGGTGTCGGGATCCAGCGAGATCGCGCGGCGGCCGCGGGCCGTCTTGGGCGTTCCCCAACTGAGCCCGGTGTCGCCGCTTGCGTAGTCGTGGGACTGGACGAGCGTCCGGTTGATCGACAGTCGACCCGCTGAGAGGTCGACGTCGTCCCAGCTCAGCCCGAGAGCTTCGCCTCGTCGCATGCCGGTGGTGGCGATCAGCCGCCACAGCGCCGAGTAGCGGCTCGCAGCGGTGAGCCGCAGAAAGCGCGCGACGTCGGCGCTAGTCCATGTGCGCTCTCGGACCTGCTCGGCAGGGCGCGCGCGTGGCGGATCGGCGAGGTCGCAGGGTTTGCGGATGCGCAGGGTCCAGCGGACGGCATCACGGAATGCTCGGTGCAGGATGGTGTGGATGTAGGACACGGTCCGTGCCGAGAGCGCCCGCCGGTTCTCGCCGGCGAGCTGCTCTGAGTACAGGGCGTTGACCAGGAAATCGCCTCTACGCTGCACATGTCGACCTACACAGTTCAGGACCACCTCAAAGCGATCTTCGAAAAGGCCGGAGTTCGCAGCCGACGCGAACTGATCTCAGCAGTCTTCTTCGACCAATACGTGCCCCGCATGGGCACCGACATCGCCACCTCCGGCTGGTTCGCCGGCTGATCCCAACGCCAAAGCCACCTGACGCTGCACCTTCCTCGGTTGATCGGGGGGTCTGAGTGAAGAGCACAACCTGCTCGCTGTCGGTCCCGAGGGTGTTTCCAGCAGGCCGCACAAGCGGACACCATCTCGCAAGCCCTCTCCAATTCGAACGTGCCTCGTTCCGATCGCATGAACCGGTGCTTCCACTCGAGGGGAGCGACGTTGTCGAGGGTCGAGCGAAGTCCCGACGTGTTGTACTAGTAGATCCACTTGACGACCTCGTGGCCGGCTTCGGCGCGGGTCGCGAAGACACGCCCCGTGACGCACCGTCCCTGGAAGCCGGGAACCTCGTAACGCTCTGCAAACTAGACACGCCCAAGCAGACGTCCTGTCCACAAGTGGACTCGATCCTTCTTGCGGTCGCGGGTGAGTCCACCTGGTGGGCGGCGGGCGGCCTCGCCTGACGCCGAGTGAACGCGAAAGGGCCGATAGAGCTCGCCCTCGTGGGTGACGATCCGGCAGTGAGTGTTCGTCGCTCCGGTCGGCCATCGGCGCGTTTCCCTTGCGCTTGCGCGCGTTTACGGACGTGCGGGTACCGGCCGGGCCGGGGGCGACAGTTGAGTGTCCGCGTCGGGGCTCGCGAGGACTCGCTCGAACCCGGTGAAAGCCTCGAAGAGCCCGACCGCTTCGAAGGCGCGATTGCGCCTCCCGAGCGTCACCTGCTTCACGACGTTCGCCGCGCGTAGCCGCTCGACGGCGTCTGCGGTGACCGGGAAGGAACGGCCGATGTGTGCGGCGGCCGTGGTCACCGAGAAGACCGGCAGTGCCGGCAGCGCGCTCACGAGCAGGTCAACGGCTGAGTTCGCTCGTACTCGACCGAGACGTTGCCTGCTGTCAGTTTCGAGCTGTGCGAGGTCGCGGGAGAAGCCGTCCGCGTCATGGCAGGCCCGACCTGTCGCGGACAGGAAGAGCTCCACCCAGCGCAAGAGACCAGGAGTGGTGTCGCTCTCGGCGCGGATCGCGTCGAGGGCCGCGACGTAGTCGTTGGCCCGGGTGGCCAGGACCAGGCTGACCGGTGGGATCACCCGCGTGGCCACGCCTCGACGGCGCAGGACCAGCTGGATGAGGGCGCGCCCGCTGCGGCCGTTGCCGTCGGCGAACGGGTGGATCGTCTCGAACTGCGCGTGCGCGAGCGCCGCCTGCAGCAGTGCCGGGTGCTCGTCGCCAGAGAGGTAGGCGGCGAGGTCGCGAAGCAAGTCCTCGACATGCTCGGCTGGCGGGGGAACGAACGCGGCCGCGCATGGGTTCACCCCGCCGATCCAGTTCTGCTCGGTGCGCACCACACCGGCCCACGGCTCCTCCCGGGTGCCGGCCAGCAGCGCCCGATGGATGGCGGTGAGGTCCTCGACGCCCACCACCCGGGTCGGGTCTGTGGCGAGCTCGAGGGCTTCGTCGAGGGCGCGGATGTTGCCCAGGACCGCTCGGGCGGTCGCGTCGCTCACCTCGAGCCCTTCGCGCTGCGCCGCCTCGCTGCGGGCCAAGCACCGCACGTTCATCCGCAGGCCCTCGATGTTCGAGCTCGCCACCGCCTCGGCCCGCAACAGGAACCGCGCGAGGGGTTCGAGGTTAGCCAGACCGGGGTGGTCGGAGTTGAGCCGGCGGACCATCTGCTCGACGTCGACGAGGTCCGCGGCCGCCGCTGCCGGCAGCCCCACCTCCGCGCCCACGAGCGGGTCCGGGACATAGGCTCGGAACCGGCACGGGGCGCGTTCGGAGCGCGTGGCACCGGACGGATTGCCCGGCCACACCTGCTCGACGTACCTGCCCACACCGACCCCTTATTTAGGGTTAGAGCATAACCCTAAATATGTTCCGGAGTTGTGAAGGTGCATCCGAGCCGGTTGCGGTGTCGACGACAGTGGTCCACCCCAGGTCCACCCCCCTCGACTCGGCCAGGTCGATCGCCTGCCGATCCAAGCCGTTGGGGTGTCGGGAGGGGAATCGTGAGCAAGACACGCACGATTCCCCTCCACGACGCCTTCCCTTCATGGACCAGTCGAGCGGCCCGAACCAGGTCAGGGCCGTCAGGTCACGCGATCCCGGCGACGATGCACGTGCCAGGCCACCACACCCCCGAGGACGAGCAACGCGAGCAGCGCGGCACTGCCCCGCCCGAGGATCTTCTCGACGCGGGAGTAGGAGTTTCCGGCGAAGTAGCCGAGCAGGACCACGCCGACCCCCCACACAAGGCCGCCGAAGGCATTGAAGAGCAGGAAGCGGGGATAGGGCATCCGGCTCAAGCCGGCCAGGCCGGGCATCGCCGCGCGCAGGAAGGCCGTGAACCGACCCAGGAACACCGCCATGCCGCCACGTTCGCGCAACAGCCGTTGGGCGCCCTCCAGCCGGCCTGCCAGCCGGCGCAGGAACCGGGTCCGGAGCAGGCGCGGGCCGAAGACGCGGCCCACCTCGTAGCCCACGCTGTCGCCGAGCACGGCAGCGACCACCACCAGCACGAGCAGCGCGGTCAGGGACAGGCGGTGGTTGGCGGCGAGGACCCCACCCAGCAGCACCGCCGTCTCGCCGGGCAGCACGAAGCCGACAAAGACGGCGGCTTCGGCGAAGACGAGCAGGAAGATGACCGGATAGGCCACCGCGGCCGACAGCTGCAGCAGCGGCTCGACGAGCCCGGTCATCCCTCGCCGGGCGGGGCGGGCTGGGACGGGTCGGGGGCGGGACCGGTGGGCTCGACGTCCAGTCGCTCCGCCGCGACCAGCTCGGCGATCTGCGCGGTGTTCAGCGCCGCGCCCTTGCGCAGGTTGTCCCCGCACAGGAAAAGGTCGAGGGCACGGGGGTCGTCCAGGGAGCGCCGAACCCGCCCGGCCCAGGTGGGATCGGTGCCGACGGCGTCGGCCGGCGTGGGGAACTCCCCTCCGGCCGGGTCGTCGACCAGAACCACGCCCGGAGCGTCGCGCAGGATTTCCTGGGCTCGGGCCTGGGTCACCTCGCGGCGGAACACGGCGTGCACCGCCAGCGAGTGTGTGGTGATCACCGGAACCCGAACGCAGGTGGCCGACACTCGCAGGTCTGGCAGACCGAGGATCTTGCGGCTCTCGTTGCGGACCTTGAGCTCCTCCGAGGACCAGCCGTCCCCCTTCAACGAGCCGGCCCACGGCACCACGTTGTAGGCCAGCGGCGCCGGGAACGGTCCGAAGTCGCCCACCAGCCGGCGGATGTCACCGGGCGCCGTGCCGGCATCGGAGGCGCCGGCCACCTTGGCCATCTGGTCACGCAGCGTGTCGATGCCGATCTGGCCGGCTCCGGACGCCGCCTGGTAGGAGGCGACCACGAGCTCAGCCAGGCCGTACTCCGCGTGCAGCGCCCCGATCGCCACGATCATCGACAGGGTCGTGCAGTTGGGGTTGCTGATGATGCCCCTAGGCCGCTTGCGGGCCGCGGCGGCGTTGACCTCGGGTACGACGAGGGGGACGTCGGGGTCCATCCGGAACGCGCCGGAGTTGTCCACGGCGACCGCCCCGCGCGCCGCCGCGATCGGCGCCCAGTGCGCGGACACCTCGTCGGGCACGTCGAACATGGCGACGTCGACCCCGTCGAAGCATTCCTCGGACAGCGCGACGACATCCACCTCCCGGCCGCGCACGCGCAGCCTCCGGCCGGCCGATCGGGGCGACGCGACGAGGCGGATCTCGCCCCAGACATCGGCCCGGTTGGTGAGCAGTTCGAGCATCACGGTGCCGACGGCTCCGGTGGCCCCGACGACGGCGAGCGTGGGCTTGGGTCGCGGCTGGCGCGGCTGCAGACTCATCGGCCGGTCCCGCCGTAGACGGTGGCCTCGAGGTCGACGGAATCGAGGCCGAACGCCGAGTGCACCGCGGCGACCGCGCGCGGGACGTCGTCGTCGCGCACGAGCACCGAGATGCGAATCTCGGAGGTCGAGATCAGCTCGATGTTGACCCCGGCGTCGGCGAGGGCGCCGAAGAAAGTCGCCGAGACCCCGGGGTGGGAACGCATGCCGGCCCCGACGAGGGAGACCTTGCCGACCTGCTCGTCGTACAGCAGTTTCTCGAACCCGACCTCGTCCTGGATCTTGGAGAGCGCGGACATGCCGGCCTCGCCGTCGGTCGTGGGCAGGGTGAACGAGATGTCGGTGCGCCCGGTGGCGGCCGCGGAGACGTTCTGCACGATCATGTCGATGTTGATCTCTGCCGCAGCCACGGCCCGGAAGATCGAGGCTGCCTCCCCGGGCTTGTCGGGCACGCCGACGACAGTGATCTTGGCCTCACTGCGGTCGTGCGCGACGCCGGAGATGATCGGCTGCTCCATGTGGTCGACTCCTTCGGGCTGGTTGGTCACCCAGGTGCCCTCGCGCATCGAGAACGACGAGCGAACGTGGACGGGCATGGCGTAGCGCCGGGCGTATTCCACACAGCGCAGGTGGAGGACCTTCGCGCCGCAGGCCGCCATCTCCAGCATCTCCTCGTAGGTGATGCGGGGCAGTTGGCGGGCGGTCGGCACCAACCGCGGGTCGGCGGAGAAGACTCCGTCGACGTCGGTGTAGATCTCGCAGACGCTCGCGCCGAGCGCGGCGGCGAGTGCGACCGCGGTCGTGTCGGAGGCGCCGCGGCCGAGCGTGGTGATGTCCTTGGTGTCCTGGGAGACTCCCTGGAAGCCGGCGACGATGGCGATGGCCCCGTCGTCGAGGGCGCTGCGGATGCGGCCTGGCGTGATGTTGATGATGCGCGCGTTGCCGTGCACGGCTGTGGTGATCACACCGGCCTGGCTGCCGGTGAACGACCGCGCCTCATGCCCCAGGTTGGCGATGGCCATGGCGACCAGGGCCATCGAGATGCGCTCGCCCGCGGTGAGCAGCATGTCGAGCTCGCGCCCGGGCGGCAGCGGGGACACCTGCTTGGCCAGGTCCCGCAACTCGTCGGTGTGGTCGCCCATCGCGGAGACGACGACAACGACCTCGTCACCGCCCTTGCGGGTCTCCACGATCCGCCGGGCAACCCGCTTGATGCCCTCGGCGTCGGCCACGGACGAACCGCCATACTTCTGCACGACCAGACCCACGGTTGTGCTCCCAACGACGGCGGCGGATCGACCGTCCCCATCCTACGGATGCTCGACGGCCTCCGCGGCGGTCTGCGCCAGCAACCGATCCTCGACCAGCACGTCCTCGTCAGCGGGTGTGTCGAGCCGGACGTGCGAGACGACCGAGTGCAGCGCGCGCAGCACCGAGCTGGCACTGGAACCCCAGTTGGACAGATAGGAGAATTGCCACCACCACAGGGCCTCCGACGAGCGCCCTGCGCGGTAGTGCAGCAGGCCGTGCAGCAGGTCGGACATCACGTCGGCGATCTCGTCGGAGATGCGGCTGGTGAAGATCTCCGGCTCGGCATAGGGATCGAACAGGGAGGCGAACTCGTCGATCGGCTCAAGCAGGTTGGCGAGGTTGACCCGCAGTCCGTCGACGTCGGGGTCGTGGCCGGTGTCGGGCTCGAACCGCTCGTCGGGCATGACGTCGTGGATGGCACCCAGGCGCCCCCCGGCCAGCAGCAGCTGGGAGACCTCGAGCAATAACAGCGAGATGGCGTAGTCAGGGTCCTCGCCCGCCGCAATCTCGCGCACGGCGACCACGAAGCTCTCGACCTGATCGGCGATCTCGATGGTGAAGTCGCCCAGGTCGTCGACGATTCCCTGCTGGTCGGTCATGGTCCTCGTTCCCTGCTCCGGTGCGCGCGACGGGCGCGCGGGCCCCGACAAATGCGCGGCCTCGACAACTCTGTCAGACATCGAGCAGGCGGCGCCCCTCGAAGGCTCGACCGAGGGTGACCTCGTCGGCGTATTCCAGGTCCCCGCCCACCGGCAGCCCGCTTGCCAGCCGGGTGACCCGCAACCCCATCGGCTTGATCAGCCGCGCGAGGTAGCTCGCGGTGGCCTCCCCCTCCAGGTTGGGATCGGTCGCGATGATCAGCTCGGTGACGGCGCCGTCGGCGAGGCGGGTCATCAGTTCCTTGACCCGCAGGTCGTCCGGTCCGATGCCCTCGATCGGGCTGATCGCCCCCCCGAGCACGTGGTAGCGGCCGCGGAACTCGCGGGTCTTCTCGATGGCGAGGACGTCCTTGGACTCCTCGACCACGCAGATCAACGCCAGGTCGCGGCGTGGGTCGCGGCAGATGCGGCACTGGTCCTGCTCGGCGACATTTCCGCAGATGCGGCAGAACCGGACCTTCTCCTTGACCTCGGTGAGGGCCGTGACCAGCCGGCGTACGTCGACAGGGTCGGCGGCCAGCAGGTGGAAGGCGATCCGTTGCGCGCTCTTGGGACCGACGCCGGGCAGCCGGCCGAGCTCGTCGATGAGGTCCTGGACGACGCCTTCGTACACGCCCTAGCTCCCGGAGTGCCTGGGGGGACCGCTCAGGCCACCGAGGCCGCCCGTGTCGCCCAGGTCGCCCAGGCCGCCGGTCGGCAGCCCCAGCCCCTCGGCGAGCGGGCCAAGGCCTTCGGCCAGCGGGGCCATGGTGGTGACCTGCAGCTCGTCGGCGGCCCGGTTGGCGTCCCGGATCGCGGCGACCACCAGGTCGGCGAGGCTGGCCAGGCCCTCCTCGTCGTCGAGGTCGACGGCGGCCCGGTCGATGGTCAGGCCGATGACCTCCCGGGCGCCGCTGACCGTGGCGGTCACCAGGCCGCCGCCGGCGCTGCCGTGGACGTGGGTGCGGGCCAGCTCGTCGTGGGCCTGCTCCATCTGGGCCTGCATCTGCTGCGCCTGGGCCAGGAGCTGGCCCAGGCCGGGGAGAGCGAGTGCCTCGGGGTGGCCGAATGGTTCGGGGTCGCCGAGTGTTTCAGGCTGGGCGAGTGTTTCAGGCTGGGCGAGTGTTTCAGGCTGGCCGAGCGCATCGGGGTGCTCGGGTTCTGCGCCGGCAGGAGTCACGCGGTTCCTCCAGAAGTGGTGGGTCGGCACGAGCCTACGGCTCCCGCGAGCACATTCAGGTGTTGTCGTACTCCCCGATGACCTTGGCGCCGAGCTCGCGGGCGAGCAGTTCGTGCGAGGTCAGGCCGCTGTCGTCGGCGTCGGCGTCGTCGGCGGACGGGGCGTCGTCGCCGCCCGCCGACGAACCGGCAGCGTGGGGTGCTGCCAGGTCGGACGGGTCAACGGGGGCCCCGGGGTTCGCCGCGGTTGATCGGCCGCCCGGTTCGCCGATGGCCGAGCCGGGCGCTGCGCCGGTGCCGGAGCCCGCGGCCGCGGAGGTTGCCGGGGCTGTCGGGGCTCCTGGGGCACCTAGGGCTCGTAGGTCTCGTAGGTCTCCTAGGTCTCCTAGGTCTCCTAGGTCTCCTAGGTCTCGGTTCGCACCCGATCCCCGGGTCGACGCCGGCCGGCTGGACTCGGGGCGCCCCGAAGCCGGGCGAGCCGGTGCCGGCACCGATCCGGGGGAGTCACCGGCCCGGCCGAGCGGGCTGGCAGGGGTGGCGGAGGGGTCGACGACGGCTTCGACCAACCAGTCGACCCCCAACACCCGGATCAGCGCCTCGCGCACAATCTCGTCGCTGCCACCACGGGCGAAGCTGTCGCGAGCGCCCGCGTTGACCATGGCCAGGGTCAACCGGCCCCCCTCGACCGCGATGACCTGGGCGTTGTGGCTGAGCAGGGTCCAGGTGAACCGGCGCAGCGACTTGACCGCCTCGAGCACGTCGGGCCACATCCGGCGGACCGTCATGAGGTCGGCCGCCCCCTCCTCGGCGACCGGCCCCTCGGCGGCGGTGCCGCCGCGCTCGGTCCCCCCCTGATCGTGCGTCGCGGCCGGGGCATCGACCGCGGAAACGGGATCCGGTCGAGGCTCGTCGGGGCCGGGACGGGACTCGCTCGGTCGGGCCGCCGGCACCGGCGCGGGCTGGCTCGGCGCGGGCTGGCCCGGCACCCCGGCCGGAGCCGGTGTCGGCGCGGGCTGGCTCGGCACCCCGGCCGGAGCCGGTGTCGGCGTCATCGCCGGCAGGTCCATGCGCCGCTCGATCCGGTCGAGGCGGGCGGCCAGCCCGCGCTCCGCGTCACCGGCCGCGGGCAGCAGAACCCGCGCGCAGATCAGCTCGAGGTGCAGCCGCGGCGCGGTCGCCCCCCGCATCTCGGTGAGCCCGGTGTTGACGATGTCGGCGGCACGGGACAGCTCGGCGGCACCGAAATGGGCAGCCTGCTGCCGCATCCGATCAAGCTCGTCTGCGGGGTGGTCACCGAGGATGCTGCCGACCGCGTCGGGGACCGCGTCGATGATCACCAGGTCACGCAGCCGCTCGAGGAGGTCCTCGGCGAAGCGACGCGGCTCGTGCCCCGCGTCGACGACGCGGTCGACGATCTGGAACACCGACGCACCGTCTCCGGCCGCAAGAGCCTCGATCGTGTCGTCGAGCAGCGTGGCGTCGGTGAAACCGAGCAGTGTGGAGGCGAACTGGTAGGTCACGCCCTGCGCTCCGGCGCCGGACACGAGCTGGTCGAGCACGCTCATCGAGTCGCGCACCGAGCCGCGCCCGGCCCGCACGACCAGCGGCAACGCGGCCTTCTCGACCGTGACGCCCTCCTGGTCGCAGACCTTCGCGAGGTAGCCGAGCAGCACGCTCGGGGCCACCAGTCGGAACGGATAGTGGTGCACGCGCGAGCGGATCGTGGCGAGCAACTTGTCCGGCTCGGTCGTCGCGAACACGAACTTCACGTGTGGCGGCGGCTCCTCGACGATCTTGAGCAGCGCGTTGAAGCCCTCGCGCGAGACCATGTGCGCCTCGTCGATGACATAGATCTTGAACCGGGACGACGCCGGGGCATAGAAGGCCCGCTCGCGCAGGTCGCGGGCGTCCTCGACTCCGCCGTGGCTCGCCGCGTCGATCTCGATCACGTCGAGGCTCCCGGCGCCGTCGCGGGCGAGGTCCCGGCAGGATTGGCAGACGCCGCACGGCGTGGCGGTCGGGGCCGTCGCGCAGTTGAGGCAGCGGGCCAGGATGCGGGCACTGGTCGTCTTGCCGCAGCCACGCGGGCCGCTGAACAGGTAGGCGTGGTGGGTGCGGTCGTTGCGCAGTGCCTGCATGAGCGGCTCGGTCACGTGCTCCTGCCCGATGACGTCGGCGAACGACTCGGGGCGATAGCGGCGGTAGAGCGCTTGAGACACGGATCGACCCTAACTCGACGTACGGACACTGGGGTCTGAACATGCGGCGACCCCCCGCGCACCCGCCAGAGCCTGCCTACCCTTGCTGCCTTCCGGCCCTGGGGGAGTTCAGCTGGGTGACGCCGCACGAGGGGTCGGGCCGAAGTCTAGGCCGTACGGCGAAGAGCGGGCCATCCGCCGGTCGGTGACCTGCGCGCCGGTCGGTGACCTGCGCGCCGGCCGGCTCCGGTAGCCTCGCCGGCGGAGGATTCGCATAGTGGCCTAGTGCGCACGCTTGGAAAGCGTGTTGGGTTAACGCCCTCGGGGGTTCGAATCCCCCATCCTCCGCCGCTTGGAAGGGCTGGCCTGAAGCTGTCTACCGCTGGTGGGTCATACCCTTGGTGCCGTGCCTGGTGACGACGACCTTCGCCGACGGTTCGACGCGGCCGTTCCCCGGCCTCACCTGCGGGTCGAGCAACGCGGCGAACCGGCCCTGTACCGGCTCCGGGTCGACCTCGCCCGCGCACACCCGCCGATCTGGCGCCGCCTCGAGGTTCGATCAGACGTGACGCTGGATGTCCTGCACCAGGTCCTCCAGTCCGCCTTCGACTGGAGCGACAGCCACCTCCATCGATTCGCCCTGGGGGGCGATGCCTTCGACGCACACAGCGAGTTGTTCCTGTGTCCCTACGACGCGGAGGAGGGTGGGGACGACGGAACCCCGGCCAGCGGCGTACGCCTCGACGAGACCCTCGCGGAGCCGGGAGACGTGCTGCGGTACGTCTACGACTACGGCGACTCCTGGGACCTCGTGATCCGGCTCGAACAGGTGCGGAACCTGCCCGCAGGCACGCCGGTCGCCACCTGTGTCGACGGCCGCCGCGCGGCTCCCCCCGAGGACTGCGGCGGGAGCCGCAATGCGGCGGAACTGGCCGAGGTGCTGGACGATCCGACGCGATTCGACCTCGCCGAGATCAACCGTGCCCTGTAGGACCCGTTCCTGCTCAGATGTCGGAGAAGAATGCCGCATCGACCGTCACCTCCTCGACTGTCCGCGTTCTGACGCCCACGTCATAGCGCTTCAGAAGTTCACAGAACCGGTCGCCGTCCACCAGATCCAGCGGCGTCGCACCATCGCGGGACGCCTCCGCCTTGGCGTGCGCTTGTGAAGGTGCCAGTCGTGATAAATAGGCCCTTGATCCCCGGATCGCCCTGTAACCGTCACCGACTCGAAGTCGGCCTCGCGCAGGAGCCGCTGGGCGAGTCGCTCAAACTGCACGGGCGTGAACTCCGGAGCGGTCAGCGTCGCGATGATGCGCTCCTTCCACGAGGTGGCTTCCGCCTCGGACTCGATCGGCTCGTCAGCGTCGTCGGCCTGCGGTTGCCCGGAAGTTGGGACCCCACGGGCCGCACGAGCCGACGCGGCGGCCTTGATGTGCTGACATACCCCATCATCCGCAAGCACCGTGACCTTCAGGCGCCGTGCATCTCCGGGCGGCGCCATGGTCGGGCCCGCGAAGCCTTCCGCCACGGCGAGACCCGCATGAGCCGTCCTGTCAACTGCCCACACTTGCATGTCGTGGCCGGGAGGGGTCGGTCAGCGGCGCCGGCGCCGGGCGGTTCCGAAGATGCTTCGGGTGATCTCCCGGCCGAGCACGGCCGCAGCGGACCGGGCGAACTGCTTGGCCGCGGGCGACCGGACCGCCCGCTCGAACGCGGACTCGTCCTCGGCCGGCCGCTTCGTGGCAACCGGAGCGTGAGAGGGAGCGGGTGCGCGCGACGGCGCGGGTGAGCGGGTCGGCGACGGCGCTGACGGGACCGGAACGGGCGAGGGCGAGGGCGCCGGAACGGCGACGGGGGCCGGAACGAGCTTGGCGGCCAGTCGCTCGTAGGCCGAGTCGCGGTCGATCTCCTGCGCATAGGTGGCGTGCAGCGGCGAGGCGGCCACCGCCGCCGACATGGCAGCCGCCGGCGTGGGGGCCATCAGCGACTGCGGCGCCCGAAGCCGGGTCCACGCCACCGGGGTCGGCGCGCCGCGCTCGGACAGCACGGTGATCACTGCCTCCCCGATCCCGAGCTGGGTCAACAGTTCTTCCAGGTCATAGCCCGAGTGCGGGAATGTCGACACGGTCGCCTTGAGCGCCTTGGCGTCCTCGGGAGTGAACGCGCGCAGCGCGTGCTGAACCCGGTTGCCGAGCTGGGACAGCACGTCGGAGGGGACGTCCTTGGGTGTTTGAGTGACGAAGAACACCCCGACGCCCTTGGACCGGATCAGCCGCACCGTCTGGGCGATCGCTTCGATGAACGCCTTGGACGCGTCGTCGAAGAGCAGGTGTGCCTCGTCGAAGAAGAACACCAGCTTGGGCTTGTCCACGTCACCGACCTCGGGCAGGTCGTGGAACAGGTCGGCGAGCATCCACATCAGGAACGTCGAGAACAGCTTGGGCCGGTCCTGCAGCGAGGGCAGCTCGAGCAGCGACACGACACCCTTGCCCTCCGGGGTGACCCGCAGCAGGTTGGCGGTGTCGAACTCGGGCTCCCCGAAGAACTTCTCGGCACCTTGGTCCTCGAACGCGATCAGCTCGCGCAGGATCACCCCGGCCGTTGCCGCCGACAGCCCCCCCAGCTCCTTGAGCGGCTCCTTGCCCTCGTCGCTGACCAGAAACGCGATGACCGCGCGCAGATCCTTGAGGTCCAGCATCGGCAACCCCGCCTTGTCGGCGAAGTGGAACACCAGTCCCAACGACGATTCCTGTACGTCGTTGAGGCCCAGCACCTTGGACAGCAGGGTGGGCCCGAACGAGGTGATCGTGGCCCGCAGCGGCACGCCGGTTCCCTCGCCGCCCAACGCGTAGAACTCGGTCGGGCAGGCCAGGGCGGACCAGGTCTGGCCGACATCGGTCGCACGCGCCGCCGTACGGTCGCTGGCCTCGCCGGGGGAAGCCATCCCGGACAGGTCGCCCTTGATGTCCGCCGCGAACACCGCCACGCCGAGCGCGGACAGCTGCTCGGCCATCAGTTGCAGGGTCTTGGTCTTGCCGGTGCCGGTGGCACCGGCCACCAGTCCGTGGCGGTTGATCATGGCGAGGGGGATGCGCACAGGCACGTCCGGGCGGGCGGTGCCGCCGACCACCAGCGCGCCAAGGTCGAGCACCGGGCCGTCGAACGCGTAACCCTGCTGGACCGCCGCAACCTGATCGTCCGCACCCCGCTCCTGCGCCATGTGGCCTCCTCGACCGGTTCGTTGTCGCGGGTCACCCTATGCTCGTGCAGGTGATCTTCCAGGCGGTCGGAGACCATCGGCCCTATCCCGACCATGCGTACACCCAGCGCCAGTGGGGTGAGGTCGCGCCCAGCCAGGTCCGGTTGGATCAGCTGGTGACCACCAAGCGGGTCATCGACCTCGGCGACCTGCTGGCTGAGGACTCGACCTTCTTCGGCGACCTGTTCGCCCACGTCGTGCAGTGGCGCCGCTCGCTCTATCTCGAGGACGGCCTGCACCGGGCGCTGCGGGCAGCGCTGCAGCAGCGCCACGTCCTGCATGCGCGGGTCCTGACCCTGCCCGACTGAGCCGTTGTCACGCGAGGATGTCACGCGAGGATGTCCAGTCGTAGGACCGTTGACCGATTGCGGGTGAGCCGCTGACCAGCGAGTCTAGGCAGCGTCGGGTCGCAACAGTCACCCGTCCGAGCACGAAACAGGGCGGGAAGGGGTGGAGCCGATGGCACGCGTGGCCGTTCTGACCGAGAGCCAGTTCGTGACCCGCCGTCAGCCCATGGCGACGGTGACCACCCTGCGTGACCGTGGTCACACCGTGGACCTGCTCATCGCGGGACGCGTAGCCGCACGACTCGGCGACCTTGGCCACTGGACCGGCTACGACGTTCTGCTTACCCGCGGCAGCAGCACCGAGCTGGTCAGCCTGGCGCGCTGGCTCACGTCCTACGGCATCCCGGTCGTCAACGGCCCGGACGCGATCACGACCGTCACGGACCGCTCGGCCCAGGTGCTCGCCCTGTCCCGCGCGGGTGTGCCGGTGCCCGAGACCTGGCTGGCCCGGCCGCGATCCCTCTCCGGCCTTCCGGCGGACACGTTCCCGCTGGCCGTGCATGAGCTCGCAGCCCACCCCGTCGGTTGCCCCCAGATCGCTCGCAACCCGGCCGACCTTGCCGCCCTCACCGGCACCGGCGCCATCGCGCTCGTGCAGCGCATCCCGGCGCAGCCCTCCTTCGACGTCACCCTGGTCGGCGTCGGAGCCCATGTCTGGACCGCCCCCCGGCGTCAACCCCCCCGCACGCCGGGGGGCGGTTCACCCGTCCTCACCCCCGAGCTCGAGTCGCTGGCGCTCTATGTGGCCGGCGTGCTCGGTCTCGACCTCTATCAGATCGACCTCGTCGGCACAGCGGCCGGTCCGATGGTGACCGGCGTGCACGCCTTTCCCGACTACGAAGCGATGTCCGGCGCGGACGCGATGATCGCCGACCTGGTCCAGTGCCGCGGCTCCCAGCCGTGGTCCCAGCCAGGATCCCAACCGGGCCCGGCTGGGCGGACGGCCGCCCCCAAGCCAGCCGCCCCCAACCAGCAGGCCGCCCCCAACCAGCCGGACGGGGTGCTCGCCAATGTATGCGCCCCTCGGCTGCACTGAGCTGAGGTGCCCCGCGCCGACACCCGCCCCGATAGCACCCGGTCCGATGGCACCTGGTGCTACCTGCTCAAGCGGTTCCCGCAGCTGACCCAGACGTTCGTCGCCGCGGAGCTGTGCGAGCTGGAACGGCAGGGCGCGCGGCTCGCCGTGATCGCCCGCAACGGCCCCAGCGACGCCAGCGCCGCGCCGATCCAGGGCCTGCGCGCGCCCGTTCGCTATCTGGGCGACCCGGCGGCGCTGCACGACGACCCCACGGCTGCGGACGCCGAGATCACCGGCCTCGCGCTCGAGCTGGGCGCGACCCACCTGCACTCGCACTTCGCCGGCTGGGCAGCCGGCGCCGCCGCCCGGGTGGCCCCGGATGCGGGGCTGACCTACAGCGTCACCGCCCATGCCACCGACATCTACCGCGACGGGGTCGACCCAGCCGCCCTGGTCGAGCTGATGGTCGGCGCCCGGTTCGTGGTGACCGTCACCGAGGACAACCGCCGCCACCTCGAAGCGCTGCTGGCCCAGCACGGGCGCACCGCGCGCGTCGTACGCCTCTACAACGGGGTCGACCTCACCCGCTTGCACGCCCCTGCCGAGTCCGCCGGCCGCGACCCCGGACTCGTGGTCGGCGCCGGGCGTCTGGTGGCGAAGAAGGGCCACGACGTGCTGATCGAAGCCGTACGACGGGTCCGCGCGACCGGCCGCGACGTGCGCGCCGTGATTGTCGGAGAGGGGCCGCTGCGCGCCGAACTCGCCGCGCAGATCGACGCCGCCGGGCTCGACGGCGTCGTCGACCTGGTCGGCAGCCGCGACCACGAGGGCGTGCTCGGCCTGCTCCGGCGGGCCTCGGTCTTCGTCCTGCCGAGCGTGATCGCACCCGACGGTGACCGAGACGCCCTGCCGACTGTCATCCTGGAGGCCATGGCCCTCGGCACCCCCGTCCTCTCGACCACCGTCTCCGGCATCCCGGAGATGGTGCAGGACGGCGTGTCCGGGCGCCTGGTGGCCCCCGGGGACCCGGCCGCGACGGCCGCCGCACTCGAGCGGATGCTGGCCGACGAGTCGCTGCGCCAGCATCTGGCCGGCAACGCACGCACGCGGGTCGAGGAGCGCTTCGACCTGGCCCGCAACGTCGGCCTCCTGCACGGCCTGCTGGCCGAGTCCACCACCCCGCACGGCTCCACCCCTCACGACTCCACCCAGCACGGCCCGCCGTGAGCGCGGCCGACGTTCCCGTGCATCGCCTGCTGGGGGCCGGGGCGCCGGCCTACCCGGACTTCCCGCCCCTCGGCGCGGCGGCGCTCGCCGACGCCGAGCGAGTCCGGGCCGGGCGGTTCCGTCTCGTCAGCGAGGACTACGACCTGGGCTCGAACTTCTCCTTCGCGCGCAACCCGAGCCGCGACAAGGAGTGGCAGATCGCCCAGCACAAGCACTACTGGGCGGTGCATCTGGTGCACGCGGCGACGGTGACCGGGGACCCGACGTTCATCGACACCTGGTCCCGGCTGGTGACCGCCTGGCTGGACGAGATGGGCACCGGATTCGTCGTCAACAGCGACGCGCAGGTCGAAGCCAAGCGGATCGAGAGCTGGGTCTGGGCCCTGTCCCTGCTGCCTGCCGCACCCTGGCAGGGCCACCTCGACCCGGCCCTGCTGGCCCGCCTGGTGACCCGCCTCGGCGAGGAGGCACGCTACGTCTCCGGCCACCTCAAGCCGGTGCGCAACCACCGCACCTTCGAGCTCTACGCCGTGGCGCTGGCCGCCGTGCTGCTGCCCGAGGTGGACGAGGACACGAGCCTGCGGACCCTCGCCGTCACCGAGCTAACCCGCAACCTGCTCGCGGAGGTCGGCCCCGACGGCGTGCACATCGAGATGTCCACCCACTACCACCAGCTGGTCACCGAGACCGCGGTCGGCTTTCTCGAGCTGTGCGACCGCAACGGGATCGGCGTCGACCCGGCGCTGCGCCAGCGGGTGCACGAGGCGCTGCGCTGGTCGCTGTGGCTGCAGTGGCCCGACGCAACCATCCCTCTCCTCGGCGACTCCGACACCGGCGACCACCGCGACCTGCTCCGGCGCGGCAGCCTGCTGTACGACGACGAGCAGCTGCGCTACGGCGCAAGCCTCGGGGAGCACGGCCAGCCTCCCGCAGAGCCGTCGCGCCGGTTCGCGGCCAGCGGCTACGTCGTGCTCACCGACGGCTGGGGGCACGACGCGGCCTCGCAGGCCGCCCGCTCGCACCTCGTGTTCGACACCGCGGTGCTCGGCGAAGGCAGTCACAGCCACTACGACCTGCTCTCGGTCACCTACTACGCCGACGGCGGGCCGGCGCTGGTCGACCCGGGCCGCTTCACCTACTCCTCCGAGCCCGACGAGCACGGCCGCGACTGGCGCCACCACTTCAAGTCGACCGCGGCCCACAACACGGTCACCGTCGACGGGCTGGACCAGACCCGCTACCTGTCCCGCACCAAGCACGGCCCCGCGGCCGAGATCGTCGACGCGGTCCAGCACACGGGGGTGCGCACCGACTGGGCGGCGGGGACCGCGCGCAGCCAGGAATACGCGCCCCTGCACCGGCGCACGGTGGTGTTCCCGGAGCGGCGCTACGTCGTGCTGGTGGACCGCCTTCGCAGCGGCGACGGCCAGGGCCATAACTATGAACTGCGGCTACACCTGCCCGACCTCGCGGCCGAGCTCGAGCGCGACACCCAGGCACCGGCCAGCGGGCTGCTGCGGGTGCGGGCCCCGTGCTGCGTCGTGACGTGTGCGCCGCCGCCCGGCGCGACCGCCCGGCTGCTCCAGGACTGGGTATCCACCGTCTACGGCGTCAAGGAGCCGGGCGCCGTGCTCAGCGTGGCCGCGTCGGGGGTTCCCGACGCGTGGTTCGTGACGACCCTGGCCGCGCGCAGCGGGCCCGACGTACGCCGGGTGGACCGGGTCGAAACCCCCGAGGGACTCGCAGTGCGGATCCGCGGTGTCGACGCCGGCGTGCCGTTCGAGGACGTCCTGCTGATGAGCACCGGCGAGCGCATCACCGGCCACGGTGTCACCCTGGACGGCGCCTGGGCGCTGGTGCGACGCGATGCGGACGGGCGGGCCGGGCACGTCGCCGGTGAGGGCGTCCGCGAGGTGATCGTGGACGGCGCGCCCGTGCCGTTGTCGTCGGGGACGGCCCTGGAGTGGACGGCGCTGGAGTGGTCGGCGTGAGCGCCCGGGTGCTGTTCAGCGTGCCCGGCCGCCGTGGGCTGGGCCACGTCATGCGGGGGCTCAACGTCGCCCGCGAGATCCGGGCGATCGACCCCGGCGCCCAGTGCGTGTTCGTGTCCCGGGGCGGCGCGGTGCCGGACGTGGTCGGCGCGGAATTCGAGGTCGTGGTGGTCGACGCCGAGGACCCCCGACCGCCGGCCGTGGTCGGCGCCGAACTGCTCGCGCCGCATGTCATCGTGCACGATACGGCCCTGCCCGATGAGGTCCGCATCGGCACCGCCGCCGCCGTCTACGTCATGCGCCGGTCCCTGCCCGAGCGCCAGCGCGAGGTCATGGACAGCCCGGTCCTGCGCGATGTGGCCCTCATCGTCGTGCCGCACACCCGGGCGGACTTCGGCTACGACGTGCCGCCGGACCTGGTGCAGCGGTGCCGGTTCGTCGGGCCGATCGCCCGCCGCCCCTCGGCCGAAGGTGTGGCGCTGGCCCGCGAGCGCTACGACGCGGCTGGCCGGTTCCTCGTCACGTCCACCGTGGGCGGCGGCGGGTTCCAGGAGCAGGCCGAGGCCTTTCTCGCAACGGCCGCGTGCCTGCAGGCCGAGCTGACGGCGCGGCAAAATGACGTACGCCATGTGGTGGTCCGCGGTCCGAACTTCACCGGCACCGCCGCGACGGTCCCCGGTGCCCGCGAGGTGTCGTTCGACCCTGCGCTGGTGGACCTGCTCGCGGCCTCGGACCTCGTGGTGGCCGAGGGCGGCTACAACACGGTGCTGGAGGTGCGCATCGCGCAAGTCCCCGCCGTGTTCCTGCCCAGCCTGCGGTCATGGGACGACCAGGAGGGTCGGGTGCGCGACCTCGAGCGCCGCGGGCTGGCGCGAGTTCTGGTGGAGACGCCACCCGGGGAGGCCGCGGCGGTGATCGCGGGGCTCGCCGGTGACCCGGCGTGGCTGGCGGGGGTGCGGGGACGCTATGCGCGCGACGACCTGCAGACCGGCAACCGGGCGGCGGCGGAGGCGGTGCTCGAGCTGGTTCCGCGGCCGGGCGCGGCACCGCGGCCGTGAGCGCGGTGCCGGCCGGCGAGGCGGTCGCCCGGCCCGACCTCGCAGCCGGCGCCGCGGTCACTCTCGCGGCATTGGGCCTCGACGCGGGACTGGCCTGGACCGCGGAGCTCCTGAGTCACTCGGCCGACCACCGCTTCGTCGTGCTCTACGACGTCACCGACCGGGCTGGGCGGACCGTCGCGACGGCCGTCGCGAAGACCTACCCCGACGACGAGGGCGCCGCCACCTTCGCCGCGATGCGCGACCTTGCCGCCCTGGTGGCCCGGTCCGGCCGCGGCGCGCTCGACGTACCTGGGGTGCTGTGCTGGGATCCCGAGCTCCGGCTGCTGGTGATGGAGACGGTGCACGGGCCGTCCTTCCGGGCGCTCGCGCTCGAGTCGGACGCCGCGCACCACCTCGAGCGAGCCGGTGCGGCGCTGGCCGTGCTGCACTCGCTCGCCGTGCCGCCCGGCTGGGGCGCTCCCCGCGGGCTGGCCGAGCACGCGAGCGACCTGTGCCGGCCGGACCCCGGCGGGCTGGCCCTGGCCCGACCGGCGCAGGCGGGGCAGATCGAGGTCATCTACGCCGAGGCCCTGGCTCGTGAACCGGTGGGCGTGGCCGCCGTGCCGCTGCACCGTGACCTGCACCTGGGCCAGCTGGTGGCCCGCGGTGACCGAGTCGCGGTCCTGGACTGGGATCTGCACGCGCCCGGGGACCCCGCCCTCGACGTGGCCAACCTGCTGGTCTACCTCGAGACGCGGCTGGGGAAACAGCGCGGCCGGGACGCCCGAGACGCCGTGCGGGCCGGCTACGCGCGGGGCGGCGACCCCTCGGTACTGGGCCGGCTGGCGTCGTACGAGGCACTGACCTTCCTGCGGATGGCGGCCAAGCGACACCGGCTGGGTACGTCGGGTGGCCCCCTAGACGTGGAGGACCTGCTCGCCCGCGCCGCGGCTCGCCTGGGTTGACCGCCGGACCGGCGGCTACTGCTGGGGGCGCAGGTTGCGTTCGGCCCACATGGCAGCCGACGTGCGGTCGGCGACGCCGATGCGCTGGAAGATGCTGCCGACATGGGCCTTGACCGTGCGCTCGCTGATGTTCAAGGCGTGGGCGATCTGCTTGTTGGCCATCCCACGGGTGATCAGCTCCAGCACCTCGCGCTCGCGGTCGGTGAGGTCATCGCCGCGGGCGGCGGGGCGCACCTGCAGCATCGCCCGGGCGGCCCGTGCGTCTAGGGGGGACTCGCCGCGGATGACGGCCCGGACGCCGTCGAGCAGCTCCTGCGGGTCGGCGTCCTTGAGCAGGTAACCCACGGCGCCGGCATCGAGAGCACCGCGCACCCGGTCACCGTCGGAGAACGAGGTCAGCACCAGCACCTGCACGTCGGGATGGCGCGCGCTGATCCGCCGGGTCGCCTCGAGGCCGTCCATGCCCGGCATGGACAAATCCATCAGCACGACGTCCGGGTCGAGCTCGGCAACCAGACGCACGGCCTCCTCGCCGTCGGAAGCCGCGCCCACGACGGTCAGGTCCGCGGCGGAGTCGACCAGGGACTGCAAACCGGCCCGCACCAGCTTGTGGTCATCGACCAGCAGGACGCGGATCACGTGAGGGGAACCTCCAGCCGGACTCGGGCGCCTTGACCGGGCGCGGATGCGATCTGCAACAGGGCACCGGCCTCCTCGGCGAGATCGCGCAGGACCTGCAGGCCCACGTGGCCGTCGCGGCGACCCAGCGCGTCGTCGACGACGAGCCCCGCGCCGTCGTCGGCGACCTCCAGGGTAGCGATCGACGATGTGGCCTCGAGGGTCAGCGTCGCGGTGCGGGCACCCGAGTGCTGGGCCACGTTGCGCAACGTCTCCTGGGCGACTCGGAAGATCAGCGCCTCCACGTCCCGGGGCAGCTCCACGCTGGCGGGCGTGGCGGCCTTGGCGTCGATGCCCTGCGCGCGCAGCGGGGAGACGAGGTCGTGCAAGGCGGCCGACAGGCCCCCGACCGAGACGCTGGGTGGATAGATCTCGACCAGCATCGAGCGCAGCCCGCGGATGCTCTCCCGAATGCCCGCGGACGCGTCGCGCAACTCGTGAGCGACCGTCGGCAGGCCCCCCCGCTCGACGACGTCGACAGCGCCCGCGATCACGAACGAGGCGCCGGCGAGGCCCTGGACGACGCTGTCATGGACGTTTCCGGCGATCCGGCGACGCTCGTCCGTGGAGGCGTCGATGGCCTGCCGGAGCAGCCGCTCGCGCTCACGTTGAGCGGCGCGCAGCCGCCGCACCAAGGTCCAGGCCAGCGGCAGCTGGCACAGTTGCAGCAACAGCACCGCTCCGATGGTGATCGGGGCGAAGGCCCGCCAGACCTCGCCGCGCCGCGCGGTGACCTGGGAGTAGCGCGAGTAGGTCTCAAAGAGCAGGTGCGTGCCGTTGGGCGTCTCGACGTTGCGATAGACCTCGAGCAGCTGGCCCTGGGACCGCTCGAAGACGTTCTCCCGGGCGCCGAGCTTGCTCAGCTCGGCTACTGCAGGACCCCCGCGCAGGGCTTCCTTCTCCTCCTCGTCGATCGAGAATTGCCGGCCGACCAGCCGGGGCTCGTCGGAGTAGACGATGACGCCGCCAACCGTCCACAGCTTCACGCGCACCCGCGACTGGGTCAGGACGCGTTGCGTGACGATGGCATCGAGGCGCGCGATCGCGCCCTTGTCGCCGACGAGCAGGGCGTCCTCGAGCGCCGGCTGGACCACCGAGTCGGCCAGCAGGTTGGTCGCCGCGCGGGCATCGCGCAGAGCCTCGCCGTCGGCGGCTCCGCGGCTCACGAAGGCCCCGATCAGCAGGATGGTCACCAGGGCCAGCGAGCTGGCGAGGCAGAACACCGAGACCGCCCGCCAGATGGTCGGCGCAGGTCGGCGTTCCAGTTTCCGACGCCCGTCGGCCATGGTGCGCCACGGAGGCGGGCCTGGCGGTGCCGACGCGGGCTCGGTCGCCGCGGTCTGGGTCGTCACGTTCTTCTGCACCCACCTGGTTGTCGGTCCCGACGGTCGCCGGCCCATCCTGAGCATGTGCCATGGCCCGGTCGTCTACTAGCGGTCGTTGGTCCTACGACGTCGGCTGACCGGCTCCCGCCAGAGTAGGGCCATCCGCCCTCATGCGGTGCCGGGTTGGCCGAAGATCACCCGGTTGGCGGTCCCCGGTGTCGGCGTCGGATCGAGAGCGGCGCCGATGGCCACGGCCCGCTCCCGGGCCTGGACGGGTGTGATGCGCCCGGACGCGGTGTGTCGCAGCGTGCGGACCAGCCGATTGGCCAGCACAAGGGCGTCGAGCAGGTCCCGGTTCAACGGGTGCCCGCCGGCCCGCTCATAGGCCGCCACCAGGTCGCCCGCGGCGGGCCCGAGCAGCCCGACCAGCGGGCTCAGGTCGGCTTCCCGTGGCCCGATCGCTGCACTGTCCCAATCGATGACCCCGAGTGCCGGCAGTCCGGGCGGCACGGAGGCGTCCCAGACCAGGTTGCGCAGCGAGAGGTCACCGTGGATGACGACACCCCGCCCACGGCGTACGGCGAGGCGCGCGGCGATTCGCTCCGTCACCGGCCGAGCCACCGCCGCGACGTCGGAAGCGGTGGGGGCGACGGCAGCGGTCAGCGCCTCCAGCTTGCGGATCGGCTGATCGGCGTCCCACGGAGGAAGGTCGGCCGCATCGGTGCCGTGCAGCGCCACCAGCAGTTCCGGCAGGGCGACAAGCGGTGCGCCGCGGGCGTCCGGAGCCAACCGGTCGAGGGGCAACCCTGGCAGGAACTCGAACAGCGACGCTCCCCACCCCGGGTGGTGCGCCACTGCCCGCTGGGCCCAGGCCGGCATCGCGGCGGCAACGCGGCCGGCGCGCAGCAGGCCCGGCCGGTCAGCCGCGCAGGCAAGCTTGAGCAGGTAGCTGCGCGACCCCTTCTCGACCCGAAACGTCGCCCGCCGTCCGGGCCGGTAGCCGACGCGATCCACGGCCCCGAGCGCACCGGCTGGCACCGCAGGCTCCCAGCCCGGGTCGACGAGCAGCGTGTGCACGGCGTCGGTCCGCCGCAGGACCGGCAGCTCGGGGTCCTGCGGCCACCGCCAGGCCGCGGCCTGAGCGCCGACCGGCCAATGCAGCACCCATTCGGCCTCGGACCGGTCGCGCACCAACAGGGAGGTCGCGACGGACCCGAGCTGTGCGCGGGTGAGCCGCAGCCCGTCCGGGCGGGCGGCGCCGGCGGTCAGTTCGGCGTGGGCGAGCGTGGATCCCAGCCGGAGCAATCGCTCGACCGGATCGGGCGGCAGGGGGCGGTTCGACGTCGTCGGGGCCACCGGACCGGGGTGATGCTCAGCCTGGTTCACGAGGCGTTGGCCCGCGGGTCAGCCAACACCGCGCAGGTCTCCTCGAGAACGCTCACGATGCGCTCGACCGCGCCCGGGCGCAGCGTGTCCTTGCTGAACATCAGCGCCAGATGACGCAGTTCCGCGGCGGCCCGGTGCCAGGCCAGCCGGCGCGGGTCCAGCGTCCGGCCCCACCCATGGGCGTACGACGTGAGGTACGCGCTCTCCGCCGCGGCCAGTGCCCCCGGGGGCGCGGTGCCGTCCGCGAGCGCGGCCACGTCGCCGGGCAGACCGGCCAGGAACAGAGCCAGGTCGCGGTAGCGGTCGCCGCGATGGGCCAGGTCGAGGTCGATGATCGTCCAGCCGTCGTCGGCGGCCAGCAGGTGCGAGGGCACGAGGTCACCGTGGCAGGTCCCCATCACGGCGGCGCTCGGTGCGGGCGCCGTCCCGACCAGCAGGTCGCGGGTGGCGGCGAGCAGCTCGGCGAGCTCGGGGCGGAAGAAGGCGGCCCAGTCCGCGTCGCGGCGTACCGCCGCCGCGGTCGAGGTGGTGGCAGCGCCGGCGGTCTCCGGTGCCGGCAGGCCCGGCGCGGTGAGGGCGTGGAAGGCCGCGTGCACCGCGCCGGCCTCGGCGAGCAGGTCGTTGGCCGAGCCGGACGCGAGCTCGGCCATCGAGTCACCCACGACCTGCGCCTGCGCGTAGCTGCCGCGCTCGACGTCCACGCCGAGCGGGGCCGGCACCCGAACGTCCGTTCCGGTTGCGGCGGCCACGACGGCAGCGACGCGGTCGGCCGAGTCGAGCAGCTTAGACGGACGCTTGACCTTGGTGACGGCACCGGCGGCGAGCACGGTAAACCGCCGGGTCGGCACGTAGCGAAGCACCTCGACGCGGCCTTGTGCGTCAGGGAGGAGTCCCTGATCGCGCAGGAGCGCCTCGAGATCGCCAAGATAGGGCTCGTCCGCTAGCTCGGCCCACCTCGATCCCGTTCCCGGCGCCCAGTGCAGCGTCGACGCCACGAACGGGACGCCGTCGCAGGGGTGCCAGGTCTGCAGCGAGCAGTAGACCCGAACCAGCTCGAAGGCGCCCGGTCCCGAACCCGGCGGCAGGCGACGGCCCTTGAGCTCGGCGCTACGCACATGGCGGGTCCCCGTCAGGCGGACCCCCCGCTCCCCAGCCAGGTGCCCGGCCACGGCCTCGCGCAGCACGTCGACCTGTGCGGCGAAGGGGTGGTCAAGGCGGACACCGGCGAACAGCGGGGGTTCGGGAGTGAGCTCGAACACCGACTCAGGCACCCTCGACCATCGGGCGCGGGCGCGGCCCGTCGATCAGTCCCTGCTCCTTGGCCAACCGGCGGAACGGGCCGGGCAGGGAGAGCAGCTCCCCGGGCAGGCCGTCCTGGACGATCCGACCGCCGTCGAGCACGACGACCCGGTCGGCCCGCGCGGCCAGGGCCATCGAGTGGGTCACCATCACCGTCGTACGGCCCTCCATCAGGACCTCCAGGCGACCCATCACGAGGGCTTCGCTGGCCGCGTCCAGGCCGGTGGTCGGCTCGTCCAGCAGCAGCACCGGAGGGTCGCGCAGCAGCACGCGGGCGATGCCGAGCCGCTGGCGCTGGCCGCCGGACAGGCCGACGCCCTGGGGTCCCAGCGGGTGGTCATAGCCGCCCGGCAACTCGTTGATGAACGCGTCGGCGTCGGCCGCGACGGCCGCCGCCCGGATCTGGTCGGGGGTGGCGTCGGTGCCGTAGGCGATGTTCTCCGCGATGCTCCCGGTCAGCAGGACGGTGTCCTGCAGCAGCACGCCCACCTGGTGGCGCACCCAGCGCAGCGAGCAGTCGCGCAGGTCGCGACCGTCCAGGCTGACGCGGCCACGCACCGGGTCGTAGAACCGGGCGATCAGCGCGCCCACCGTCGACTTGCCTGCCCCGGAGGGGCCGATCACGGCGACCCTGCTGCCCGCCGGCACCTGGAGCGAGAGCTGCTGCAGAACCGACCGGCCTGGGGTGTAGTCGAAATCGACATCGGCGAGCTCGAGCACCCCGACGGCCCGGCCATGGGCGTGTGCCCCGACGCGGTCCTCGAGCACCTCGTCGGCGGCGAGCACCTCGGCGATGCGCTCGGCCCGCGCCATCGCCTTGGAGATCTTGGCGGTGTGCTTGGCGATGTCCTTGAGGGGGCGATAGAGCTTGCGGGCGTACTGCGCGAAGACGACGATCGCACCGGCGGACAGGGCGCCGGTGGAGACGCGGACGGCGCCGAGCACGATCACCACGGCCATCGCCACCGAGCCGAGCACGTCGACCAGGCCGGCGAAGCGAGCCTCCAGGATGGCGACCTCCACCCCGCTCTGGCGACGCTGCTCGCTCTGCTCGTGGACGCGGTCCTGCTCGAAGTCCCCGCCCCCGTAGGCCTGCACCAGCCGGATGGCCGACAGGCTTTCCGCGGCGAGCGAGGCGATCTCGCCGTCGCGGGCGCGTTGGCGGCGCGAGGCCATCCGGACCCGACGGCGGTAGTGCACCGTGACCAGGGCGAGGGCGGGTACGACGGCGGCGAGCGCGAGGCCGAGCACCGGATCCAGCCACAGGCTCACCACGAGCATGCCGACCATCGTCAGGGCGGCCTGCGCGACGGTGCCGAGGGAGTCGGAGAAGGCCTCACCGACCCGGTTGGAGTCTTCGGTGATGTGGGTGACCAGCTCGCCCTTCTGGCGACGATCGTGGAAGGCGAGGGAGAGCCGCTGCAGGTGGGTATAGGTGCGGGTTCGCAGGTCGTGAGAGATGCGCTCCCCCGCGCGGCGCAGCCACAGCTCGCTGGCATAGGTGCCGACGGCACTCACCAGCGAGACGAGGACCGTCACGGCCGCGACGGCGGCCAGGACGCGGTAGTCCGCGGCGTTCAGGGCGAACCGGCCGGTGCGCCCGTTGAAGACCATGTCGATGACCCATTTGAGCGGCCACGGCGCCGCCAAGTCAGCGACGGTGATCAGGATCGTGGCTAAGGCCGCGCCGACCAGCGCGCCCGAATGGTCGGTGACCAGCGCCCGCATGAGCCGCCCAGCCGCCCCGTCGGCCGGCCGGCCGGGCAGCGGCGCTGCCGGGCCGTGATCTGTCGTGCCCTGATCTGTCGGGCCCTGATCTGTCCGGCCCTGATCTGTCGGGCCCTGCGCCGTCGGGAACGCGCTGACGTTCGGAGTCGAGGGGCTCATCGTCGTGCCATCGTGGTCAGAGCCGCTGCGGCCCGGGTGGCACCGTCGTAGTCGGTCCTGTCAACCTGGGGCGCCGGCCGGTGCAGCAGGTCGGCGAGGGCGCCCGACATCGTGGCTGTGCTGAGCGTGTCGGGGTGCAGCATGCGCGCGTCACCCCTCTCGGCCAGCGCCGTCGCCCGGATGAGCTGCTCGCTGCTGGGCCGCACCCGCGGCACGAGCAGGGTCGGCTTGCCGGCCCGCAGCACCTCCGACACCGTGTTATAGCCGGCCATGCAAACCACGGCTCGCGCGCCGACGACGACGGCGGCGAGGTCACGCCGGGAGGTCATCACCCGGACGTCGAGACCGCGCGCGCTGTCCTCCAACGACGCCACCTGCTCGGGCGCCATCAGCGGGCCGGCGACCACGACCACGGGCGCGCCGATCGGTGCGTGGCGCGCCGCGTCGATGACTGTGCGGGCCACGGTGTAGCCGTCGGCGCCCCCGCCGGTGGTGACCAGCAGGTAGCCCGGCGGCAGATCCGCGGGCCCCGCCTCGGGCAGGGCCGCACCGACGTAGCCGACGTGGCGCACCGGGAGGCCGAGGTCCTCGCCGCCCGCGCAGTGCAGGGCGTCCATGCCACCCTCGGGACCGTAGATCAGCACCTCGTCGTAGAGATCGCGCAGCACCTTGAGCGTTCCGGCCCGCTCCCACTTGTGCCGCACAGCGGCGGGGTCGTCCTCGATGTCGCGCAGGCCCAGCACGATGCGCGCGGTGCCGTGCCAGCGCAGTGCGGTCAGCGTGGGCAGCAGCTCGTCGCCCAGGCCCAGCGGCAGCTTGTCGACGACCACCACGTCAGGGTCCCACGCAAGCGCCGTGGCCATGGCCAGCTGTGACCGGAGGGCGAAGATGTTGTTCGTCGAGGCACCCAGGGTGCGGGACGCGTAGCCGCCCGCGGGGTCCCGATGCAGTGCGGGCAACTTGAGCGTGTCCACCCCGTCGACGGGGGCGCCGATGTCACCCGGGCAGCCGGTGACGACCAGCGAGCTGGCCCTCGGGTCGGCTGCCTGAACGGCGGCCGCCAGGGTCAGGTTGCGGCGCAGGTGACCCAGACCGACGCACTCGTTGGTGAAGAACAGGTAGCGCGACGCCGAGCCACCCACGACCCGCGACGTGGGGAGCGGCGGTTGGGGGGTCTCAGACAGCCGGAGGCTGTCGCGGGACTCCTGCAGCGTCTGAACGGTCATGGTGTCCTCGTCCGGGTTCATCTTGCGTTCACGTGGGGGCCATATGAATGTCACCCAAAGGGGCAAGCGAAAGTAGTGTCCGGAGGTCTTAGTACCCCGTCAAATGGGCGGTTTTCCGCCCGTCTCCGTCTGCGGCGACCAACCTTTAACCCGGGCAGGACGGGTGTTGTGTAACCCCGGCCGACAGGAGGGATAACGCAGCCCTAACGCGCTGGAGCGAGACCAGGAACCTGCCGAGGATGGATGAGTACCAACCCCACGGCAGGAGCGCCATGAAACAGACATATCGCATCGCCATCGCCGCAGCCGCGGCCACCGGAATCCTCGGCGGGGCCGGGGCCACGGCAGTCGTGGTCACCCACGCCTCCGCCCGACACACGCTCACCGTGCCGGTCGCTCGCACCGAACCGGTCGACCCGTACGCCGGGCAGCGAGCCGACCTCGCCTCGGCGCAGGCCGCCCTACAGACGCAGACCGAGCGGCTCGCCCGTGACCGGGCCACCACTAAGCGAGCTATCGACCGAGCAACGGTCGCGCGTCGCCAGGCCGTGGCAGCGGCTAAGGCGAAGGCTGCCCAAGCCACCGCAGCCGCCGAGGCCGCCGCAGCTCGGCGCGCTGCCGCGCCGGTGACCGTGCACGCGGCCGGACGCCCCAGCACAGCGAGCGTCCGCCAAGCCGTCACCCGCCGCCGTACGACTATCGCCACCCATCCACGCATCCGCCCTGCGGTCACCCGTCCAGCCGTCAACCACGACAGCGACGACGGCGACGAGGGCGGCACGGATGACTAGGCGACGCGGGTCACGGGCGCGCTGGGGCACCGCGGCACTGGTCGCACCCGCCGCCGCGGCGCTGTTCGCCGGCTCCACGGCGTGGGCGCTGCAGCACGAGCCACCCGCCACGAAGGCCACTGCGGCCGCTGCCGCCGAGCAGAAGTCCGCGGCCGCAGCCACCCTGGCTGCGCAGACGCGCTCCTACCGTGAGGTGGTCGCGCTCCAGGCGCAGGTCGCTGCGGACCAAGCCCGGGTCGACCGGCTCGGCACCTCGGTCGCAGCACTTCGCCACCGGGCCACCGCACTAGCCAAGGCACCGGCTCCCCGGTGGCGGGCCTACCTCGGCTCGAGATATGCGGCGGCCATCGCCGCATCGAGCGCCGGAACCGGGTCTGCCGGGTCTGCAGGGGCTGCCGCCAGCAGGTCCACCGGGTCCTCGGTCTCGATCGCCAGCCGCTCGACCGGCCGGACCAGGGTCTCCGGCCGCTCCACGGTGCCGCGCCGGGCGGCGCCCGCCACCCGCCGGTC
>JBBRHF010000022.1:0-32736 GCA_038223055.1 Actinomycetes bacterium | reverse complement strand
GTGCTGCGGCATCGGCGGGGACCTTCCCGCGTTGGCGACGGCGGGCCTGGCGGCGACCGGCGTGGACCGCGACCCGCTGACCTGCGCCGTCGCATCGGCCAACCTGGTCGCCCTGGGTCTGGCCGACCGGGCCGGGGTCCGCTGCGCCGACGTCACCGGCCTGGACCTGCGCGGGCGCGGCGCACGGGAGGGGGTGTTCATCGACCCGTCCCGTCGCGGCGACCGGGGCCGCACGTTCGACCTGGCGGCGATGTCACCGCCGTACGCCTTCGTTCTGGGGCTCGCCGCGGCCGTCCCGGCGACGGGCGCCAAGCTCGCCCCCGGCATCGCGCACCACGCGCTGCCGCCGGGCGCCGAGGCGCAGTGGGTCTCCGACAGCGGTGACGTCGTCGAGTGCGCACTGTGGTTCGGGCCGCTGTCGACGGGCGTGCCGCGGCGGGCGACGCTGCTGCCGGGCGGAGCGACGCTGACCGGGACGGGGCTCGTGCGCGGCGAGGCGGGGCCGGTCGGGCGCTGGCTCTACGAGCCCGACGGCGCGGTGATCCGCGCCGGGCTGGTGGCCGAGGCGGCGGCCCTGGTCGACGGCCGCCTGATCGACCCGACGATCGCCTACGTCACCGCCGACCGGCTGGTGGCGACGCCGTTCCTCACGGCGTACGAGGTGAGCGACGTGCTCCCGTTCGGGCTCAAGCGGCTGCGCGCGCTGCTGCGGTCGCGGGGAGTCGGGCGGCTCACCGTCAAGAAGCGCGGCTCGGCGATCGAGCCCGAGGCGCTGCGCCGCCAGCTGCGGCTGGCCGGGCCGGCGCAGGCCACGGTCGTGCTGACCCGGGTGGCCGGCGAGCCGGCGGTGCTGGTCGTCGAGCCGGCTACGGTGCGTTGACGGTGCTCGGTCAGGCCACCACCCGGGTGACCGGCATGGATGAGTCGGCCGGCAGGTCGAGCGTGGACGGGGCCACACCGCGTGCGACCAGCTCGGCACCGAGCGCGGCGACCATCGCGCCGGTGTCGGTGCACAGCCCCGGCCGGGGCAGCCGCAGCGCGATGCCCGCCTCCTCGCAGCGCCCCGCCGCGACGGCGCGCAACCGGGAGTTGGCGGCGACCCCGCCGCCGACGAGCAGGTGGCCGACGCCCTGCTCGCGGCAGGCGAGCACCGCCTTGCGGGTGAGCACGTCCACCACAGCCTCCTGGAACGAGGCCGCGACGTCGGCCAGCGGCACCGGCTCCCCGGTCGCCTCCCGGGTCTCGACCCACCGCGCGACCGCGGTCTTGAGCCCGGAGAAGGAGAAGTCGTAACGATGCTGCGCCTGGTCACGATGGCCGGTAAGACCGCGGGGGAACACGACGTAGGCCGGGTCCCCCGAGCGGGCCTCCCGGTCCACGTGCGGGCCGCCGGGGAAGGGCAGCCCGAGCACGCGGGCGACCTTGTCGAACGCCTCGCCGGCCGCGTCGTCGAGGGTCGCGCCGACCGGGTTGATGTTGTCGGTGACGTCCTCGACGAACAGCAGCGAGGAGTGACCGCCGGACACCAGCAGCGCGATGCACGGCTCCGGCAGCGGGCCGTGCTCGAGCTGGTCGACGGCGATGTGCGCGGCGAGGTGGTTGACACCGTAGATCGGCACGTCTAGCGCCAGGGCGAGCGCCTTGGCCGCGGCGACGCCGACAAGCAGCGCGCCGGCCAGACCCGGCCCGCTCGTGACGGCCACCGCGTCGACATCGGACAGGCGCAGCCCGGCTCCGTCGATCGCCCGCTCCACCATGGGCACCATCGCCTCCAGGTGGGCGCGGCTGGCGACCTCGGGCACCACGCCGCCGAACCGGGCGTGTTCCTCGACGCTGGACGCGAGCGCCTGGGCGAGCAACGTGTGCCCGCGCACCAGGCCGACGCCCGTCTCGTCGCACGAGGTCTCGATCCCAAGGACCACGGGCCCGTCGGCGTTGGTCGCCGGGCCGGCCGGCGGCCTCACCGACGCACCAGCGCCGCGATGGCGATCGCGAACCGGTCGGCCGCAAGGCTGTCATAGGTGAGGAACATCGCTGGCTCGGTGAGCTCGAGCTCGAGCAGGACGGGAGACCCGTCGGGGCCGGGCACGAGGTCCACCCGGGCGTAGGTCAGCGCCCCACGAGCCAGGTTGCCGAGCTCGTCGCTGGCGGCCACAGCGTCCAGCACCTCGTCGGCGACCCCTCGCTCGGCCGGGCTGGCGTCGCGAGAGTCGACCTGTCCCCCCTTGTAGGCGCCGGTCACCGACCTCATCGCCTCCTCCAGTACGGGGCCCTTACGGACGGCGTGGCTGCGCTGACCGGCGAAGTAGAGCATCGCCGTCTCTCCGTGCTGGTCGACGGAGTCCAGGTAGGGCTGAACCATCACCGTCCGTCCGGCAGCGTGCAGGTGGGCGACATGGCGGGCCGCAATGGCGTCGTGGCTGCCCGCGGCGTAGCGGTTGGTGTCCCTCGCCCCGCCCGAGACCGCGGGCTTCACGACGTACTCCCCGGCGGGGGGTGGCGCAAAGGGATCGCCCGGCTCCAGCCAGGTGGTGTCGACCACCGGGACCCCGGCCCGCGACAGCACCCGAAGGTAGGTCTTCTCGGTGTTCCAGCGCAGCACGTCGGCGGGGTTGGCGAGCACCGTGCAGGTCGACACGAGCTCGGCCCAGGCGAGGAACTCGGCGCGCCGGCTCGGGTAGTCCCAGGTGCAGCGGGTCACCACCGCGGCGTAGGCCGACCAGTCCACGGAGGTGTCGGTCCAGACGACGGGGACACCTCGAAGGCCGCGCCGGCCCAGGGCTGCCAGGAGGCCGGGCCCGTCCTCGTCCAGGTCCGGGAACGCCGCCGCAGTGGCCAAGGCAATCGGTCGGGTGATGGAGGGCACTCGCGGCAGCCTAGAGGTCGCCCGGGAGGGACGGCGAACCACTCATCGGGTCCGCAGACCCGACCCGGCGGCGCAGGACCAACCCGTCTGCTGCATCGGGAGAGTAGTAGCCACGGCGTACCGAGATCTGCTCGAAGCCGTGGCGCGCGTAGAGCGCCCGGGCCGGCCCGTTGTCGGCGCGGACCTCGAGCAGGACCTCGCTGCAGCGCCGCCGCAGCGCCTCGGCGAGCAGCGCCTGCAGGAGTCGGCCCCCGAGCCCTGCGCCCTGCTGGCCGGGCGCGACGGCCAGGGTCTGTACGTCGGCCTGCGGACGCGTCGCGAACAGCCCGGCGTAACCCACCACCCGGCCTTCGTGCTCGGCGACCAGATAGTGGCGGGTGTCGGGCACCCCTGCCAGCTCGGACCAGAACGTCTCGACCGACCACGGGTCGGGGAACAGGGCCTGCTCGATGTCGCGGGCGGGCGCGATGTCCCACCACCGCATCCGGCGCAGCACGGCCCGCGACGGCGCTGCGCTCCGCGCGGTCGCTGACCCGCCGGTCACCTGCCCAGCACCCGTTTGCCGGCGCCGGCCCCGGGCTCGGCGGCGTCGGGGCGCCGCAGGTAGAGAGGTGCGGGCGGCACCGTCTCGCGACCCAGCGCCACCCACCGGCACAGCGTCGCGGCCGACGGGAGTCGCGGCGAGCGCCCATCGGGGAGCGCCTCGGGGTAGCGCGCTGCGCCCTCGCCCACCACCGGGCCGGTGGTCGCGACGTCGGCGGGACTGGCCACGCCGGGCCCGCCGACCCGGATCGGCGCGGCGGTATGCGCTCCCGCGGCCTCAGTCCCGCCGTCGTAGGCCGCCCAGTAGACCTCCTTGCGCAACGCGTCGGTCGCGACGAGGAAGGGCCCGGTCAACCCCGAACCCAGGGCGAGTACGTCGAGGGTGCACACGCCCAGCACCGGCACCTCGAGTGCCGCGCCCAGCATCCGGGCGGTGACCAGCCCCACCCGCAGTCCGGTGAACGGGCCGGGTCCGACCCCGGCGGCGACGGCCTCGATCTGGCGCCGGTCGACACCTGCCTGCTCGAGGGCTGCGGCGATCGCCGGCGCCAGCGCCTCGCCGTGGCGTCGGGCGCCGTCGGCCGTGACCTCGGCCAGCACGCGGCACGAGGCGGCTGGCGCCGACAGCGTCCCGATGTCGGCGACAGCGACGGTCACCGACGCCGTCGCGGTGTCCAACGCGAGCACGAGCACGCCCTCATCCCTCCCGCACGATCAGACCCGATGGTTCCCCGCGACACGGTCCTGCCGCGCGGCGATCTGGCCGGTCGGAACTCTGCCATGACACCGGGGCCAAAAGCTCCAGATAGACCAGCACTATCGCGTGCCTCGAAGCGCCTCCAACACCTCTGCGCTGTCGCCGTCGGTCTGCACCACCTCCCAGCCGGCGGGATCGAACGGTTCCGTGGCAGGAGTGAGCTCGCCGGCGGCGATCAGATGAGCCAGCTCAGGTCGGCGCAGACCCCACCGTGCTCCGACATCGCGGATCCGCACCCGGCGCGTGTCGCCGCCGCCCGTCCCCGTCGATCGCTCGATGCTGATCTCGAGGCGGTCTTCGGCGAGCTGCTCGACCAGACCCTGCCCCCATTCGACGACGGTCACCGCCTCCGCCAGCGAGGTGTCCAGATCGAGATCCTCGACCTCGTCGAGCCCACCCAGGCGATAGGCGTCCACGTGCAGGAGCGCCGGCCCCCCGCTCCGCGGCGGGTGCACCCGCGCGATGACAAACGTCGGCGACGTGATCGGCCCGCGGACCCCGAGTCCGACGCCAAGTCCTTGGACGAACGTGGTCTTCCCGGCGCCGAGGCCGCCGGAGAGAATCAGCAGGTCGCCGGGCCGGCAGGCGCCGGCCACCCGCCGGCCGAGGTCGCGCATGAGATCGGCCGTAGACACGACGACCACGGCGCCGCCCGATTCGGCTCCCTCCCCACCCTCGGTCACGGACGGTCCCCAACCCCAGCCCCCGCCCTACCCGAGCGCAGCTCGTCCCGCAGCCGGGCCGCCGCCGCGAGGTCGTTGCGCAGCGCGGCGAGCGGCGCGCCCGAGGGGCCGAACCGGATCGCCGCCGAGGGGTGGTAGCTCACCAGAACTGGTCGCCCCTGGTGGGTCTGCGCAGTCGTGCGCAAGGTGACGATCCGCGCCGACGGCCCGAAGAACCACCGCGCCGCAGTGCCGCCGAGCGCCAGGATAAGCAGCGGATCCAGCAGCTCGATCTGCCGGTGCAGCCACGGCCGGCACGCGGTCACCTCGGGCCGGCTCGGCGTGCGGTTGCCCGGCGGGCGGCACTTGCACACGTTGGTCACCGCCACTAGGTCGCGGGGCAGGCCGGCCTCGGCGAGCAACCGGTCGAGTAGCTGACCGGACCGGCCGACGAACGGCTTCCCCGCCAGGTCCTCCTGTGCGCCCGGCGCCTCGCCGATCACCAGTACGTCGGACGCTTCGGGAATCGCGCCAGGCACGACCTGGGTGCGGCTGGTGACCAGGTCGGGGCACGCCGTACACGCGCGGGCGGCCTCGGCCAGCTCCATCCAGCTGGTCGACAGCGGCGCTGCCGCGGCCGGGGCGAGACCTGTCACGCCGCCGCGCCCGACCGCAACGCCCGCTCGACCAGCGCCCGGAGATGGTCGGTGACGATGTCGGGGTGCTCGAGCATCAGCATGTGGCCGGCCTCCGGCAGCACCACCAACTCGGCGCCCGGCACGCTCTCGAGCATGGCCCGGCTGTGGCTGGCGGGCGTCATCAGGTCACCCTCGCCAACCAGGATCAACGTCTCGACGCCGTTGAGCACGTCCAGTGCGTCCAGCTTGTCATGCGAATCGAACGCGGGGAACAACTCGGCCAGCACGTCGAGCGGGGTCTGCTCGTGCATGGCCCCCACGAAGTGGACCAGGGACGGCGGGACGTCGGTGGCGAAGGCGTAGCGCTTGGTCAGCACGTACTGCACGTCGCTGCCGAGCTGGCGCCCCCGGCTGACCAGCTGGGGTCGGCGGTGCAGCGCCGACAGGGCCGTGGGCGCCAGCCGCCACAACGCCCGGCCGGCCGCGGCCGGCACTCCGAGGCTGAACTCAGCGAGCCGGCCCGGCGAGGTCGCCACCAGGGCGACCCCCACGATCCGCGAACCGAACAACTCTGGTTGCTGGTCGGCGAGCGCCATGACCGTCATGCCGCCCATGGAGTGGCCGATCAACACGATCGGCCCGTGCGGGGCCGTCGCCTCGATCACCGCAAGCAGGTCCCGGCCCAGCTGGTCGATGCTGGTGTGGGCCTTGTCGCCGCGGCCAGACCGGCCGTGCCCGCGCTGGTCCCACAGGACCAGCCTGCCCAGGTCGTCCAGGTCGCGGCGCTGGTAGTGCCAGGCGCCCTGGTCCAGCGCTAGGCCGTGGCAGAAGATGACCGTGACGGCGCCCGCGTCGGGCGCCTCCTCGACCTCGACGTGAAGGGCGACGCCGTCGTCGGTGGTCACCGGCACGACTCGGCCCCGCAGCTGTCCCAGCGGCTCGTCGGCCTCGGTTTCCCCGCCGCGGAACGAGCGGCCCCCGGCATAGCGATCCACCGCGAACCCGACCGCCGCTCCACCCGCGACGACGGCCGCCGCCCCACCGAACAGCGCGACCCGCTTGCCCCACGACCCGATCTCCGGCAGCGAGCTCATGCCGTCCCGACGGCGCCGCTGCCGCCGACATAAACCCGAGGCACCCGCACGCCGACGCGGGTCACGATCTCGTAGGAGATGGTGCCGGTCGCCACGGCCCAGTCCTGCGCCGTCGGCTCGCCGGCGTCGCCCGGCCCGAACAGCACCACCTCGTCGCCCGCCGCAGCCGGATCGTCGCCGAGGTCGACCACGAACTGGTCCATGCACACGGTCCCTGCCACCGTCCGGCGCCGGCCCGCGGCCCAGAGCGGACCGACGTTTCCGGCGGCGCGGGGAATGCCGTCGGAGTAGCCCATCGGCACCACGCCCACCGTCGTCTCGCGTTCGGTGCGGTAGGTGTGGGCGTAGGACACCCCACTGCCCGCGGGGATCCGCTTGACCATGATCATCGAGCCGGACAGCGTCATGGCGGGGCGCAGCCCGTAGGCCTCTGGGCCGCCAACCTCGGGCACCGGCGAGAGGCCGAAGACCGCGAGGCCCGGTCGCACCAGGTCGAAGTGGTGCTGCGGGGCGGTGAGCGTAGCGGCTGAGTTGGCCAGGTGGCGCACCTGCGGATGCAGTCCGGCGCGCTCGGCGTCAGCCACTGCCCCGAGGAACACCTCGGCCTGTGCGGCAATCGTCGGGTGCCCGGGCGCGTCGGCGTAGGCGAAGTGGGACCACACCCCGACGACCGAGATCGTCCCGTCGGCCTCGGCCTTGGTCGCCGCAGCCACCAGGTCGGCCCAGTCGGCCCGCGTCGCACCTGCCCGGCTCAGGCCGGTGTCGATCTTGAGATGGACGCGTGCCGCGCGGCCGGCGGTCGCGGCCGCGGCGGCGACCTCGGCCAGTGCCCACGGCGCGTTGACCGACACGTCGATATCCGCGGCGATCGCCTCGGCCCAGGCCTCGCCGGGGCCCATCAGCCAGGCCAGCATCCGCGGCTCGGTGATCCCAGCGGCCCGCAGTTCGAGCGCCTCCTGCAGCAGGGCGGTGCCGAGCCAGCTGGCCCCGGCCTGCACCGCGGCCGCGGCGCACGGGACGAGGCCATGCCCGTAGGCGTCGGCCTTGACGACCGCGAGCACCTCCGCCGTGGTGCGCGAGCGGAGCGCGGTGACGTTGTCACGAATGGCGGCGAGGTCGATGGTCGCTCGGGCATGCAGGCGTTGAGTCACAACGGCAAGTCTCCCAGAGCCCGCAGGGCGCGCGGCAGCGCCTCGACCAGGTCCTGCGCGAGCATCGGCACGCCGCCATCGCCCGCGAGCCGGCCGGCCAGACCGTGCAACCAGGCACCGACCGATCCGGCGTCCAGCGGAGCGAGCCCACCGGCCATCAGCGCGCCGCACAGGCCGGCCAACACGTCCCCGCTGCCGGCGGTCGCCAGCGCCGGCGTGCCGGTGGGGTTGACCCGCACCCGCCCGTCCGGGTGCGCCACGATCGTCGTCGAGCCCTTGAGCAGCACCACCGCGTCGAGAGTGACGGCGGCGCGCCGCGCGTGCTCGAGCCGCCGAGCCTCGATGTCCGCGCGGTCCACGTCGAGCAGCCGGGCCAGCTCACCGGCGTGCGGTGTCAGCAGCACCCGCTCCGCATGGCCCCGCCGGCCGGAGAACGCCGATAATGCGTCCGCGTCGACCAGGACGGGTACGTCGTCATCGAACGCCGCCTGTAGCCGCTCGGCCGCCCCGTCTCCAGCCCCCGAGCCGACAGCCCAGGCCTGCACGGGACCGGTGCCCACGACCACCTCCGGCCAGTGGGCGCGCACCAGCGCCGTCGGCGTGTCGTCCCCGACGTAGCGGACCATGCCGGCCCCGCCCCGCAGGGCGCCACCGACGCAAAGCACGGCGGCGCCGGTGAACCGGTCGGAGCCGGCGGCGACCCCGAGCACGCCGCGGCGGTACTTGTCCGACTCAGCGCTCGCCCGCGGCAGCAGCGCGGCGACGTCGCGGGCCGCCAGCACCTCGCCGACCGCGGCCCGGTCGGCCAGGGCGAGGCCAATGTCCACCAGCTGGACCACCCCGGCCCGGGAGGCGCCAGGGTCGACCACCAGGCCCGGCTTGAACGCACCGAACGTCACGGTGACGTCCGCCGTCACGGCCGACCCCTCGACCTCGCCCGTCGAGGCATCCACACCGCTGGGCACGTCGACCGCGACCACGAGTGCAGCGGAGCGATCGGCGCGCTCGACCCGCATGGCGGCGGCCGGGCGCAGGCCGCCGCGCCCCCCGATGCCCACGATGCCGTCCACGACCAGGTCCGCGGCGTCGAGCAACTCTTCCGCCGCACCCGGGACGGTGCCGCTCGACTCGGCTGGCCACACTCGCCCCCCGGCCTCTCGCAGCGCACCGAGCCCCCCCGCATGGGCGGCGCTCGCCCCGTCCTGCACCGGACGGTCCGGCGGCGCACCGACGAGCGCCGCACCGTCTGGCACCGCACCGACCGGCGCCGCACCGTCTGGCACCGCACCGTCTGGCACCGCACCGACCAGCACCGCGTCGACCCGGGCCCCGCGGCGGGCCAGGGCCGCACCGGCGTAGAGAGCGTCGCCGCCGTTGTTGCCGTGCCCGACGAGCAGCACGACCCGGCTGCCATAGACGCCGCGGCCGGGCGGGCGACCCAAGAGCCCAGCGCACACCCCGGCCAACCCGGCCGCCGCCCGAGCCATCAGGACGCCCTCGGGCAGGCCGGCCAGCAGCGGCGCTTCGGCGGCGCGAACCTGCCCGACGTCGTAGAGCCGCCTCATTGCTCGACCACCACCACGGCGGAGGCGATGCCGGCGTCGTGGCTGATCGACAGGTGGGTCGAACGGGCGCCGAGCAGGTCGGCCCGGGCCGCGACGGTTCCCCGCATCGACAGGTGTGGGCGCCCGTCCTCGCCGGTGTGCACCTCGGCGTCGTGCCAGCACAGCCCGACGGGGGCACCCAGGGCCTTGGCGAGCGCCTCCTTGGCCGCAAACCGGGCCGCTAGCGACGCTTCGGACAGCACTTGTTCGGCCTCGGTGAACAACCGTTGCGCGAGGCTTGGGGTGCGCTGCAGTGTGGCGGTGAAGCGCGCGATGTCGACCACGTCGATGCCCACTCCGATGATCACCCCGCCAGCCTCGCACAGCCGACCGGCACCCCCCAACCGGTCCGCGGTCCCGGCCGGGTTTCAGCCTGTGGCGGGACTGACGCCCCGCGCGCCGCCCCGTCCATGATCGTGAAACAAATGGGTGCCCCTCTCGCTCGAAGGTTTCACGATCATGGAATCGGCTCCCCGCAGCCGCCGGCCGTCCTCCTTAGCGGTCGCGCTGGCGCCCCCGGTGGTCGTCGTCACCGCGACCGATCGCGACCGCGTGGCCGAGGTCGGCGACGAGGCGGTCCCGCGGAACGATCCCGTCCGGGTGGTCGACCGGAGCCAGTCGGAACTGATGCTCGATGGTGGCCATGATCGAGGTGGTGTCGTAGGTCGAGTGGTCCACGCCGGAGCGCTCGAGCCCGCGGCCGACGACCAGCGCCGGGATCCGGCTGCCCGGGCCGAACAGGTCGGCCGGGCCGGCCTTGCCGCCCTGCCCCGGCGGGGTGACGTGGTCCCACTGCCCGCCGAACTCGTCATAGGTCACGACCACGACGGTGTCCTTCGCCTTGGGCCCTTCGGTGATCGCCGTGAGCAGTTCGACCAGGTGGTTGCTTCCGTTGGGCTCGCTGGCGTAGCCGGGGTGCTCGTTCTCGCTGCCCAGCGGCTTGACGAAGCTGACCCGCGGGAGCTTGCCCTTGCGCACGGCCGCCAGGAAGTCCTCCTCGTCCTTGAGGTGCTGCGCCCGCCCGACGGTGCCGGGGGCGTAGCGCGAGTAGTAGGCAAATGGCTGGTGGTGGAACTGGAACGACCGGTCGGCGCAGTTGATGGCCGGGTTCTTCGGATTCGGCAGGGCGTTCGGGTCGGTGCAGGGGGTGCCGGTTCCGTTGGTCCAGCCGCGACCCCCGACATTTCCCGCGGCGTTGTCCCAGCCCCCGGCGTACCAGGCCCAGCTCACACCGGCGTCGCTCATCCGGTCACCGATGGTGAGGGCCCGGCTGCCGTTGTCGATCAGTGGCTGCCGGGCGCCGAAGGCGCCGAACGGCGCCGCTCCCGGCTGCAGCGTGTTGACCGCCCAGTCGCCGCAGGCGCGTCCGGTGACCGTTGTCGGCTGGCCGCACTTCTGGGTCACCGCGCCGTCGACGACCGCCCGGGTCGGCTGGTAGAGCGGCTCGGCGCTCGCGTTGCCGCTGGCGTCGAGGACCGCGTTGCGGGTGGAGTTGGGAAACAGCGGCGGCTGGGCGGCCACGAGGAACTGGTGGTTGAGGTAGGACCCGCCGAACGCGGCCTGGAAGAAGCCGTCGGCCAGGACGTAGTGGGGGGCGCCCGCGCCATGCAGGTAGCGGTAAATCGGCAGCTGCTGCGTCTCGTAGTAGCCCATCGCCAGCCCGACCCCGTCGCTGCCGGTGACGTAGCGGTTCTGCGCGCCGCCATTGAGCTGGTATTGCTCCTGGTAGAACCGGTGCACCAGGTCGCGGGTGCACCCGCCGGACAGGCCCGCGCCGTTCAGCACGCCGTTGGGGTGACTGAACAGCTCGGTCGGGACCGGGCACGTGGTGGCGGTCGGGGGGATGAACGCGTCGATGCCGAACGGGCTGTTGGCGAAGTGGCTCTTGTACGACGTTGTCGACCCGGTCGGGAAGGTCACGGTCTCCGGGTTGCACCCGGGCAGCGGCGCGAGAGCCGCCGAGGCATTGACGTCGGCATCGAGGTTGACGTCGTTCTGCTTCAAGCAGGAGTAGGGGGTGCCGGCCTGCGAAACCTGCGTCGTGTGGGCGGCGTCCGCGTCGGACCGGCCGATCACATGCTGGCCGTTGACCGGCCCCCAGCCGCCGTAGAGGTTGTCGAAGCTGTGGTTCTCCTCGTAGATGACCACCAGGCGCTTGGCGTCGCCGAGCGGTTTGGCGCCGTGCCGGCCGTGCCAGGATTTGGCCTGCGCGGCGGGGGCCGCTCCCATGGCGATCAGCGCGGCGCTCGCCACGATCGCTGCTGCCCGACGACGGTTCACGGTGCCTCCTCCTTCGCCCGCGGTGGGCGCTCGGGTGAGGAGGTTACGACTCGGCGCTGACAACCGAAAGGGGGAAGCAGGATGAGGGAAGCCGGACGAGGGAAAGCCGATCTACTCCACCGTGACCGACTTGGCCAGGTTGCGCGGCTGGTCGACGTCGTTGCCTCGGGCGGCAGCCATCTCGCAGGCGAACACCTGGAGCGGCACGGTAGCGAGCAGCGGCTGCAGCAGGGTGGGCGCCGCCGGGATCCGGATCAGGTGGTCGGCGTAGGGCACGACCTCCTCGTCACCCACCTCGGCGATGACGATCGTGAACGCCCCTCGTGCGCGGACCTCCTGGATGTTGGACACGATCTTGTCGTGCAGCACGCCGCGCCCGCGCGGCGGCACGACCGCGATGACCGGCAGCCCGTCCTCGATCAGGGCGATCGGCCCGTGCTTGAGCTCGCCGGCGGCGAAGCCCTCGGCATGCATGTAGGCGAGCTCCTTGAGCTTGAGCGCGCCCTCGAGCGCGACCGGGTAGCCGACGTGGCGCCCGAGGAACAGCACCGAGGACGCCGTGTGCAGACTTCGGGCCAGCTCGCGCACGGGCTCCATCTCGGTGAGCAGGGTGGCGACCTTGGCGGGGATGTCTTTCAGGTCGTCGACGACCGCCCCGATTTCCTCGCCCCACTTGGTGCCCCTGACCTGACCGAGGTAGAGCGCCACGAGGTAGCAGGCGACCAGCTGGGTGAGGAATCCCTTGGTGGAGGCGACCGCGACCTCGGGGCCCGCGTGGGTGTAGAGCACGGCGTCGGACTCGCGCGGGATGGTCGAGCCGTGGGTGTTGCAGATGGCGAGGACCCGGGAGCCCTGCTCGCGGGCGTGCCGCAACGCCATCAGCAGGTCCATGGTCTCCCCGGACTGCGAGATCGCGATCACCAGCGTGGCCCGGTCCAGGATGGGGTCGCGGTAGCGAAACTCCGAGGCGAGCTCGACCTCGCACGGCACCCGGGTCCAGTGCTCGATGGCATATTTCGCGATCAGCCCGGCGTGGAAGGCGGTGCCGCACGCGATGACGATGATCTTGTCGATGTCGCGCAACTCTTCGTCGGACAGGCGCATCTCGTCCAGCGCCAGCCGCCCGCCGGCGCCGACCCGCCCGAGCAGGGTGTTGGCGATCGCGTCCGGCTGCTCGGCGATCTCCTTGAGCATGAACCACTCGTAGCCGCCCTTCTCGGCCGCGGAGGCGTCCCAGTCGACGTAATAGTCGTGCACCTGCACCGGCGCGCCGTCGAAGTCGGTGACCGTGATCCCGTCGCGGCGGATCTCCACGACCTGGTCCTGGCCGAGCTCGACTGCCTCCCGGGTGTAGGCGATGAAGGCCGACACGTCCGAGGCCAGGAAGTTCTCGCCGTCTCCCCGGCCGACGACCAGCGGGGAGTTGCGCCGGGCACCGACGACGGCGTCCGGGAAGTCGACGTGGGTGGCCACGAGGGTGAACGCGCCCTCGAGTCGGCGGCACACCCGGCGCATCGCCTCGGCCAGCGTGACGGGTTGGGCGCCCATCTCCTCCTCGAGCAGGTGCGCGACCGCCTCGGTGTCGGTCTCACTGGTGAGCTCGTGGCCGCGCCGCTCGAGGTCGGCACGCAGCGTGGCGAAGTTCTCGATGATGCCGTTGTGGATCACCGCGAGCGAGCCGGTGCAGTCGACGTGCGGGTGCGCGTTGCGGTCGGTGGGTGCGCCGTGGGTGGCCCAGCGGGTGTGCCCGATGCCGGTCGTGGCCGGCGCCATCGGGTGCTCGGCCAGCGCCGCCTCGAGATTGGCCAGCTTTCCGGCGCGCTTCTCGACGGCCAGCTTCCCGTCGGTGATCAGCGCGACCCCGGCTGAGTCGTAGCCGCGGTACTCCAGCCGTCGAAGCCCTCCCATCACGACGTCGAGAGCCGACTGCGCACCCACGTAACCCACAATGCCGCACATGGGTGACAGGCTATCCGCCGTGAGCAGCCCGCCCGTGGAGACGACAGCCTCGATCTCGCCCTACGTCGACTTCGACCGCCTGACGTGGCAGGCGCTTCGCGCGTCGACCCCGCTGCCGCTCACCGGAGCGGACGTCGGCCGGTTGCGTGGCCTCGGCGACCGGGTCGACCTGGTCGAGGTCGAGGAGGTCTACCTGCCGCTGACCCGGCTGCTCAACCTGCACGTCACTGCCGCCCGAGCGCTGCACTCGGCGACGGCGACGTTTCTCGGGGAGACCGGGCCGCAGGTGCCGTTCGTCATCGGCGTGGCCGGAAGCGTGGCGGTGGGCAAGAGCACGACGGCCCGGTTGCTGCGCGAGTTGCTGGCCCGCTGGCCGCACCACCCCCGCGTCGAGCTGGTCACCACCGACGGCTTCCTGCTGCCCAACGAGGACCTCGTCCGTCGCGGCCTGATGGACCGCAAGGGCTTCCCCGAGTCCTATGACCAGAGGGCGCTGCTGGATTTCCTGACGGCAGTCAAGAGCGGCGCCGACGATGTCAAGGCGCCGGTCTACTCCCACCTGACCTACGACGTGATCCCCGGGCGCCACGTCGTCGTGCACCGCCCCGACGTGCTCATCGTCGAGGGCCTCAACGTGCTCCAGCCGGCCAGGGGCCGACCGGACGGGCGGCCGGACGGCCGGCCGCGCAAGGTCGTCTCGGACTTCTTCGACTTCTCGGTCTATGTCGACGCGTCCGTGCGAAACCTCGAGCGGTGGTACGTCGAGCGCTTCCTCGCCCTGCGCGAGACGGCGTTCGCCGACCCGTCGTCCTACTTTCACCGCTACGCCGCGCTGACCGATGCGCAGGCTCGCGAGACGGCTGAATCGATCTGGCGCGAGGTCAACGAGCTCAACCTGGTCCAGAACATCCTCCCCACCCGCGGCCGGGCGACCCTGGTGCTGCAGAAGGGCGAGGACCACGTGGTGCAGCGCGTCCGCCTCCGAAAGCTCTAAAGCCTGAATCCGTGGACCGCCCTCGCCGACGAGGGCGTGGCGATCCGCGACATCGCCGAGGTGATCGGGCGCCATCTCGACCTCCCGGCCCCGGCGGTCTCCATGTCCCCCAGGACTCGCCGTACGGCCGGGGGTGGAAACACTCGATGGCGGCTCAGCTGCTTCAGATCGGGTGCTCCCGCGTCGAAGCCATTCACATGACTGCCCGTATGATACCGACCCGGACTGCCGGTGATGGCGATGCGCCCATTCACTGGCTGGAGGATCGACGACAGCGGGTACTGCGCGGCCTGTGGCTGGTCCTGCTATTGGTCCTGGTGGGCTACGCCGCGACCACCGTTCCAGGTGTCCGCGATCACCGGGGGTACAACCCGTGGCTCGACGGTTGGTTGCAGAACGGGGTGCTCGCGGCGGCGACGCTGCTCATCGTTGCCCGGGCCGTGTTGTGCCGGACGCAGCGCCTCGCGTGGGGGTTCATCGCGTGCGGCGTTGGTTTATATGCCCTGGGCAACGTGCTCTATTTCGGCTGGGTGCAGTACGACGCTGCGCTGCCGTACCCCTCCGTCGCGGATGCGGCGTGGCTTGCCATGTACGTGTCGCTGTTCGCCGGCTTGATGAGCCTGGCGCGTCCGAGGCTCAACCAGCCGCGCACGCTGTGGCTGGACGGCATCGTCGGCGCATCCGGCATCACGGCCGTCGCGACGATCTGGTTGGAGTTTGTCCTCGCTCGTGCCGTTGGGTCGAGAGCCGCGGTCCTGACGACAATGGCATATCCGGTCGGTGACCTGATCCTGCTCGTGCTCGTGATTGGCACCTGCGGGCTGCTGGGTTGGCGGCCGGGCCGGATGTGGCTCTATCTCGGAGCCGGCATGGTCGTCTTCGCCGCCGCGGACACGACCTACGCGATCCGGGTCGCGACCGGCACGTTCCAGGCCGGCACGCTGCTTGACCCGACCTGGGCCGCGGCGGCGGTCATCTTGGCGCTAGCCGCCTTGAGCCGGCCCCAGCCCTACCAGGCCGCCAGCTCCCACGGTTGGTCCGTACTCGCCGTCCCGGCCGGGTTCGTGCTCTCCGCCCTGGTGCTGCTGGTCTACGGAACTTGGCAGCACATCCCGGCGATCTCGGTGCTGCTGGCGACGGTCACCATCCTCGGCGGTCTGGCCCGCGGCGCCCTCACCTTCCGCGACGTACGCTCGCTCGCCGCGAGTCGCGAGCAGGCGCGAACCGATGAGCTGACCGGCCTCGGCAACCGCCGGCACCTCCACGAGGTGGCGCAGGAACGGATTGCGGCACGACCCGAGGGCGAGCAGATCGCGATCCTGCTCCTCGACCTCGATCGGTTCAAGGAGGTCAACGACGGTCTCGGGCACTCGATCGGTGACCTACTTCTGGTGGAGGTCGGCGCACGCCTAGCGCAGGCATGCCGTGGCGACGACCAGCTGGTACGGCTGGGCGGCGACGAGTTCGCCGTCCTGCTGAGTGGGTCATCAACGCTCCATGCACAGACTCTCGCCGAACGACTTCGCACCGCTCTGCAGGCCGCGTTCGTCGTCGACGGCATGACCGTCTACGTCGACGTGAGCATCGGCATCGCGATGTGTCCGGAGGTCGCGAGCACCGTGGAGGGGCTGCTGCAACGCGCCGACATCGCCATGTACAAGGCCAAGGCCGACCGACTTGGCGTGGCCGTCTACGAACCCGGCGGGACCGAAGACATCACGGCCCGGCTACGCCGGACGGAAGAGCTGCGCCGGGCCATCGACGAGGACCAACTCGTCCTGCACTACCAGCCCAAACTCGACCTGGTGACCGGGCGCATCGACAGCGTCGAAGCGCTCGTGCGCTGGGATCACCCCACCGAGGGCCTGCTGTTCCCCGACGCCTTCCTCCCCGAAGCCGAACGCTACGGCTTCATGCGCAGGCTGACCACCTGCGTCCTGGGAATCGCGCTCGACCAGGCACAGACTTGGCGCAGCACCGATGGCCCCACGAACATCGCGGTCAACGTTTCCGCGTCCAACCTGCTCGACAGGGAGCTACCCGATCAGATCGAGACGATGCTTCAACGGTGCAACCTCCCCGGCGCAGCGCTCACCGTCGAGGTCACCGAGGAGAACCTCATGATCGACCCCGAGCGGGCACTCGACGTCCTGCGGCGTTTGCGTGACCTGGGCGTCCTCATCTCCATCGACGACTACGGCACCGGCTACTCCTCCCTAGCCAGGCTGCGCGACATGCCCGTGACCGAGCTCAAGCTCGACCGATCCTTCGTCCGCGACATCGACCTCGACGAGCGCGCAGCCGCAATTGTCGACTCCACGATCAAGCTGGCCCATTCTCTGGGACTCAAGATGGTTGCCGAAGGGATCGAGACCGAGGCCACCCTGCAGGCGCTCGCGGCCCTTGGGTGCGACATCGGACAGGGCTACCACCTCGGTCGCCCCACCAGCGCCGAGAACCTCCTGCCACTGACACGACGCCCCATCGGGAACTGGTGCTGACGACAGTTCCGGGGACAGGTGCGGCTGAAACTGCCACGATCATGCACAAAGGATCGCCCCGCCGGCCATCCGGCCCGCCCCGTCGCCCCGTCCCCCGCCCTCCGCTCAGGTGAGGGCGAGCTCGGCCGACACGACCTGGGCCAACCGGCGCGCGATCGCCCCGGCCTGGTCCTGGGTGGGGGCCTCGACCATCACGCGGACCAGGGGCTCGGTGCCGCTCGGGCGCAGCAGCACGCGGCCGGTTCGGCCCAGCTCGGCCTCGGCTTCGGCCACCGCAGCACGCAGCCGTTCGCTCGCCGCCACACCGGCGCGGTCGACGTTGCGGACGTTGACCAACACCTGCGGCAACCGGGTCATGACCGCGGCCAACACCGACAACGGCGTGCCCGTGGCGGCGACCCGGGCCAGCAGGTGCAACGCCGTGAGGACCCCGTCCCCGGTGGTTGCGTGCTCACTGAGCACGACGTGACCAGACTGCTCACCGCCGAGCGTGAAGCCGCCGGCCTTCATCGCCTCGAGCACGTAGCGGTCGCCGACCCCGGTCTCGACCATCCCGATCCCCGCATCAGCCATGGCGAGCTTAAAGCCGAGATTGCTCATCACGGTGGCGACCACCGTGTCGTGGCGCAGGGTGCCGGCCTCGTGCATCGCCAGGGCCAACACCGCCAGGATCTGGTCACCGTCGACGACGGCGCCCGCCTCGTCGACCGCGAGGCACCGGTCGGCGTCTCCGTCGTGGGCCACGCCGGCGTGGGCGCCCTCGGCGAGCACGGCGGCCTGCAACCTCGCCAGATGGGTCGAGCCGTAGCCGTCGTTGATGTTGGTCCCGTCCGGATCAGCGCCGATGGCGACCACCTCGGCGCCGGCCGCCCGCAGCGCCTGCGGCGCCACGACGGAGGCCGCGCCGTGGGCGCAGTCGACGACGACCTTGAGCCCCCCGAGCCGGTGCGGCAGGCTGCCCAGCAGGTGCTCGACGTACGTCGCATGCAGCCCGCACTCCTCCCGGATCCGGCCGACGTCGGCGCCGACCGGACGCGACCAGTCCTCGCCCATGCGCGCCTCGATGGCGTCCTCGATGTCGTCGGCCAGTTTGTGCCCACCACGGGCGAAGAACTTGATCCCGTTGTCCGGCATCGGGTTGTGGCTCGCGGACAGCATCACGCCGAGGTCGGCGCCGAGCACGTCGGTGAGGTGGGCCACCCCGGGGGTCGGCAGCACCCCGACGTCGAGCACGATCACCCCGGCGCTGGCCAGCCCCGAGGTCACCGCGGCCGACAGGAATTCCCCCGACGCTCGCGGATCGCGCCCGACGACGGCCACGGGCCGGTGCCCCTCGAACGCCCCGACGTCACCCAGCACGTGGGCTGCCGCGACGGACAGGTCGAGGGCAAGCTCGGCGGTGAGGTCCCGGTTCGCCACGCCGCGGACCCCGTCGGTCCCGAACAGACGTCCCATCACGAGCCTCCTCGAGAATGAAAACAGGTGCCCCGGCGGCCGAGGCCCCCGGAGCACCTGATGTGCCGAAGTCGCAAAGGTGCGGTCAGCGCTTGCTGTACTGCGGCGCCTTGCGCGCCTTCTTCAAGCCGTACTTCTTACGCTCCTTGGCCCGCGGATCACGGGTCAGGAAGCCGGCCTTCTTCAGCGCCGGGCGGTTGCCCTCCTCGTCGATGAGGTTGAGCGCGCGGGAGATGGCGAGGCGCAAGGCACCGGCCTGGCCCGAGATGCCGCCGCCGTGGATCCGGGCGATGACGTCGAACCGGTCGTTGATCTCCAGCGTCGTGAATGGGTCGTTGACCGACTGCTGGTGCACCTTGTTCGGAAAGTACTTCTCCAGCGGCTTGCCGTTGACCACCCACTGCCCGGTGCCGGGCGTGAGCCGCACCCGGCAGATGGCCTGCTTGCGCCGGCCGGTGGCTGCGCCGGGTGCGCTGACGATCTCGCGCGGCGGTTTGGCCGCAGCGGACTCCGATGACTCGGAGGTGAAGCCCGACTCGGGGAGGCTCTCGGGCACCTCGGCGGCGTCGGTGGTCTCGGTGGTCTCTGCCACGGTGTCTCTCTCGCTTCGGGGGGTGGGGCGGTCGGACTCTGCCTGGCGGCAGGGCTACTGCGCGACCTGAGTGATCTCGAACGGGACGGGCGTCTGAGCCTGGTGCGGGTGCTCCGGGCCGCGGTAGACCTTGAGCTTGCGCAGCATCGCGCGACCCAGCGTGGTGTGCGGCAGCATTCCCTTGACCGCCTTCTCCACGGCCTTCTCCGGGTGCTTGTCCAGCAACTCCGAATAGGGAGTCGAGGTCAGCCCGCCGGGAAAGCCGGAGTGCCGGTAGGCCATCTTCTTCTCCCGCTTGTTGCCCGTCAGGGCGACCTTGCCGGCGTTGATGATCACGACGAAGTCGCCGGTGTCGACATGCGGAGCAAAGATCGGCTTGTGCTTGCCCCGCAGGAGCGTCGCCGTCTGGGTGGCGAGCCGGCCGAGCACGACATCGGTCGCGTCGATGACGTGCCACTGGCGGGTGACGTCGCCGGGCTTGGGGCTGTACGTGCGCACGGATTTGCCTTCGGGTCTCGGTGGGCGGACGGGATGTGCCGCGCCGCGGGCCGTGAGCAGGGCATGCCCGGCGACAGGCACAACGACCTCGCAGACTACCGGCGACCCGCCGCAAGGGTCAAAACGGCGCCCTGTGGCGATCACGCAATAGCGGCAATCCCCAACCCGTCGGCCCACGGTCACGCGAGAACAGCGGTCCCGAGAGGCGTGTCTGTTCCGGCCGAACGGTCCGCTCGGCATAAGAGACGTTCCCGACCGTCAGGTGAGAGTCCCCCGTGCCCAGCGAGGCGAAAGTTAGCCGGACAAGGCGACAAGATAGGCCTGGGAGGCGAAGAGCTCCTCCATGTAGCTGTCGAACCCGCCGAACACCACCACGGCGCCGACGGCGTCGGGCGCGGTGATCCGGTAGGCGCTGAGGTGGCCGTCGCGGAACGGGATGCAGTCCCTGGATTCGTGATCCACCCCGAACACGATGCACATCGACGCGATGAAACCGATCCGGGCAGCTTCCTTCCGGGGGTCGTCGGGGAGCATGTAGAACTCCGCCGAGCGCTGGTAGAGGGCACCGGCGAGGGTTCGTCCGCCGGCATGGGCGACCGCTGAGAGCGCGAGAAGCTCACGTGTGTAGTCGACATAGCTGCGGATGCGTCGCGCGGCTACGGTCAGTTCCGCCACCGACGTCGGGCTGCCGTCACAGAAGCGTTTGAGCTGGTAGTTGATGCTGACGTCCGGGTGGAACGCGTAGTAACCAGTAGCAAAGGTTGGCGCGGTGGTCATCGGGGGCCTTCCCGGGCGACGGCGACGGCGCGGGCCCGTGCCGGGGATGGCGCCCGAGTTCTCGCGGGTCTGGCGATGCGCTTCTGCACCGCGTCGCCCGCGAGCTCGCCCGCGCTGAGCACTTTGAGTGCCTCGATCACGGGGCGCAGGTCCAGGCCCGCCGTAGCGGCGTCCAGGTCGGCGTACAGCCTCGCCTCCACCTGGCGCACGGCAACCTCGGCGGCGCGCCCCGGCCCGGTCAGCGTCAGCGTGATCTGGCGCCGGTCATCCTGGGCAATGCGCCGCTCGACCAGACCCGCAACCACCAGGCGATCGACCAGGCGGCTGGGCTGCGTTCCGCTCTCGCAGACCAGCATCTCACCGAGACCCGTCAGGGACAGCGGCGCGTGATCGCCGAGGATGCGTAGGACCTCGGACTGGGCGGGTGTCAGCCCGATCGCCCCGAGCTCGCGGGTAAGGCGCCGGTTTCCCTCGCGCTGCGCCGCGAGGACCAGGTAGCGAAGAAGCTCTGCCTGCCTCATTCGGTCAGCGACTTCCCGGGCCCATCGCGAATCGCGCCCACCTCGCGTGCGGATGCACCATGAAGCCTGTTGGGACGTACGCCGGACCTGACCGCACTGAAGAACCCCTACTCGCCACCGACCCCCGCCAACCTGCGTCATCGCCCACTCCTTTCACATGACACAACATATATGATGTATCATGTGTAGGGGAAAATGTCGGCTCACCGCAACTCCCACCTGAACGTCCGCGGCGACGCCCGCGCGGCGCTGGAGTTCTACCAGTCCGCCCCAGTCCAAGGCGGCGGACACGAAACGCTCGGCCTCGTGCTCGTGCTCGTGCTCGCCGCCGCCCGGCCCGTCACCGGACCCGCTCGACCCGGCCTTCGTCCCACACCGGCTCGTCGGACTCGTAGACCGTGCCGTCGGCGCCGAAGACAAGGAACCGGTCGAAGCCACGGGCGAACCACCGGTCGTGGGTCACGGCCACGACCGTGCCCTGGAACGCGTCCAGCCCCTCCTCCAGCGCCTCGGCCGACATCAGATCCAGGTTGTCGGTGGGCTCGTCGAGCAGCAGCATCGTCGCGCCGGACAGCTCCAGCAGCAGGATCTGCAGCCGCGCCTGCTGACCACCGGACAGCGTCTCGAAGGGTTGCTCGGCGGCGGGCGCCAGCTCGTAGCGGTCCAGCGCGCGGGAGGCCTCCTCGCGGCCCATCCCCGGCCGGTGTGCGTCGCCGCGCCACAGGATGTCCAGCAGCGTGCGCCCCAGCAGCTCGGGGTGCTCGTGGGTTTGGGCGAACCACCCGGGCCGCACCCGGGCACCGAGCCGTGCGACGCCCGTGTGGGCTACTGACGCGATCGGCACGTCGCCCACCGGGCGGTGCTCGATGTCGGGGTCGCTGCCGCCGGCCGAGAGCAGGCGCAGGAAGTGCGACTTGCCCGACCCGTTGGAGCCGAGTACGGCGACGCGAGCGCCATACCAGACCTCGAGGTCGAAGGGGCGCATCAGTCCCGTCAGCTCGAGGCGTTCGATGACGACGGCTCGCTTCCCGGTCCGGCCGCCGCGCAGCCGCATCGACACGTCCTGCTCCTGCGGGATGGCCTCCGGCGGGCCGGCCTCCTCGAACATCCGCAGCCGGGTGACCGCAGCCTGGTAGCGCGAGGCCATCCCGCTGTTGTAGGCCGCCTTCTGCTTGTACATCAGGACCAGCGCCTTGAGTTTGGCGTGCTCCTCGTCCCAGCGCCGGCGCAGCTCCTCAAGCCGAGAGAACCGCTCGTGGCGAGCGTGGTGGTAGGTCGCAAAGCCACCACCGTGGGTCCACGCCGTGTTGCCTGCAGCACCCAGCTCCACGGTCGCCACCCGGGTCGCCGTGCGCGCCAACAGCTCCCGGTCGTGCGAGACGAACAGCGCCGTCTTGGGCGATCCGCGCAGCGACTCCTCCAGCCACCGCTTGCCCGGTACGTCGAGGTAGTTGTCCGGCTCGTCGAGCAGCAACACCTCGTCGGGGCCGCGAAGCAGAGCCTCGAGCACCACTCGCTTTTGCTCGCCGCCGGACAGCGTGCGCACCTCGCGCCACTGGGCTGACTCGAACGGCACTCCCAGCGCCGCCACGGTGCAGGTGTCCCAGAGCACCTCGGCCTCGTAGCCGCCGGCGTCGGCCCAGTCGGCCAACACCTGGGCATAGCGCAGCTGGGTCGGCTCGTCGTCGCGTTCCATCATGGCGAGTTCAGCGGCCTCGACCGCGGCCGCCGCCGCCCGCACGCCAGGCGGGGCCACCGACACGAGCAGGTCCCGCACGGTCGAGGCGTCGCGGACCGAGCCCACGAACTGGCGCATCACCCCAAGGCCGCCGGACCGGGTCACCGCACCCTCGTGGGCGTCGAGGTCGCCCGCGACGATGCGCAGCAGCGTGGTCTTGCCGGCACCGTTGGCGCCCACGAGGGCGACCTTGGCCCCATCGCCCACCCGGAAGGTGATGTCGCGCAGCAGCACCCGCCCGTCGGGCAGGTGGAACGTAACTCCGTTGACGTCGACGTGTCCCACGAGCCACCAGTGAACCTGAGACCCATGCCACGATCAAGCAGATTTGGTTCAGCTGGCCAGGACGACAGGCGCGGACAGGTCGGTGAGGTCGACGACCAGGTCGGCCCGGGACCAGGGATCGTCGCGCACCTCGTGCAGCGACCACGCCGCGAGGTAACGGCGAAGGTAGAGCTCCCGCGCCCGATCGACCCCACCCCGACCGGCACCGGAGTCGGGACCGGCATCGGCACCGGGACCGGGACCGGCCCCGGCGTCCCGGCGCACCGCCCGGTCGACCACGGCAGCGGGCGCGGCGACCAGCAACACGGCCAGGTCCCACGGCCCCAGGCGGGGCGTGAGCAGGAAGGTCCCCTCGACCAGCACGACGGCGTCCTGCGACACGGTCACCGTGCGCGTCGGCACCGGCCGGTCCGCCTGGAGGTCGAAGCTCGCCGTGGCGACCGAGCCGTCCCCCCGCGCGAGCGGGTCGAGCAGCAGGCGGCGCAGGCTCGCCTCGTCGAACGCATCCTCGAGGTATCCCGAGGCCGAATCCCGGCCGCGCCGGTGCCTCGCAGCGGCCGGCTGGTGGAAGTCGTCGTAGGAGACCTGCAGCACGGGTCGCCCCGCCCCGGCCACGATGCCGGCGATCTCGGCGGCGAGGTTGGTCTTCCCGACCCCAGCCATTCCGGCGACGGCAACGAGCCGGGGGCGCTCCTCGCCCAGCGCGAGCACTCGGGCGGCGATGGCGACGAGCAGGTCCTCGCGGGTCACGGAGCAGGTGCCGGGGCCGGGGCCGGGGCCGGCGCGGGTGCCGAGCGCAACGCCCGCACCGTCTGGGCCCGCTCGGCCAGCACCGCTGCGGAGGGGTAGCCCACCTCCTCCAGCGTCAGCCCGTGCGGCGCCACGACGTGCACCGCTGGGTCGCGCAGCCGGGAGCGCAGCACGTCCGCGGGCCACGGCGCCGGTTGGCGACCGGAGCCGACGTCGAGCAAGGCACCCACCAGGGATCGGACCATGTTGTGGCAGAACGCGTCGGCGATGACGGTCGCCACGGCGATCCCGTCGTCGTCGCGCGCCCAGTGCAGTGTCCGCAGCGCGCGCACGGTGGTGGCTCCTTCGCGGCGGCGGCAGAATCCGGCGAAGTCGTGCTCGCCCAGCAGCAGGACGGCCGCGGCGTTCATGGCCGCGAGATCCAGCGGGCGCTGGTGCCACAGGACGTCATGGCGACGCAACGGGTCCACGCCGTAGGGCGTGTCGCTCACTCGGTAGGCGTAGCGACGCCAGGTCGCCGAGAAGCGGGCATCGAAGCCGTCCGGCGCGAGCTCGGCCCGGCGGACCCGGATCTGCAGGGGAAGCACCCCGGCGAGCCGGCGCACCAGGCTGGTGCGGACAGCGTCGAACGCTTCCCGCGGTACGTCGATGTGCACCACCTGCCCGCGGGCATGCACGCCGGCATCGGTGCGCCCCGCGCAGGTGGCGCGCACCCGACCCAGGCGCAGCACCGTCGCCAGGGCGGCCTCCAGCGTCCCCTGAATGGAGGGCTGTCCCGGCTGACTGGCCCAGCCGACGAAACCGGTGCCGTCGTAGCCGAGGTCGAGCCGGACACGGACGAGCCCGCCGCCCCCGGCGAGGGGGCGGGCGGGCACATCAGTGCTCATGGGCGGCGCCTACGCGCCTTCGCGAGCGCCTTCGCCGGTGTCGGTGCCCTCGCCGGTGTCGGTGCCCACGCCGGTGTCGGTGCCCTCGCTGACGACCTGGGCGTCCTCGGCCCGCACCGCGTCGGCCTCGGTCGCACCGACGTCGGACGCCTCAGCGTCGGGCGCCTCCGCGTCGGAAACCTCCCCGGTGGCCACCTGAGCGTCGGCCTCGGTCGCGCCAGCGTCGGACGCGTCGGCCTCCGTGCGCGCCGGCTCGCTGATCGTCGCGGCCGTGACCCCGCTGCCGGTGCGCCGCGTGGACGCCTCGGCCTCGCGGACCACCTCGGCCCGAGCGGTCATCGCCTCGACCAGCTCAATGACGGCCATCGGGGCGTTGTCCCCCTTGCGGCGCCCGACCTTGGTGATGCGGGTGTAGCCGCCGTGGCGGTTCTCGAACCGCGGGCCGATCTCGGTGAACAGCTCGTGCACGACCCCCTTGTCGCGCACGACGGTGAGCACGCGGCGCCGCGCGTGCAGGTCACCGCGCTTGGCGAAGGTGATCAAGCGCTCCGCCAACGGTCGCAGCCGCTTGGCCTTGGCCTCGGTGGTGGTGATACGGCCGTGCTCGAACAGCGCCGTAGCGAGGTTCGCGAGCATGAGCCGCTCGTGGGCCGGTCCCCCGCCGAGACGCGGGCCCTTCGTGGGCGTGGGCATGGTTGTCGCTCTCCAGTGTCCGAGTAGTCCGGTTGGTTGCTGACGGGCTGACGGGCTGACGGTCAGTACTGTTCGTCCTCGACGTAGGCCGAGTCGTCATCCACTCCGTAGTCCACCGCGCTGGTGGGGTCGAACCCGGGTGGGCTGTCCTTCAGCGCGAGGCCCATCGAAACCAGCTTGGCCTTCACCTCGTCGATCGACTTTGCGCCGAAGTTGCGGATGTCGAGCAGGTCGGCCTCGCTGCGGGCGACGAGCTCGCCGACGGTGTGGATGCCTTCGCGCTTGAGGCAGTTGTAGGACCGGACAGTGAGCTCGAGGTCCTCGACCGGCAGGGCCAGGTCGGCGGCGAGCGCGGCGTCGGTCGGCGACGGGCCCATGTCGATGCCCTCGGCCTCGACGTTGAGCTCACGGGCCAGGCCGAACAGCTCGACCAGGGTCTTGCCGGCCGAGGCCATCGCGTCGCGCGGGGCCATCGAGCGCTTGGTCTCCACGTCGACGATGAGCTTGTCGAAGTCGGTGCGCTGTTCGACCCGGGTGGCCTCGACCTTGTAGGTCACCTTGAGCACGGGAGAGTAGATCGAGTCGATGGGGATGCGCCCGATCTCCTGCCCGGCCTGCTTGTTCTGCACCGCAGAGACATAGCCACGACCGCGCTCAACCGTCAGCTCCATCTCCAGCTTGCCCTTGCCGTTGAGGGTGGCGATGTGCAGGTCGGGGTTGTGCACCTCGACGCCTGCCGGGGGGGCGATGTCGGCTGCGGTCACGACGCCGGGACCCTGCTTGCGGAGGTACATGACCACCGGCTCGTCGACCTCGGAGCTCACGACGAGGCCCTTGATGTTGAGGATGACCTCGGTCACGTCCTCCTTGACACCGGGGACGGTGGTGAACTCGTGCAGGACGCCGTCGACGCGGATGCTCGTGACCGAGGCGCCGGGGATTGAGGACAGCAGGGTCCGGCGCAGCGAGTTGCCGAGCGTGTAGCCGAAACCGGGCTCGAGCGGCTCGATGACGAACCGGGAGCGATAGTCGGAGACGACCTCTTCGGCGAGGCTGGGGCGTTGGGCGATGAGCACTTCGGGTGTCCTTCCCGCGGGCGTCCGCTATTTGACGCCGAGCGAATGTCATGCACCCCGGGCGGCGTCGGTCTGCCGCCCAAGGTCTCGAACTGGTCGGGCCTACTTGGAGTAGAGCTCGACGATGAGCTGTTCCTGGACCTGGGTGTCGATGACCTGCCGGGCCGGGAGGGAGTGCACGAGGATGCGCATCTTGTTCGGGATGACCTCGAGCCAGGCCGGGACGGGACGCTCGCCGGCCTCCGCGCGAGCCACGATGAACGGTGTGAGCTCCAGGGAGCCGGGTCGCACCTCGATGATGTCGCTCTCGGTCACCCGGAACGACGGGATGTCCACCTTGTGGCCGTTGACCAGGATGTGGCCGTGGCGCACGATCTGGCGGGCCATGTCCCGGCTCTTGCCGAACCCGGCGCGGTAGACCACGTTGTCCAGCCGGCTCTCCAGGATGCGCAGCAGGTTCTCGCCGGTCTTGCCCTGCTTGCGGTTGGCCTCGTCGTAGTAGCCCCGGAACTGCTTCTCCAGGACGCCGTAGATGCGGGCGCACTTCTGCTTCTCGCGCATCTGCAGGAGGTATTCGCTGTCCTTGGTGCGCCCGCGCCCGTGCTCACCCGGAGGATAGGGCCGGATCTCGATGGGGCACTTGGGTGACTCACACTTGGCGCCCTTGAGGAACAGCTTCATCTTCTCTCGCCGGCAGCGCTTGCAGTCCGGCCCGGTGTACCTCGCCATGAGTCAGACCCTCCGACGCTTGGGCGGGCGGCAGCCGTTGTGGGGCACCGGCGTGATGTCTTGGATCGTGCCGCCCTCGAGGCCGGCCGCCTGCAGGGACCGGATGGCGGTCTCGCGCCCGGAGCCGGGGCCCTTGACGAACACGTCGACCTTGCGCATGCCGTGCTCCTGCGCCCGGCGGGCGGCCGACTCGGCCGCCATCTGCGCCGCGAACGGCGTGGACTTACGCGAGCCCTTGAAGCCGACATGGCCGGCAGATGCCCACGCGATCACGTTGCCCATGGGGTCGGTGATCGACACGATCGTGTTGTTGAACGTGCTCTTGATGTGAGCGTGGCCATGGGCCACGTTTTTCTTCTCCTTGCGGCGCACCTTCTTGGTGCCCGCTGCCTGACGGCTCTTCGGAGGCATAGGCTGATTTCTCTCCTGAACTTAAGTGTCGTGCTCGGCGTGAAGGTCGGCGGGGAGCTCAACCCAGGGCTATTTCTTGCCGACCTTCTTCTTGCCGGCGACCGTCTTGCGGGGTCCCTTGCGGGTGCGAGCGTTGGTGTGCGTCCGCTGCCCACGCACGGGCAGGCCGCGACGGTGCCGGATGCCCTCGTAGCAGCCGATCTCGACCTTGCGCCGGATGTCGGCCTGCACCTCGCGGCGCAGATCACCCTCGGTGCGGTAGGTGGCCTCGATCCAGTCCCGCAGCTTGACCAGGTCGTCGTCGACCAGGTCGCGCACGCGGATGTCACCACTGACGCCGGTGTTCTTGAGGGTCTCCAGGGCGCGGCTACGACCGAGTCCGTAGATGTAGGTCAGGGCGACCTCCAGGCGCTTCTCGCGCGGGAGGTCGACGCCTACGAGGCGGGCCATCTTCGGTGGTGCTCCTTGTCGTTCGTCACCAGGTCGTGCGCGCCGCTCCCCCACCCGGTGCTGGGTGGCGGCCCCGGCCTGGTGACCGGGGGTGGCCGGCCACCATGACTGTGGTGGCGCGGATGCGGTGCGCTGTGCTTACCTCGAGCAGAACGGGTACGTCGGGCGCTGGCGGTCAGCCCTGCCGCTGCTTGTGGCGGGCGTTCTCGCAGATGACCATGACCCGCCCGTGACGGCGGATCACCTTGCACTTGTCGCAGATCTTCTTGACGCTCGGTTTGACCTTCACGTGTTTCTCTCGTCACTGCGCCACAGGGTGGCGGCCATCGGATGGTGGTCGGCTACTTGTAGCGGTAGACGATGCGCCCGCGGTTGAGATCGTAGGGGCTGAGCTCCACCACCACGCGGTCCTCGGGCAGGATCCGGATGTAGTGCTGGCGCATCTTTCCGCTGATGTGGGCGAGAACCTTGTGCCCGTTGGTGAGCTCGACCCGGAAGAACGCATTGGGCAAAGCCTCGACCACGGTGCCTTCGATCTCGATGACCCCGTCCTTCTTGGCCATGTCCTCCGCAATCGTCGTGTGTCTGATCGGTGTCTGCTCGATGCTGCGCGGCGCCCCAAGCCCGGCCATGATGCACCGAGATCAACTCGCCCATTCGGCTCACTCGTGACGGCCGTCCGTGCCTGCCAACCCAGCCGCGGGGCATGCGGGACATGTGCTGCTCGTGAGCCAGCGCTGTAGTCTACGTCACGACCCCGCGGAGCGCGAACCGAGCCGCGCGGCACCCCCGTCGAGGGCGGTCAGCACCCAGGGGCCGTCCTCGCGCAGGGTGAACGTGTGCTCGAAATGAGCCGACCGGGAACCGTCCTGGGTCACCACGGTCCAGCCGTCCTCGAGCAAGCGAGTCCGCCGGCTGCCCAGGTTGACCATCGGCTCGACGGCGAGGGCGATCCCGGCGGCGAGGCGTGGCCCGCGCCCGGGCTTGCCGAAGTTGGGCACGTTCGGCTCCTGATGCATCTCGGTGCCGATGCCGTGCCCGGTGTATTCCTGGACGATGCCGTAGTCGCCCTGGGATCCGATGTAGGCAGCGATCGCGTGGCTGATGTCGGACAGCCGGCCGCCGAGACGCGCCGCCGCGAACCCGCGCCACATCGACTCCTCGCACACCCGCATCAACTCGGCGACCTCGGGCTCCACCTCCGCCACGCCGACGGTGATCGCAGCGTCGCCGTGCCATCCCTCGAGGATGGCCCCGCAGTCGATCGAGACGATGTCGCCCTCACGCAGCACGGTTGGACCGGGGATGCCGTGCACGATCTGGTCGTTGACCGAGGTGCAGATACTCGCGGGGTAGCCGTGGTAGCCCTTGAACGAGGGCACGGCCCCGGCCCCGACGATCTCGGCCTCGGCGAGCGCGTCGAGGTCGGCGGTGGTCACGCCGGGCGCGACGGCATCTCGGAGGGCTTCCAGCGTGCGCCCGACGACGAGCCCCGCTGCCCGCATGAGCGCGATCTCCGCCTCGGACTTCACCTGGATCATGGACTGTCGCTTTCTGAACATGGTCCGGAACAGGGCTCGGTCAGCGCTCGAACCGGCGCAGGACATTGATGGCCCGCTCAGTGACGTCCTCGACCGGTCCCGTCGCGTCGACGCCGCGTAGCAAACCCCGATCGCCGTAGTAGCCAATCAGCGGCGAGGTCTGGTCGGCGTAGACGTCGAGGCGGTGGCGCACCGTCTCCTCGCTGTCGTCGTCGCGCTGGAACAGCTGGCCACCGCATCGGTCGCACACATCAGGGGTGACGGGCGGGTCGAAGTCCAGGTGCCAGACGTTCCCACAGCGCCGGCAGGTGCGCCGTCCGGACAGGCGCCGCACGACCTCGTCGGTGTCGACGACCAGCTCCAGCACGGCGTCCAGCCCGGCCCCGCCGCTCCCGTCCAGGCCCGCGAGCATCTTCTCGAGCACCTCGGCCTGGGGGACTGTGCGCGGGAAGCCGTCGAGCAGGAATCCCTCCTGCGCGTCCTCTTGGGCCAGCCGGTCACGCACCATTGCGATCGTCACCTCGTCGGGCACCAGGTCACCCGCGTCCATGAACTTCCTCGCCTCGAGGCCGAGCTCGGTGCCCTCGCTGACGTTGGTGCGGAAGATGTCCCCCGTGGAGATCTTGGGGATCACGAAGTGGGCGGCTATGAAGACCGCCTGGGTGCCCTTCCCTGCCCCTGGCGGCCCCACCAGTACGAGCCGCACTAGCGCAGGAATCCCTCGTAGTTGCGCTGCTGGAGCTGGCTCTCGATCTGTTTCACGGTCTCCAGACCGACACCCACGATGATGAGGATGGCGGTGCCGCCGAACGGGAAGTTGCTGTTGGCGTTGAACAGGCTCAACGCGATGAGCGGGATCAGCGAGATGCCGCCGAGGTAGAGGGCACCCGGCAGCGTGATCCGGGACAGGACGTAGTCGAGGTATTCGGCGGTCGGGCGGCCGGCCCGGATGCCGGGGATGAACCCGCCGTACTTCTTCATGTTGTCCGCAACCTCGGTCGGGTTGAAGGTGATCGCCACGTAAAAGTAGGTGAAGAAGATGATCAGCAGGAAGTAGGACAGCATGTAGATCGGATGGTCGCCCTGGACCAGGTAGGTCTGGATCCACGTCGCCCACCCAGGCGGGTTGTTGCGGTCGGCCAGGTTGACCGTCAGCGCCGGAAGGTAGAGCAGCGAGGACGCGAAGATCACCGGGATGACGCCGGCCTGGTTGACCTTCAGCGGGATGTACGTCGAGGACCCGCCGTACATCCGCCGCCCGATCATGCGCTTGGCGTATTGCACGGGGATACGGCGCTGGGCCTGCTCGACGAACACGACCAGCGCGACGATGACCAGTCCGGCCGACACGACGACGAAGAACAGCGTCCAGCCGCGCTCGATCTTGATCTGCCACAGCGAGGTCGGGAAGCCGGCGGCGATCGAGGTGAAGATCAGCAGCGACATGCCGTTGCCGATGCCCCGGTCGGTGATCAGCTCGCCCAGCCACATGATCACCGAGGTGCCGGCGGTCATGGTGACGACCATGACCAGGATGCCGAAGATGCCGATGTCCTTGAACAGAATGTCGTTCTGGCAGCCGGGGAACAGTTGCCCGGGCTGGCGGGCCAGCGCGATCAGCCCGGTCGACTGCAGCACCGCGAGCCCGATCGTGAGGTAGCGGGTGTATTGCGTCAGGCGGGCGGTGCCGCTCTGGCCTTCCTTCTTCAGCTCCTCGAACTTCGGGATGACCACGGTGAGCAGCTGCACGATGATGCTCGCCGTGATGTAGGGCATGATGCCCAGCGCGAAGACCGACAGGCGCAGCAGCGCCCCGCCGCTGAACAGGTTGACCAGGCTGTAGAGACCCGAGCTCGCGTTGGTCGCGATGCAGTCATTGACCGCCTTGTAGGAGACCCCGGGGGTCGGGATGACCGAACCGAGGCGGAACAGCGCCATGATCGCCATCGAGAAGAGAATCTTCTTGCGCAGGTCGGGCGTACGGAAGGCCCGCACAAACGCGGTGAGCACGAGGATCCTCCTGGGCGGGCACCCCGCTTGCGGCCGGGCGGCCGAGCGGTCGAGCGGGACAGACAGGACGGTTCGGGTCGGGTCCCGATGAGCAGTCCGCCGATCGGAGCAGTCCCCGATCCGCGGAGTGAATCGATTGGTCCTTCACCGGACGATAACACCGGCCGGGGTCCATCACCTGCCGGAGCGGCAAAGCCCACGACCCCAGCCTCGGCCACCGGCCCTGGCTACAGCTCGGTGGCCGTGCCGCCCGCAGCCGCGATCTTGTCCTTGGCGGACGCGGAGTAGGCATGCACCCTGACCTGCATCGCGACGGTAGCGCTGCCCGTCCCGAGCACCTTGACCAGTTCGTCGGAGCGCACCGCGCCCTTGGCCACGAGGTCCTCGACGGTGACCTCGCCACCATCGGGGTAGAGCTCGGCGAGACGCTCGAGGTTGACGACCTGGTATTCGGTCCGGAACGGGTTCTTGAACCCGCGCAGCTTGGGCAGCCGCATGTGCAGCGGCATCTGGCCACCCTCGAACCGGGCCGGCACCTGATAGCGCGCCTTGGTGCCCTTCGTGCCGCGGCCCGCGGTCTTGCCGCGGCGTCCGCCCTCACCGCGCCCGACCCGGATCTTGGTCGAGCGGGCGCCCGGGGCAGGGCGCAGGTGGTGCACCTTGAGCGGGTGCGCGGCCCGTGCGGGCGCTGCGGTCGCCGAACTCGACGACTCGGGCGACTCGGACGACTCGTGCGACTCGTGCGACTCGGACGACTCGGACGACTCGTGCGACTCGGACGACTCGGACGACTCGTGCGACTGCGGATCTGTCATGTCAGTCCACCTCCTCGACGGTGACCAGGTGGATCACCGTGTTGACCATGCCGCGGATCTCCGGCCGGTCTTCCTTGACGACGGTGTCGTGGATGCGTTTGAGCCCCAGCGAGCGCAGGGTGTTGCGCTGGTTGGCCTTGCCGCCGATCCCCGACTTGGTCTGGGTGACCTTGAGGCGCACCATCAGCCACCCACCCCCGCCCGAGCCCGCAGCAGGGCCGCCGGTGCGACATCCTCGAGCGGCAGGCCGCGACGCGCGGCCACCGCCTCGGGCCGCTCGAGGCCCTTGAGTGCGGCCACGGTTGCGTGGACGATATTGATCGCGTTCGACGAACCGAGCGACTTGGACAGTACGTCGTGCACGCCGGCGCACTCCAGGACCGCGCGAACCGGGCCGCCGGCGATGACGCCGGTGCCGGGTGAGGCCGGCTTGAGCAGCACGACCCCGGCCGCCTTCTC
>JBBRHF010000021.1:0-33047 GCA_038223055.1 Actinomycetes bacterium | reverse complement strand
GAGCCGTCCTCGGCCACCAACCGGAGACCAGGAACCGTGTCGGCCCCGAGACGGAGACCGGGAGCCCGACCGGCCCCGACACCGAGACCGAGAACGTCGCGAGCCCGGCTGGCCCCGGGACGCACACCGCGAGCCCGGCTGGTCCCAACGGCCACAGTGCCTGGGTCGGGGGCGAGCGCGAAGACGACGGCGACGGCGAGCACGAGCCCAAGGGCCCATGGGAGCGCCAAGATCAGCGCGAGCGCGACGACCAGCGCGAGGGCGACGACCAGCGCGAGCGCGACGGCCAGCGCGGAGGCGACGACCAGCGCGAGCGCGACGGAGAAGGGGAGGGCCAGGGGTCGGGCGGGCACGGCGAGGGTGAGGCCGAGGAGAGCCGCGGCGCCGACGCGGTGGCCCGACGGGCGCCTGCCCAACCCAGCCAGCCACCCCCCATCCAGCCCGGTCACAGCCAGCCGCAGCCCCGCACAGCACTTTCCAGACCGGCGGCCCCCAGTCTGCCGCCGCCCGGTCCGCCCAGTCCGCCCAGTCCGCCCAGTCCGCCCAGTCCGCCCAGTCCGCCCGGTGCCGGCCAGCCGCCGGGTCGTCCACCCACGACCCGGCCCCCGGTGCAACTGAACATCACCATCGACCTGCCCACCCTGCTCGGACTGGCCCACAACCCCGCCGAACTGCGCGGCTACGGGCCCCTGCCACCACACCTCGCCCGCGCCCTGGCCGGAGACGCCGACTGGATCCGACTCACCACCGACCCCCAAACCGGCCAACTCCTGGACTACGGCCGACACCGATACCGACCCTCCGACCGCCTCGCGGCCTACATCCGCGCAGCCATGCCCACCTGCCGATGGCCCGGCTGCGAACAACCCTCCGACCGCTGCGACCTCGACCACATCATCGACTTCAACCACGAAAAGCACGCCAACGGCGACCGACTGCCGCCCGGCCGATCCGCAGACGAGGATGCTCCCGGCGACAAGTTCGGTGGCGGCGACGGGTGCGGCTGCTACTGCGACCGCGGCGGCGGCGAAACCACCCGCAAAGACCTGTGCCCCCGCTGCCGCCAACACCACAACGCCAAAACCCACGGCCACTGGAAACACACCGTGGACCCCGACGGCACCGAACACATCACCAGCCCCCTCGGCATGACCTACAGGGTGCCCCCAGCCACCGTCATGCCCGACTGGCAACCACCCCACCGGCCGGCGCCCGACCAGTCACCACCTGACCAGTCAGCACCTGAACGGTCATCACGCGAGACCCGCCCACCCGACGACGCACGGCTGGACTTCGATCCGCCCGAGAAGGCACCGCCGGACAAAGCACCGCCCCGTCAGCCACCGCTCGACAAGCCACCGTTCTGACATGTCAGTCACTGCACTGAGCGCATCGCCGGGCCGCGCAGGAGCACCTCCGGCCGCTCACCGCCCAGCCACACCGCATCCTCGCGCAGATCCTCGACCAGCCGCTCGCCGCGAGTCACCAGGTGGTGTCGGTCAACACCAGGTGCCCGAGCTCCTCCTCAGGCAGTTCCAGGATCTCGCAGCTGTTGCCGGACAGCAGCGAGATGAAACTCGAGAGGTCGGCGACCGGCGCAACCCACACGGGATTGTCCTCATCGAGGGTTTCCGGGCGTAGCACCAGCACGTCAACATCGCTGCGCACGGAGCCCTCCCCCCTGGCCGCCGACCCGAACAGCCACGTCGCCGCCGGCGCGTCGGAATCCCAGGCCTCGAGGTAGGCACGGACCCGGCGCAGCTCGTCACGAAGGCCCGCCAGCTCGAGGACGGCGCCGTGGGCGACGTGCAGGTCGTTCAGGGCGTAGAGGTGAATCGGCGGGTGGCGCTCCCGGCGCACGACGCCGGCCTCGGCGAGATCGGCGAGCAGGCTCCACGAGGGCGAGATCAAGGAACACACCGAAGCTGCCCTCCGCGGCGGGTTTCGTGCGCCGGAACCCCCTTCTGTGAGTTGGTATACAGATCCTGGCCGGGCATCCCTCGTGAGGCAACGCGCATGCTTGCCAATTGGCCTGCCACCCGTCAGCCTGATCGGCTTTGGCCCCGTACCCGAGCCGCCGCAGCAGACCATTCTGACGAGTCTCGCTGATGGCGCGACCTTGGGAGGCCAGACGTGTCCCGAGCTCGGACGGCTGGGTCTGGCAACGAGATGGTGGGGGGCGCTGACGTCCGAACAACACCAACGGGCCGCCCGGTGGCCGGACGACCCGCTCGTGAGTCTGAGTGAAACTCGTGAGTCTGAGTGAACTCGTGAGTCTGAGTGAACCTGCCTACCGCATCGTCGCGGTCTGGCCCTCGCAGAGATCGAAGCGCTCGTCGCCGTACTGGAAGGTGCCGCAGCTGCCCTCGGAGAAGCGCAGGGCCTTGAACTTCTCGGCGAACGGGACCCCGATCGCCGCCGTGCTGGCGACGCCGTTGACGGCCACCTTGCCGGTGGTGTCGCCCGCGTCGACCGAGATGAGCTTGACCTTCACGACCGGCTTCGCGGGCACCGGCGGGGTGGCCGCGCCGGCTGAGCCGCCCACCGGGGGCAGCGGCACGACCTTGGTGGCGGGCGTCTTCGGGACGGTCACCTTCGGGACCGACACGGCGGTTCCCGTCGCAACGGCCGCCCCCTTCGCGGACAGCAGCGGCTTGAACGGGTCCCGGAACGCGTGGCTGGTCTTGGCATCGGGGATGACGGCCGGCGCGGAGACCGACGGCGTCGGCGATGCGGGAGAGCCGGCCCGCGCGGGCACCGTCGGGGCCACCGCCGCGTCCCCACCGCCACCCAGCAGCGTGTAGCCGCCGAACGCCAGCAGAAGCGCGACACCGGCAGCGCCGACACCGATCAGCGCCTTGCGGCCCTGGGAGCCGGCCGGCTCGGTCACCGACTCGTCCTCGTCCGCCATCATCATCTGGCCAGGTTCGAAGATTGTGTTGTCAGTCATGGTCAGTCTCCGTTCCTAGTTCGCTGTCGCGGGGGTGGGTGTCGGTGTGCCCGTTGCGCCGGGCGCCGGGGTGGCCGTGCCGGCGCCAGTGGGTGCGACCGGGGTGACAGCGGCCGTGCCGGCCTTGGCCATGAACACCCGGCCGGTCAGGTTGAGGCTGATCACCTTGCTGGCGGTGCCGGCCGCGCCGGCTCCGTCCGCGCCGCCGAGGGTGAACCCGGTGACCAGGAACACTCGCTGCAGCTCCTCGATCTTGTTCAGGAACTGTTCGAGCTCCGGATAGTCACCCTTGAGCGCGAGCACGACCGGCACCTGCATCAGCTGGTCGCCGGTGGCAGCCCCCGGCACGACGGGAGCCGCGGCACCCGCAGTTGTCGCCACCAGCACCGTGGGCGCGGAGGGGGCGAGCGACACGAGCTCAACGCCGACGCCATCGGCTGCGGCCGTGAGCTCGCGGATCAGCTTGGGCAGGGCGGGGTTGGTGGGGATCTGCGCCCGGATGCCGGCGAGTTTGGCCTCCTGCTTGGGCAGGTCGGCGGACTGAGCCTTGAGCTGCTGGATCTGGCTGCGCAGCGATGCGTTCGCCTGCTCCTGGGTCGCGGTCTGCGCCCGGGTGTCGGCCGCCTCACCGCGCTTGGGGGAGATCAGGACGAGCCATCCGGCGACGAAGACCACGACCGCGACCAGGGCCGCGACCGCGGACCACTTGCGTGTTTCGGTCATCTCAGTTGCCCGCCTTCTGCTCGTAGCGACGCGACAGCGCGTCCTTGGTGACCGACACCGTGGAGCTGAAGGTGACCGCCTTCTTGCCGTTCGGGCCGCGGAGCGAGTCGTCCTCCGCGGAGTTGGTGAAGGTCGGGTCGACGAACCCCTTCTGCTTGGCCAGCATCTCCAGCCAGTTGGCCACGTCGTTGTTGCCGTAGGCCTTGCCCTCGAACGTGATCGCCGCGATGCCGGCCGGGTCGGCCCCCGCGGCGCCGACCGCAGCGACCGGCGCGTCGACGGTCTGCGTGACCGCGACCTGGGTGAGCCACACGTTGCGCGGCACCGAGAGGCTGAGGTCGTTGAGGTAGAACGACCAGCGCACCTCCTGCGCCATCGCCTGGGTGCGCTGCACCTCGGCGGCGTCGATCTTGGCCAGCGCCGCGGGCACGCTGGCGTAGCGCGCGGCCTCCGCGGTCAGGCTGGTCTGCGTGGCCTTCGAGGTGGCGAGTTCGTCCTGCGCCGACGACGCGTCCGAGGCCGCCGCCACGAACAGGGCCGCGACGATGCCGACCGAGGCGAGTACGGCGACGCCGAGCCCGCCCTGCACCTGGCGGAGCCGACGGCCCTGCGCGATCTCCGGGGGCAGCAGGTTGACGCGCGGGAGCGTGCTGAACTGCGTGATGGTCTGGGTGCTCATGATGCCGCTCCGAGGGCGAGCCCGACCGGGACGGCCGCGAGGGACTGGACGAACTCGATCTGTTCGGGTGAGAGGCCGGTCTTCCCGATCGCGAGGGTGGCCATCGGGTTTCCGGCGACCACGTGGACCCGGGTGGCGGTCTGCAGCCGCTCGGCGAGCCGGCCGAGGCGGGCGCCCCCGCCGGTGAGATAGAGAGTCTCGATCTGGCCGGAGCCGGAGGAGGCGAGGTAGTAGTCGAGGGAGCCGCGGACCTCGTCGGTGAAGGCGGCGACGGTTGACTCGATGACGCGGGCGACGGCCTGGGCGGCGAAGTCGCTGCCGGGGTCCTCGTCGCCGTACTGCTGCTTCATGGCTTCTGCCTCGGCCTGCGGCACGCCCATGCGCTCGGCGACGGCGTCGGTGACGTCCTCGCCGCCCATGAGCAGGATGCGTACGAACCGCGGCACGCCGCCCTGGTGGACGACGATGTTGGTGACGCGGGCGCCGACGTCCACGAGCGCCTCGACCGGGGCTCCCATGCCGAGGTCGTCGGTGTGGGTGAGCGAGCGGATCACGGCGAAGGACGTGAGGTCGACCATGATCGCGGTGAGGCCGGCCTTCTCGACCGCCGCGAGGTTGGTCATCACCATGTCGCGGGACGCGGCGATCAGCAGCCCGCGGATGAGGCGGGCGCCGGTGTCGTCGGTCAGCTCCTCGAGCGGGTGGAAGTCGAGCACGGCGTCGGCGACCGGGATGGGCAGGAAGTCGGCGACCTGGAAGGCCAGCGACTTCTTCAGCTCGTCGATGGGCATCCACGGGAGGTCGACCTGGCGGACGATCACCTTCTGGTTGGCGACCCCGATGATCACCTTCTTGGAGCCTAACTTGGTGTGTGACCACAGTTGCTTGATGGCCGCGGCGACGGCGTCGGCATCGATCACCTCACCGTCCTTCACGGCACCCTCGGGCACGGCCACCTGGCCGAACTTCTCGAGAGTGACCCCACCCTTGCCGAACGAGAGCTCGGCTGCCCTGACGCCCGACGTACCGATGTCGAGCCCGATGGCTGATCGACCTGCCACGACGCTTCCCTCCACTCGCGGCTCTCGCCGCGTGGTGGCCCTTGGTGGGCCATGCAGAAGGAGGATCGGCCGAACGGGTGGTTGCCTTGAGCCCTGCGGTCAGGCGAGAAAGAGATCGAGGTAGAGGTCGGCCAGGGCGCCGCCGGCGAGGATCGCCGCGAGCGCCCCGGCCAGCATGAACGGGCCGAACGGGATCTGGGACTTGCGTCCGGCTTTGCGGGTCAGCATGAGCGCGAAACCGACGATCCCGCCGAACAGGAAGCCCAGGAAGCCGCCGGTGATGACCTCCGCCCAGCCCAGCCAGCCCAGGTAGAGACCGAGCACGCCGGCGAGCTTGACGTCGCCGAACCCCATGCCGGCGGGGTAGATGAAGGCCAGCACGTAGTAGAAGGCGTAGAGGGCGACCATGCCGAGCAAGGCCCTGATGTACGACGAGAGGTCCTGGTCGACCGCCGCAGCGACGCCGAGGAGTGCCGGCGCCACGACGTAGGAGGGCAGCACGATCGCGTTGGGGAGGCGCTTGACGTCGATGTCGATGAGGGCGAGGGCGACGCCGATGGCGCCGAGATAGAGGTACGCCGGCAGCGCGGCCGTCGCTCCGATGCGCCACGCCAGGACGGCGAAGATGATGGCGGTCGTCAGCTCGACGGCGGGGTATCTCGCACTGATCGGCGCTTTGCAGTCGCGGCACTTGCCGCGTAGGACCAGCCAGCTCAGCACCGGGACGTTGTCCCGTCGCCGCACCGCTGCCCCGCATGACGGGCAGTGCGACGGCGGGCTGACGATGGACTCGCCGCGGGGCACCCGCCAGATGACGACGTTGAGGAACGAGCCGACGATCAGTCCGAGTAACGCGAACCCACCGATCAGTAGCCCCAGCACAACGGTGCTCCATCTTCTTGCCCCGAACGGGCGGGGTCATCGTAGAGACAGTGGACACGCAGGGCTTGGAGGATGATGCCTGGCGCCTCCGACGCCACGGCTCATCGGTACTGCGGTGAGACCTCGCCGGTGTAGTTGCCGGACCACTTGGCGTCCGCCCACTGCGGGAAGTAGGGCGGCGAGGCGAACCGGAGCCGCTTGTCGTAGCGGTAGTCCTTCAGGTAGCCCTTCATTGTCGATCCCGACCCCGTCCCGACGATGCCGCGCCATTCCTGGGCAATCGAACCTCGCACGTACAGCTTTCCTCGGGCGCTTCCCTTCGAGTAGGTCTGCACGAGGAAGCTGTGCTGCAGAGTCTGGATCGAACCGGAGATCTGGATACCAGCGGCGGGGAAGGGCACGTTGCCGTTGTCCACGTCGTTGTAGCGCGTGGGCCACGCCTTCGGCGTCGTCGGCTCGGACGGGTTGTCGTCCCAGTCCCAGTTCGAGCTCTTGGTGCAGCTGCTGCTGCAGTCCCACGTGTCCACCCACGGGTGGAAGACCTCCACCGAGTTCGCCGCGACCAGGCCCAGCATGTCGGTTCCCGCTATGCCGTTGGCAAGCACAAGGTCGCCGGTGGCAGTGATGGAGTTCGAGGTGGCCAGCGTCACCCGCCCCTTGAGCACCCCCTCGACGTAGGCGTTTCCCTGACCACAGAACTGCGTCGCGAGAGTCATGTTCAGGTCGTAGGTGTACGTGCGCTTTTGGTTGAGCGTGGTGTTCGTACCAAGCGGAAGTCCGTCCCCGATCTCGCCGGATGCGCACTGATGGGTGCCGGCAGTGCTTCCTCGGACGTAGATGACCTGATCGGTCGGGACAGCCACGACTGCGCCGGCGGTCGAGGACAAGTTGGCGATCGACCCGCAAGAGGCCGACGTCAAGGGCGTCGTGGACTCCTTGCTCCAGACCCTCATCGTGCCGTCCGGCTGAAACTTGATCCTGGTGGCGCCGCTGTACTGGCAGCCGGGGTAGTTCTTGAACTGGTCGCTGTTGTCCGGCAGGTCCTTCGTCGCCGCCCACATCGGCCAGCTGCTGGCGTAGTCGGCGCTCTTGCCGTTTCGGTCGCAGTTCGCGTAGGTGCCGGGCGTGCCGGCGATGGCGGCCTTGCACTTGGGATCGCTCGTCTCGAGACCCAGGGCGAACTTGGGCTTTACCCCGCTGGAGTCGTTCGTGAGCAACGGCGTGTCGTTGGTGTGCACCGGCCCGTCGAGCACGTCCCCTCCGATGAATGTGATTTCGACGCAGTTCGCGCCAGAGGAGTCCGCCTTGCGGCCGTTCCACCAGTACTGAGCGCAGTCGGGGTTCATCCCGCTCGGGTATACCTGCGCATTGTTGGGGTCGGCGTCCTCGTGGTCGGTGTAGTAGAGGAAGTCCGTCGAACCGCCACGTCCGACGCCGACCTGCAAAGAGCGAGTCGTCGTGCCGACTCTGCCGGTCGAGGTCACTTGCACGATGCCGTCGCTCTCGAGCTTCGAAGGGTCGATGTCGTAGTGGAACTGCCCGGCACCAAGATTTGCGGGATCGATGCTCTTCCATGCCGCCGGTGTTGCCGAGGTGTATCCGCAGGCGTTGGTACCGGTATTGGGGCCCTTGATGGCGATGTTCGTGCAGTCGACGGGTGTGCGGGCATAGTTGTCGTTGCGGTTGAGGAATGCGACGTAGTCGTCGACTCCGGCCTGGGCAGCCGCCAACGCGCCGTTCCAGTTCTGGTTCGTTCGCGAGAACCGCTGCGTGCTCAGCGCATAGCTCAGCGCGGCAAAGGCAAACATGCTGCCGATGAGCATGCAGGCGACGACCAGCAGCAGGGCGAAACCCTCGTCATCGCCCGAGCGGTGCCGGGTCCACTTGTGCAACCTGCTCATGTCACTCCTCGTTCTCAGCACGCATGACTGCGTCGTGATTCGGCAATGCGACACGAAGGACGAAGGTGCTGCCGCTACCGCCGACACCCTTCTTGGCCACCGTGACCGACAGGTCGACGGAGTCGACGATCTCGAGCTGGGCGGCCGTCAGGCTACTGCCCGTGATCTTGACGCCCAGCGCGTCGTAGTAGGCGAAGATGGGATTCCCGGTCACCGCGACGCCTCGCGCGAGAATCGTGTCGGGTAGGACACATCCCGGGCCTGGGTTGCAGTAGACGAAGACAGGATTCGTGGGGTCGAACGTGTTCGGCCGTTGCACCGTCTGGCGGAGCTCACCGTTGACCACAAGGTAGGTGACCTTGCTGGGTCCGACCGCGTTGTTGGCGTTGTTGAGGTTGGCGTAGAACCGGATGGAAGTTGGGGTGGCTTCGATGAACGCCGCCGCTTCGGTGGATGTCGTGTCGAAGAGCTGGCTGGGCAGGATGGCAGTGCGCAGTGCTTTTCCCATCGACGCGATCGCGACCCGGCCGTCGTTGATCTCCTCGAGCCTGCCTTGTGTTTCCTGCGTCGTTCTCAGTGAGCCCAGAAACAGGGTCGCGGAGGTCGCGAGAACGATGCTCGTGAGAGCCATTGCGACCAGGACCTCGACCAGACTCAAGCCGCTGTCTCTGCCGCTCCGGGCCATTCTGTCATTGAGCCGCATCAGTTCACCACAAAGTCTTCGGCCGTTACGCCAGCGGCGGACGGAGTGACGGGATCAGGTGCCGCGCTGGCTGAGCCGGGCCCGGGAGGAGCAATCTGGTAGGTCGTGTTCAGCACCCACTTGCCGTAGGGCAGCGACGTCTTGAGCTTTCCCGCATCAACACCGATGCCGGTCGTCCCCAGGGTCAGGCTCTTGTCGTACGTAGAACATGCGGGGCTGGTGGCGACGGATGTGGCAGTCACGACGACGCCGGGAATCTTGACGCTACCGGTGGCCACGCTGGTCAAGACCGTGAGGTCGATGGGCGCCAACCGCGCAGTTGCGACCCCGACACCGCCTGGAGACACCACTACGGGCGCCCCACGAGTGCCGCCTGTCGGCACGCCGGCCGGATCAGAGTCAGCGCAGCCTCCCGGCCAGGCCGCGTAGCCGTCCGTGGTCGGCCAGAGAGATGCGACCCGCGTCGTGGTCGACACCGAAGTTGCGATAACTCGTACAGTGGCGAGAGGGGGGTTGGGCTTCAGGTAACTGACGGCAGGCAGCGGAGTCGGGAGCACATAGCCAGAGTCGGTCGCTAGCGTGACGTCCATGCTCGCGAACAAGTCGTAGGTCATCGGCACCTTGACCAGGGTGCCGGCCGCGACCACGATCGGGGTCTTGACCGACACCTGTGTTCCGGTCTGATCCACCCAGCCGGACATGTCGAGCGTGACACTGTACGAACCTGCTGTCCCGACCTGGAAGACGGCGCAGCCGCTCGCGTCGGTCGTGTGGGTGAACGTACCGCCCGGCCCCGTCGCCTTGGCGGTGACACCGGCCGAGGCTCCACCTGCAGCGTTCTGCACCTTGGCAGCGATGAAGGCCGTCGAGAGGTTGTCCAGCGTGCCCTTGAGCGGCGTCATCACGGTCTCGGCACGCACTGGCCTGGCGGTCCGCATGTTCGGCCAGATGACCGTCACGGACACTTTGAGGCTGGGGGAGTTGACGAGACTGCCGCCGTCGCAGGCACTCACGCCGGTGCCGGTGGGCAGCCACTGAACGTCGCGGCGCACCGTATACGGGACCCCGTCGACCACGCTGTCGCCGGGGACGGTAAGCGGGTTGCCGTTGGTCACCGAGCTCGTGGCAGCGACCGCCAGGGCCTTTGCGTCGCTCGATGAGAAGGTGTTGCGCACGATCTCCAGCTCCCGCGCGGCCAGGTTTGCGGCCGCTACGCGCTGCCGGCTCGCTTTGGACACGCTCAGACCGTTCGTAAGGGTGACGATGAGCGCCCCTGCGAACAACATCAGTACCACCATAGAAACGACAACCTCGATAAGCGAAAAGCCACTGGCATCGGAGTTCATCCGTCCACGAAGGCCGCTCGTGCATCGTGTCAGCATGTTCCTGCCTCCAGGTCTTGAGCGGCGGAGTAGCGGTAGTTCTTGATGGAGCCCTTGGGGTCGGTCAGCGAGACGCACCAGGCTTTGTCGTCGCCGAGGTTGGCCGAGGCGTTCGAGGTCGGGCTGGCCGTGCCGTTTGTCAGGTTGACGGTTACTGAGTAGGACCCGTCGCTGAGGACGACATGCCCAGGTGCGGCGACGAAGTCAAGGGCAAGCGTCCCCGAGCCTTCAACGAAGTAGGTCGAGATCTCTTTGCCGATGTTTGTGACGTCCGCCTTCGTCGATGTGTCATGGGCCTTCGCTCGCTGGCTCACGAAGACAGGGATGGCGACGGCCGCGAGAACGCCGACAATGATTACGACCACCAGAAGCTCGATGAGCGTAAAGCCGCGATCGGCTCGACGGGGTCGGTGCGGCGCAGTGATGCTCTCGAGGGTCATACCCAATACGTCGGTTGCCAGCGTCCGACTCTTGAGCCACGGACAACAAGTTCGCGGTCGAGAGAAGGGCAGCCCCCCCAGCCTGGGACCGCCCTCCTCGAACAAGTCGATCAGCCTGTAGCGGCTGTGCAGGCACCAGCCGACAAGCCACCGGCTGCGGAGTACTTGTAACCGGTCACGGCCTTGTCACCCTTGGGGTTGGTCACCGTGACGCACCACGCCGTGCCGTCCGTGATGAACATCGCCCCGAGGGCCACGTTCGTGCTGACCGCACCGATGTTCTCCAGGGTCGCTGGCGTCGTTGCGGCCTTCAGGGTGTAGCGACCGACCGCTGTTGTCGTATCGATGGTCGGCACGACGGTGCTGTCCACGAAGTAGGTCGCGATCTCCTTGCCGATCGTCGATACGTCAGCTTTGGCTGCGGTGTCCTGTGCCTTCTTGCGCTGCGAGAGGAACACGGGGATGGCGATGGCGGCGAGGATGCCAATGATGATCATGACCACGAGGAGCTCGATGAGCGTGAAGCCGCCCTCGTTCTCGTCGCGGGTCTTACGGAGCCGAGCGAGCATGGTGCGTCCCTTCAGGACAGTATGTGAGCCACATCGCCGTCCCTCGCGGCACCCCTGGTGGGTGCCGGCCGAGGCAGCTGGGCGGACCGCAGGATTGCGGCTCCCTGGCTTTGCGACCCCGTCTCACGACGGGTGTGCCGTTTCTTGGCCGGTGTAGCTCTGATGACTATTCAGGCATCGGCGCCGCTCATCGACGACTTGAGCGACAAATGGGCGAAACTTCGAAACCCCCAACTGGCCCAACGCAAAGCGGCGGGCCGCCGCGAGATGCACTCGCCGCAGCCCGCCGCCGTGCAGCAGGAATCGCCCTACTGGATGAGCTTGAACACCCCGAAGATCGGCATGTAGAGAGCGATGATCATCGAGCCGATGATGCCGCCGAGGACGGCAATCATGATGGGCTCGATCAGTGAGGTGAGGGCCTCGGTGGTGGCCTCGACCTCCTGGTCGTAGAAGTCGGAGATCTTGTGCAGCATCTCTTCCAGCGCACCGGTCTCCTCCCCGACAGCCATCATCTGCACGACCATCGGCGGGAAGACCTTGTGCTGCTCCAACGGTTTCGCCAGCGACTCGCCGTTGCGGACACTGTCCTGCACGTCCTTGATGGCCCGCTCGAGCACCACGTTGCCCGTCGTCGCGGACACGATCTCCAGCGACTGCAGGATCGGCACACCGGATCGCATCATCGTGCCGAGGTTGCGGCTGAAGCGGCTCAGCGCGATCTTCTGGAACAGCTGGCCGAAGACCGGGTTCTTCAGCTTCAGCGGGTCCAGGGCGTTGCGCACCGCGTCCTTGTGCTTGAGCTTGGGCCAGGTGGCGGAGAACACGACCAGGCCGACCAGGCCGACCGGCGCCGCGACCTTCATGGCCGAGCTCAGGAAGACCAGGACCCGGGTCGGGGCCGGCAGGGTGCCCCCGAGGTCGGCGAACATCTTCACGAACACCGGCACGATGAACAGCAGCATGCCCACGACGGCGATGATGGCGATGACGAACACCACGACGGGGTAGGTCATGGCCGACTTCACCTTGCCGCGCAGCTTCACCTCGGCCTCGTAGTTCTCGGCCAGTTGCAACAGCACCGCGTCGAGGAAGCCGCCCACCTCGCCGGCCCGGATCATGTTGACCATCAGCGGCGGAAAAGCGTTGGGGTGCTTGCCCATCGCGGTGGACAGCGCCTGCCCGGTCTCGACGTCCTGGCGGACCAGACCGAGGATCCGGCCCAGCTCCTTGTTCTCGGTCTGCTCGGACAGGATCGTCAACGCCCGCAACAGGGACAGGCTTGAGTTGATCATCACGGCGAACTGCCGGGCCATCACCGCGAGGTCCTTGAGCTTGATCTTCGTCCCCATGCCGGGGATCTTGATCTCCTTCTTCATGCCCGAGTTGGCCTGGGTGATGCTGACCGGGGCGTAGCCCATGCCCTTGAGCTTGGTTGCCACCGCGCTCTTCGAGGCGGCGCCGAGCGTCCCGGACACGATCTTGCCAGAGCGGTCCCGGACGGAGTAGTCGAACGTCTTGGTTGCAGCCATCAGGGCGCCTCTCAGCCTTTGCCGGTGAGCTTGTTGAAGTCCTCGACGTGGTGGCACTTCTCCAGGCCGGTCTCATAGGAGATCCGGCCCTTGCGCACCAGGTCGGCGAGGTGCTGGTCCATCGTGTGCATGCCGTGCTTGGCGCCGGCCTGCATCGCGGAGTAGATCTGGTGCGTCTTGCCCTCGCGAATCAGGTTGCGCACCGCCGGGGTGGCCATCAGCACCTCGGTCGCGACCACGCGGCTCTCGCCGTCGCGGGTCTTGGCCAGCGTCTGGCACACGACGCCCTGCAGGGCACCGGCGAGCTGCACGCGCACCTGCTGCTGCTGGTGCGGCGGGAAGACGTCGATGATGCGGTCGATCGACTGGGCGGCGTCCTGGGTGTGCAGGGTGGCGAACACCAGGTGACCGGTCTCGGCGGCGGTCAGCGCCACCGAGATGGTCTCCAGGTCGCGCATCTCGCCGACCAGGATGATGTCGGGGTCCTGGCGCAGCACGTGCTTGAGCGCGGCGCTGAAGGACCGGGTGTCCTCCCCCACCTCGCGCTGGTTGACGATGCACTTCTTGTGCCGGTGCAAGAACTCGATCGGGTCCTCCACCGTCATGATGTGCTCGCTGCGGGTGCGGTTGACCAGGTCGACGAGCGACGCGAGCGTCGTCGACTTGCCCGACCCGGTCGGTCCGGTCACCAGGACGAACCCGCGGGCCATGTTCGCGAAGGTCGCGACCGACGGCGGCACGCCGAGGTCCTCGAGCTTCTTGATCTCGAACGGGATGATCCGGAAGGCCGCGCCGATCGCGTCGCGCTGGCGGTAGACGTTCACGCGGAACCGGGCGCGCCCCGGCAGGCTCAGCGCGAAGTCGAGCTCGAGGTCGACCTCGAACCGCTCTCGCTGCTTCTGCGTCAGGGTCGCGTAGATCACCCGCTGGATCACCGGCGGAGTCAGGATCGGGTAGTCCATGAGCTGCAGCAGCTCGCCGTTGTGCCGCAGCGCCGGCCGGGCGCCGGAGGTGATGTGCAGGTCGGACGCGCCGCGTTCGAGCATCAGCAGGAGCAGGTCGTTCAGGACGATGTCGTCCTTCTCGGACCCCACCTCTGTCGACGTACGCTCATAGGCCTTGTCGTCCGCGGCCACGTCGCCGAGGGCGACCGTGTCCGCGATCGACACCACGTTGGCCGCCCAGGCCTCCGATGCCGCCGGCAGCTGGGGCGCGGGCGCCGCGGGACGGTCGGGTTCGAGCATGGGTAGCGGCGCCACTGCGGGCGCCGGGGCTGCGTGCGAAGCAGCGTACGTCGCGGGCGGCGGGGCGTAGGCCGGCGCGGCCGCGGGGGTCGAGCGCGTGGCCGGCTTTGGCACGTACGGCGCGGCCTTCACGGCGTGCGACCCGGCGGGGCGGGGGGGCTCCGCGACGTATGAGTAGTCCCAGTCGCTCTTGGTCGAGGGCTCGTCGGCCAACGTGGGCGTGGGCGCGGGGGCGAACTCCCCCGGCGCTGCCTTGAATCCGGACGTCTCCACGTGCAGGCCTCTCTCGGGTGTTCTGTCTCATGAGGAGCATCGGACGGCGAGGCCGGAGGCTTGAGCGCCGGGGCCGGCGGGTCAGGGATATCCCTGGCGCCACTACCCAGGCGCGCCAAATTGCCGATACCGTGTAGCGAAGCCAACACCGTCGCCCTTCAGACGATTGCGCGTCTTCGAGGTGTCGACGTCGAACAGGTCGAGGCTGCGTTCGCCGAAGCCAGCATCAGCCGCAAACCCCAGCCCGGCGCCTGGCGGCGAGGTTGAGTCCTGAACCGCGGTGCGGAAATCGGGCCTAAACGACGACGCGCAGGATCTCGTCGAGGCTGGTGATGCCGTCGAGGACCTTGGCGAGCCCGTCGTCGCGCAGCGTCACCATGCCCTCCTCGATCGCGGCCGCGGCAATGACCGTCGCGGAGGCGTGCTCGACGGCCATCCGCTCGATCTGCTCGCTGACCACCATGACCTCGTGCAGCGCGAGCCGGCCCTTGTAGCCGGTCTTGGAGCACGCCGAGCAGCCCACCGCGCGGTAGAGCGTCGGCAGGTCTGCGTCCTCAGCCCACGGGAACCGCGAGCTCACCAGCAGTTCGCGGCTCGGCGTATAAGCCTCCTTGCACTTCTTGCACAACCGCCGGGCCAGCCGCTGGGCGAGCACGGAGTCCAGTGCCGAGCCGACGAGGAACGGCTCGATCCCCATCTCGGTGAGGCGGGTGACCGCGGAGGCGGCGTTGTTGGTGTGCAGGGTCGAGAGCACGAGGTGACCGGTGAGCGAGGCCTCCACCGCGATCTGGGCGGTCTCGTGGTCGCGGATCTCGCCGATCAGCACGATGTCGGGGTCCGATCGCAGGATCGAACGCAGCGCGGACGCGAAAGTTAGGCCGGCTTTGGAGTTCGTCTGCACCTGGTTGACGCCCTCGAGGCGATATTCCACCGGGTCCTCGACCGTGATGACGTTGACCTCGGGCTTGCTGACGATGTTCAGGGTGGCGTAGAGAGTGGTCGACTTGCCCGAGCCGGTCGGCCCGGTGACCAGGATCATGCCGTAGGGCTTGGTGAAGCTCTGCGAATAGCGGTCGTAGTTGCCCTGCGAGAATCCGAGGTCGGCCAGGTCCAGGCGGGCCGTGGAGTTGTCCAGGATCCGCATGACGACCTTCTCGCCCCACACCGTCGGCAGGGTCGCGACCCGCAGGTCGACCTTCTTGCCGGCGGAGGTGACCGACAGTCGACCGTCCTGGGGGATGCGGCGCTCGGCGATGTTGATGTCGGCCATGATCTTGAGCCGGCTGATCACGCCCTGCTGAATGGCCTTCGGGGAGCGCATCACCTCGTGCAGCACGCCGTCGATGCGGAAGCGCACCCGCAGGTCGCGCTCTCCCGGCTCCAGGTGGATGTCGGACGCGCGGTCCTGGATGGCTTGAGAGATCAAGAGATTGACGTATCGGACGATCGGCGCGTCCTCCACGATCTCCTTGACCTTGGAGAGCTCTTCCTCCTCCTCCATCGCGTCCATGACCTGGCTCAGGTCATCCAGGTCGGCGTCGGCGCGGTAGAAGCGGTCGATGGCGGCGGTCACGTCCGAGCGCGTCGCGACCAGCGGCTTGACCTCCATGCCGGTCATAGAGCGGATGTCGTCCAGCGCGAACACGTTGGCCGGGTCGGACATCGCCACCAGCAGCTTGCCGTCTTCGAAGCCGATCGGGATGGCTGCGTGGCGGCGGCACACCGCGCCGGGCACCCGGGCGATCGCCGAGCCGTCGACGGCGATGTCGGACAGATCGACGAATCGAAGCCCGATCTGGCTGGCCAGGGCCGAGACGAGCTCGCCCTCGCTGAGCACACCCGAGGTGATAAGGACGCGGCCGAGCGCACCGCCGGTACGTTCCTGCTCGGCGTAGGCCACGTCGAGCTGGGCGGCCGTCACCAGCCCGCCCTCGAGCAGGACGTCGCCCAACTGCTTCATCGGGCCGTCTTCCTGGAGTTGGCCGGGTCGGTGCTTTCGCTGCGGGTCACCCCTGGGTCATCGGCCGGTCTGCGCCGTTCCTGAAGTCCGCTCTCCGCCGCTGATCAGCTGCGCGACGCCGGAGATCGAGCGCGCGAACGCCGAGTCAGCCGCCAGCACGACGGCTCCCCCGGCGGCGTGCTCTCCGAACACCAGGTGTACGACGGCGGGCGGCTCGGGCCGGCGGTGCCGGCCGACCACCAGGTCGTAGCCCCACATCGCAGGTTCTGGTCGCATGGCTTCTCGTCGCATAAGCCCGCTCAGCCCGCCAATCCGACGGACACGGTCGACCCGGTCACGGCGATCCGATCTTTCGCCCCGGGCTTCGCCAGCTGCACCCTCGGCGACACGGCCAGCGACAGCGCGGCCAGGTAGGGCGCTCGGGGAGTCGTCACGCAGTCGACATCGTCCTCCCCCGCCGCGCACTTGAGCCGCGGAGGCCGGGAGGTTGGCGCCCGAGCGCGACCCGGTCCGCTGTTCGACGCAGGCCGAAAAGACGAGTACGGCGGCGGCCTATGCCGCCGCCGTACGTCGCCTCGGACCTGCCGTGCCCACCACCCGATGGAACATACGGGTGTCCACGCCGGCCCGACAGGATTCATCCACAGGGCGAAGTCGCCCTGCTACTTGCTACCAGGGTGCGACCGGGGTGCCCTCGGCGTAGGCCGTGGCGACCGGCTCGGAGGTGATCTTCCCGGCCTTGGTGTTGAGCCCCGACATGAAGCCGGGGTCGGCCTCGAGTGCGGCGTCGACGCCGAGAACGGCGAGGCTGCGGACGTAGGGCATGGTGGCGTTGGTCAGCGCCCTGGTCGCGGTGACCGGGACGGCGCCAGGCATGTTGGCGACGCAGTAGTGCAGGATGTCGTCGACGACGAACACCGGCTCGGCGTGCGTGGTGGCATGCGAGGTCTCGAAGCAGCCACCCTGGTCGATCGCCACGTCGACGATCACCGAACGGGGCTTCATCCAGCCGAGCATCTCGCGGGTGACCAGCTGCGGGGCCAGCGCGCCGGGCACGAGAACCGCACCGATGACGACGTCGGCCTCGCGGATCGCGTCCTCGAGGACGATGGCGTCCGACATCAGGATGCGCGCACGCGAGCCGAAGTAGGAGTCCAGCTCGTGCAGGCGGTCGAGAGAGCGCTCGAGCATCGTGACCTCGGCCTCCATGCCGAGGGCGATCCGCGCGGCACCAGTGCCGACGACTCCGCCGCCGATCACCAGAACCTTGGCCGGCGCGACGCCGGTGACGCCACCCATCAGCAGCCCGGGGCCGCCCAGGGGGTCCTGCAGGAAGTAGGCACCGGCCTGCGCGGCGAGGCGCCCGGCGATCTCGCTCATCGGCGCGAGCAGCGGCAGGTGGCCGTGGCCCTTCACGACGGTCTCGTAGGCGATGCCGGTCGTCCCCGCGGTCAGCAATGCCTCGGTCAGCGGGCGGTTCGGCGCCAGGTGCAGGTAGGTGAACAGGGTGAGACCCTCGTGCAGCAACGGGTACTCGGACTCGATCGGCTCCTTGACCTTCATCATCAGCTCGCTGGTGGCCCACACCTCCTTGGCGTCAGCCAGAATCTTCGCCCCGACAGCCTCGTAGGCCGCGTCGGCAAAGCCGGATCCGACCCCGGCGGTCGGCTCGACGAAGACGTCGTTGCCGAGTGTCACGAGCTCCCGCGCGCCAGCAGGGGTGAGCGCGACGCGCCGCTCAGCCGACTTGATCTCCCTGACTACACCAATCCGCATGCTGTTCTCCCACATAGGTTTTCGCTGTGTACTTCGGTCTGGGTGAGTGCGTCGTGCCCGTCAGCACTCGGTGACATTGACCGCGAGCCCACCCTCGCTGGTCTCCTTGTACTTCGTCATCATGTCGCGGCCGGTCTGGCGCATCGTCTCGATCACGGTGTCCAACGACACGACATGGGTGCCGTCGCCGTGCAGCGCGAGCCGCGCCGCGGCGACGGCGGTCGAGGACGCGATGGCGTTGCGTTCGATGCACGGCACCTGCACCAGGCCGCCGACCGGGTCGCAGGTGAGGCCGAGGTGGTGCTCCATCGCGATCTCGGCCGCATTCTCGACCTGGGACGGCGTGCCGCCGAGCACCGCGCACAACGCGCCGGACGCCATCGCGCAGGCGGTCCCGACCTCGGCCTGGCAGCCGCCCTCCGCCCCCGAGATCGACGCGTTCGCCTTGACCAGCGAGCCGATGGCCACGGCGGTCAACAAGAATCGGCGAATGCCCGCGGCATCAGCGCCGTGAACGAACCGCAGGTAGTAGTGGCCGACCGCCGGGATGATGCCTGCCGCCCCGTTGGTCGGCGCCGTCACCACCCGCCCGCCGGCGGCGTTCTCCTCGTTGACCGCCAACGCGAACGCGTGCAGCCACTCGGTCGCCGTGTCGTGCTCGTGCTCGGGCAACCGGTCGAACGCCTCTAGGTGCGACCGGACCCGGGCGGCGCGCCGCCGCACACCGAGCCCGCCGGGCAGCGTCCCCTCGGCGTGCAGCCCCGCCTCGACGCATCCGCGCATGGCAGCCCAGATCGCGTCGAGCCCCGCGTCGACGTCGGGGGCGCTGCGGATCGACTCCTCGTTGGCTCGGGCCACGGCCCCGATATCGATGCCGTACGTCGTGCAGAGCGCCAACAACTCCTTGCTGGTGGCGTAAGGCATAGGTTGTGGAACCGGCGTGCGACTCTCGGCCGCGTCGCCGTCGCGGCGGATGAAGCCGCCGCCGATCGAGTAGTAGGTCTCCTCGAACACCGGCAGTGCCTCGGTCCCGTTCCACGCCATGAAGGTGAGGGCGTTGGGATGGCCGGGTAGCCGGGTGCGCGGCGCGAACGCGACGTCGCCCTTGCTGATCGGGACCTGGTGGCCGCCGACCAGGGTGAGCGTCGCGCCCGGGGCCAGGCTGGACCAGAGGCCGCGTACGTCGCTCGGGTCGCAGGTCTCCGGCCGGTGGCCGGCGAGACCGGCGAGAACGGCGTCGGGGGTGCCGTGGCCGAGCCCGGTGGCGCCGAGCGAGCCGAAGAGGGAGCAGCTGATCCGGGTGACCTCGGTCAGCCGGCGGGTGCCGGCGAGGTGCTCGGCGAACGCGAGGGCGGCGCGCATCGGGCCGACCGTGTGGGAACTCGAGGGGCCGATCCCGATGGAGAACAGGTCCAGGGCCGAGCAGTATACGGTCGAGGGCGCCGGCGCAGGGTCACGCTGGGTGGCGGCGGAGACGTCGGTCGTGGTGGCGGCGGAGACGTCGGTCGTGGGTGCAGACATGGGGACGCTTTCGTCGTGACAAACCGAGCCCAGGTCGGGGTTGACCAGCTCGACTCAGAAGGTGGGTGCCCGACCGGGTTTCGGCGGGTAGGCGTCTCACGGTAGCCAGGCACGGGTGTGATCGGAAGGGTCTTTAGTCCCGATATGTGCACGATCGCCGGATCAGGACGAATCGGGACTTTTTCAGCTTCTGTCGCAGGTCGGGACTAAAGACCCTAATCGCCGCGGCGGGCGCGCGGTAGCGTATCGGCACTCCCGTCAACATCGTCGGGCGTCAGCCGAGATCAACCAGTGCTGCCCGGTCAAGAGCGATGAACCAGCGACCCGATTACCCGCCAGCGGTGCTGGCGCCCCGGCACCTGTGCGCGCCCGGCAAATCGGTCCGGCTCTGCTCGTGACAAGAGACAAGGAATCCGTCCCCATGTCTGCTCCCATCATCGAGGTTCCCGGGGCCACAAGCCCCGAAACCCCACCCACCGGCCACGGCGAGGAACCGCATCTGGCCCGAGCGCTCGGCAACCGTCACATCCAGATGATCGCCATCGGCGGCGCCATCGGGACCGGCCTGTTCATGGGCTCCGGCAAGACCATCTCGCTGGCCGGCCCGGCCGTGCTCTTCGTCTACATGATCATCGGCTTCATGCTCTTCTTCGTCATGCGGGGCATGGGCGAGATCCTGCTGTCCAACCTCAACTACAAGTCCTTCGGCGACTTCGCCGGGGACATCCTCGGACCGTGGGCCGGCTTCGTCACGTCGTGGTCCTACTGGTTCTACTGGGTCGTCGTCGGGGTCGCCGACGTCGTGGCCATCACCGGCTACGCCCAGGTGCTGGTGCCGGGCACCCCGCTCTGGCTCCCCGCCCTGATCGTGCCAGTCGTGCTGCTCGGCCTGAACATGCCTTCGGTCAAGGCGTTCGGCGAGCTGGAGTTCTGGTTCGCCATCATCAAGGTGGTGGCCATCATCGCCCTGATCCTCACCGGCGCTTACATGATCGCCACCCGGTTCACCTCCCCCGATGGCTCAGTGTCGAGCCTGGCCAACATCTGGAACGACGGCGGAATGTTCCCGCACGGCTTTGCCGGCTTCGTCCTGGGGTTCCAGATCGCCATCTTCGCCTTCGGCGGGATCGAGCTCGTGGGCACCGCGGCCGCCGAGACCAAGGACCCCGAAAAGGTCATGCCTCGGGCCATCAACTCCATCCCGATCCGGGTCATGCTGTTCTACGTGGGCGCCCTGGCCGTCATCATGTCCGTGAACCCGTGGCGCTCGATCGACGCCGGCAGCAGCCCCTTCATCGGCATGTTCACCCTCGCCGGGCTGGGCATCGCGGCCGTCGTCGTCAACCTCGTGGTGCTCACCTCCGCCGCGTCCAGTGCCAACTCCGGCATCTACTCAACCTCCCGGATGATCTACGGCCTGGCCGTCCACGGCAACGCACCAGGGGTGTTCGGCAAGCTGAGCAAGCGCAAGGTCCCGCAGAACGCGCTGATGTTCTCTTGCGTCTTCATGCTGCTCGGGCTGGTCATGCTCTACTCCGGCGACTCGGTGATCAGCGCCTTCGTGATCGTCACGTCGCTGGGTTCCGTGATCGTCATCTCGACCTGGTCCATGATCATGGTCAGCTATGTCGTCTACCGCCGCCGCCGGCCGCACCTGCACGCCGCGTCGAACTTCAAGATGCCGGGCTCGACGTTCATGCCCTACGTCGTCCTGACCTTCTTCGCCCTCATGATCGTGGCGCTGGCCCAGGACGCCGACACCCGCAAGGGCCTCTACGTCGCCCCGATCTGGTTCATCGGGCTGGGCGCCGCGTGGTTCGTCAACCGCAAGACGCCGCGGCAGCAGGCCCGCATCGCGGACTGGAACGCCATGGCCGCCGCCGAGAAGTCCGCGCTGGTCGGGTCAGAGAGTGCCCGATGAAGGCGCTCTATAAGGGGGAGGCCGGCCCCGGGCTCGTCCTCGCCGAGCGCCCGGAGCCCACGCCGGGCCTGCGCGAGGTGAAGATCCGCGTCGACCGCACCGGCATCTGCGGCACCGACCTGCACATCGAGTCGTGGGACGCCTGGGCGGCGGGCGCCATCAACGCGCCGCTGATCCCCGGGCACGAGTTCGCCGGCCACGTCGTGGAGGTCGGCGGCGAGGTCACCACCGTCTCGGTCGGTGACATGGTGTCCGGTGAGGGGCACGTGGTCTGCGGGCACTGCCGCAACTGCCGGGCGGGCCGCCGGCACCTGTGCATCCACACCTCCAGCCTGGGCGTGAACCGCGACGGCGCATTCGCCCAGTACGTCGTCATCCCCGAGACCAACGTGTGGCGCCACCCCGACGACATCGACCCCGACCTGGCGGCCATCTTCGACCCGTTGGGCAACGCCGTACATGTCGCCCTGTCCTTCCCGCTCGTCGGCGAGGACGTGCTGATCACCGGCGCCGGGCCCATCGGCCTGATGGCTGCCGCGGTGGCCCGCCACGTCGGAGCCCGCTTCATCGTCGTCACCGACGTCAACGAGGCGCGCCTGGACCTGGCCCGGAAGATGGGGGTCGACCTGGCGGTCAACGTCGCCACCGAGCGGGTGGCCTCGGCGCAGCAGCGCCTCGGCATGGCGGAGGGCTTCGACGTCGGCCTGGAGATGAGCGGTTCTCCGGGCGCACTTCCCGAGATGCTGGACAACCTCAACCACGGTGCGCGGGTCGCCGTGCTCGGGCTGCCCAGCAAGCCCATCACCCTCGACTGGGCCAAGGTCGTGACTCACATGATCACGATCAAGGGCATCTACGGGCGTGAGATGTTCGAGACGTGGTATGCCATGAACGCCATGGTGAGCACCGGCCTGGACATCTCCCCGATCATCACCGACCGGTTCCCGGCCTCTCACTGGGAGGATGCCTTCGCGGTCGCGCGCACCGGCAACCGCGGCAAGGTCATCATCGACTGGACCAAGGAGTAGGACATCTACACCACCGTTCGCACGGAACTCGACGCGACGCTCGCACAGATCAGGGCCGCCGGTCTCTACAAGACAGAGCGGGCGCTCGCGTCGCCGCAGTCGGCGCACGTGCGCTCGGGCGGGCAGGAGGTGCTGAACTTCTGCGCCAACAACTATCTGGGGCTGGCCGCCGACCCGCGGCTGGTCTCGGCGGCCAAGGCGGCCCTGGACGAGTGGGGTTTCGGGATGGCCAGCGTGCGGTTCATCTGCGGCACGCAAACCCAGCACGTCGAGCTGGAGAACAAGCTGTCCGCGTTCCTCGGCACCGAGGCGACAATTCTTTTCCCGTCCTGCTTCGACGCCAACGGCGGGGTGTTCGAGGTGCTGCTCGGCGCCGAGGACGTGGTCATCTCCGACGAGCTCAACCACGCTTCGATCATCGACGGCATCCGGCTGTGCAAGGCGGCGCGGGGGCGCTATCTCAACCGGGACATGGCAGATCTCGAGGCCCAGCTCCAATCCGCCATGGGCGCGCGGCGGCGACTGATTGTCACCGACGGCGTGTTCTCGATGGACGGATATCTCGCGCCGCTGGACCAGATCTGCGATCTGGCCGACCGCTACGACGCGATGGTGATGGTCGACGACTCGCACGCGGTGGGCTTCGTCGGCCAGTCGGGCGCGGGCACACCCGAGTTGTTCGGGGTCCGGGACCGGGTCGACATCGTCTCCGGCACCCTCGGGAAGGCGCTCGGCGGTGCGTCCGGCGGCTATATCAGCGCACACGCCGAGATCGTTGAACTGCTGCGGCAGCGGGCGCGGCCCTACCTGTTCTCCAACGCCGTCGCGCCGTCCGTCGTCGCGGGCTCGCTGGTCGCCCTCGACATCGTCGCCGGCGGTGCCGAGGAACGCGCCACGCTGTGGGCCAACGCGCGCGACTTTCGCACCCGCATGGAGGCGGCCGGCTTCGACCTGCTGCCGGGCGAGCACGCCATCATCCCGGTCATGTTCCCGGACGCGCACGACGCCGTGGCCATTGCGGATGCGCTGCTCGCCCGAGGCGTCTACGTGATCCCGTTCTCCTATCCCGTCGTGCCGCTGAACAAGGCGCGGATCCGGGTGCAGATCTCCGCCGGGCACTCCGCCGAGGACATCGCGACCTGCGTGCAGGCGTTCATCGACGCCCGCGACGCCGTGGGGTCTGGCGCGCAGTCCTAGACCCGCGCCGCCACATCCTCGCCGCGGTCGCCCGGGCTCAGGCCCGGACCGACTCCGCCTCGACCTCGTCGAGCACGCTGTAGAGCAGCGCCAGCACGACGTTCTTCACCGACTCCTTGTCGGTCACGTCGCAGGTGACGATGGCCACCTCCGGCGGGATGTCCAGTCGGGTCCGCACGTCCTCGATCAGCGCGTGGTCGTCGGCGGCGGCACGGTTGAGCGCCACGACGTAGGGCACGCGGGCCATCGCGCGGAACGAGCCGAGGATGCCGGCCGCGTCCTCGATCGCGTCGTCGCGGGTGGCGTCGATGAGCAGCAGGTAGCCGATCATCCCCTCGCCGAGGATCTCCCACATGAAGTCGAAGCGCTCCTGGCCGGGCGTGCCGAACAGATAGAGCACGAGGTCGCGGTCGATCGTGATCCGGCCGAAGTCCATCGCCACGGTCGTCTCGGTCTTGCGGGTGCGCGTCGAGTCGGTGACGTCGCGTTCGGTCGAGAGGACGGTGATCTCGCTGATGGTGCGGATGAGGGTCGTCTTTCCGGCCGCGAACGGGCCGGTCACGACGATCTTGACGGCATGTCCGCCGCGGCGGCGGGTGCGTGGAGTTGCCATGGTGGTCACAGTCCCCTGACGCCGGCGATGAGGCGCAGCATCAGGCTGCGGTTGACGGATGGGTCTCGCTCGATCACGCCGATGGCTGCCGGGTCGACGGCCAGCGCGGCCGACCCGTGGACGTCGCCGTGGCTGGCGTGCTGCGGCGCGTGCGCGGGGGCCGGGTGGCTGGCCGCGTCCTCGTCGTACTGGGAGGTGCGCTTGGGCAGGAACGGTTCGGGCCGCGGCGGCACGACGTCGCCGGGCACGTGCGCGCCGCCCAGCATCGCGGGTGCGGCTGACGCGTTGACGAGCCCGCGGTCCCCGGGAGTGTTGTCGTGGACCAGACCAGGGGACTCCTGCTCAGCCGGCCCGACGGGAAAATCTCCGCTCAGTTGAGCCGGTGGCGGCGCGTTGGGCGCCGGTTCGCGGATCGGGGTGAACGCGGCCCCCTCCAGTGGTGCGAGGAGCCGCTGCCGGCGTAGGACGACACCCACGTGGTCGTCCTCGACCGCCTCGGGGTCGCGCACGGCGAGCAGGCCGCGCTGCACGAGAGCGGCCAGGATGGACACCACGGCGAACTGCCCGCAGCCGGTCAGGTCCACGAGATCGGCGACGCTGCGCCGGCCGTCGGTCAGCGCCAGCAGGGACCATTCCTCGCGGGTCAGGTCGGGGTTCTCGGGCAGCATCACCGGCATGGTGAGCACCACCCTCGGCGATGTGATGACGGTGGAGACGGCCGCCCAGCTCTCCTGGCGCGCCTCCGCGTCCGCAACGACGGACTCAACCGTGATCGCGACGCCGACGTCTTCGGGGTTGCCCTCGTCGAGCACGAAGGCGAAGTCGCCGTTCACCCAGGTCAGCAGGTCGAAGACCGCGTCCACGGCCTGGTCGTTGACCGCCTGGCGGAGCAGGTCAGCCTCGACCGAGCCGGCATCGAGCAGCGCCCGGGCGATGCCCGGTCCGGCGGGCGAGGTGGCTGTCTCTACCGCGGCGAGCAGGGCGTCGTCGTCGACGGCGCCGCCGCCGATCAACCGCCGGGCCAGCGGCTGGCGCGAGCTATCAGAGGAGGCGCCAGTCACCTGGCCGCCGGTGAAGAACACCGCGCCGTCCTGGCCGGCGCTGGCCAGGTGCAGGCCGCCGCTCTTCTTGGTGAAGCTGAGCAGCTGGAATATGTCGGGCAGGCTGAACGCGCCCAGGGAGCCTTCGAGGTTCATGACATCTCCCGGTCGGCGTGGCGACCACTGTGGCGGTGGGTGGGTGCGGGCAGGCTGCCGCGGCTAGGAAGCCACGGGTCCTCGGCGGGCTCGGGCGGCTCGCGGTGCGGCTCCAGCGCGGTGCGTTGCGGCTCCGGCGCGGCGCGCAGCGGGGGGGCGGCGTGCGGCTCGGGTGCGGCGTGCAGCGAACGCGTGGCCAGCGGTGCGGTCGCGGCATACGGCGAGGGCGCGGCAGGGGCCAGTCGCGGCGCGAGTGACTCGTGGCCGTCCAACGAGGTGGGCGCATCCTCGATCCGCAGCACGTCGGCGACGGCGGCCGCGGCACGGCGTACCTCGAACAGCATCAGGCCGGTCTTCGCACCCTTTGCGGCAACCGCGACCAGCACGGCCTCGTCGTCGGCGGAGATGAGGAACACGGTCCCGTCAGCGCCCTCGACGTAAACCTGGGACAGCTCGCCGCGGCCGAGGCCCTCGGCGGCGCGCTCGCCCAGCGCCAGCAGTGCCGCGCTCATCGCGGCCACGCGGTCCTCGTCCATGTCGGGCGGCAGGGCGGAGGCCATCGGGAGGCCGTCGAAGGAGACCACAGCAGCGGCCTCGATCTCGGGCACCTGGCTGACCAGCTCGGTCAGGACCCGGTCCAGCCGGGCCGACCGGCCGTCCCGGGTCACGTACGGTTCGCTCATCGCTCGCTCCACCTCGATCGCCGGCGCCGGCTCCAGTGGCCGTCGTTGTAGGCCATCGGTCGCCACGGCCGTTTGCTTGAGAGGTGGGGATCTACCGTCCCCGCAGCACCTGCTCACCCGCGGCCCGAAGCTCGATCGCCAGCGTGGCCTGACCGGTCTGGTCGAGCGGCTGGCCGGCCATCAGCGCCACCTGCAAGACGGCCTGGCGCACCAGCAGTTCGAGGCCGTCGACCACGCGGCCGCCTTCGAGCGCCCAGGCCCGCGCGAGCCGGGTGGGCCACGGGTCGTAGAGCACCTCGAACAGGGTGCCGACGTGTCCCTCGCCACCATGGCGCTCGCGCCGTCCGCGAGCCAGCGTGCCGGCCAGCGGGTCGGCCGCCCCGGCGGGGCTGGTGTTGACCACCAACGGCAGCCCGAACGCCTCCGCCGCATCGGCCCACGGGCGCACGGCCAGCCGCACGCCGAGCGCCTCGGCGGTCCGGTGCAGCTCCCCCGCCCGGTTCGCGGACCGGGCGAACACGGTCACGTCGGCGCCGAGCCGACCGAGGGCGGCGACGGCGGACCGTGCCGTTGCCCCGGCGCCGAGCACGCCAGCCCGCGCGACCCGCTCGATGCCGGCGCCGGCCAGGGCGGCGACCATGCCGGGCACGTCGGTGTTCTCCCCGTATCGCCGCCGGGACTGTCCGGCCGGTCCGTCAGCCAGCAGCACGGTGTTGGCGGCGCCCACCGCGCGGACCAGGTCGCTCTCCGCGTCCAGCAGCGGCAGCACCGCGTCCTTGAGTGGCATCGTCAGCGAGAGCCCGACCCAGCTGGAGTCCAGGCCGGTCAGGAAGTCGGCGAGCCCGGCCGGCGCGACCTCGAAGGCGTCGAAAGTCCAGTCCGCGAGCCCGAGCACGTCGTAGGCCCTGCGGTGCAGCGTCGGGGACAGCGAATGCCCTATCGGCGAGCCGAGCACCGCCCCGCGACGGGAGGTCACTGGCCCTTGGGGGCCGCGTTCTTCAACCTCAGGAACTCCTGGTAGCTGTTGGTGAACTTCGTCTCGCCGGTCTTGAGGTTGACGGTGAAGAAGTAGAGCCAGTTGCCCGCCGGCGGGTCCGCAGCCGCCGTGAGCGTCGCTTCTCCCGGAGAGCTGAGGGGGGTGGGCGGCAACCCGGCGTACTTCCTGGTGTTGTAGGGCGTGTTGATCTGGAAGTCCTTGGTCGTCAGCTCACGCTGATCGTCCTTGAAGTAGTAGAGCATCGTCGAGTCGAACCCCATCGGCGTCCCGTTGGCGAGTCGGTTGCGCACCACCCGCGACACCTTCCCGTAGTCGGGCTTGAACTTGACCTCGGCCTCGAGCATGCTCGCGACGGTGACCAACTGGTAGGGTGACAGGTCCTTCTTCTCCAGGTCGAGGCTGCGCACGGCCTGCTTGTAGCGCACGACCATCGCCTTGAGCACCGAGGTGGCGGTGGAGTCGGGCCCCACGTCATAGGTCGCGGGGAACAGGAACCCCTCGGCTCGACCCTTGGCGTAGGCCGGCAGCCCCAGCGCCGCGCCGTTCCGCAACGCCTTGGTGAACTCCGGCTTGGGGATCTTGGTCTTGGCCGAGAGCAGGGCCACGATCTCGTCCTGGCGCAGCCCCTCGGGGACGGTCACGCGGGCGAGGATGCGCGCGCTGGGGTCCAGCAGCGCCGTGAGCGCGTCACTGGCGGTCATCCGTCGCTGCATCCGGTAGAACCCGGGTTGCAGGTCGGCCGAGTCAGGGTTGCCGTTGGCGACCTGAACCAGCGCGTCCACGCTCTTGACGACACCCAGGTCCTTGAGGGCGCGGGCGACCTGCCCGACCGTCTCCCCCTGCTTCACCTCGATCTGGACCTCGCCACTGCCGGGGCCGGGATAGTCAGGCGCCGACGACGTACTGAACGCATCCTTGAGCCGCGAGCCGGCGACCTTGACGAGCACCGCGCCGGCGGCGAGGAGGGCGAAGACCACGAGCAGCGAGATGACCACGGCGACGGCGCCCTTGCGGTGCGGCTTCTTTGCGCGGCGGCGCGGGCGCTCGGTGGGGTGCTCCTCGTCCGTCCACACCGACAGGTCGCTCATTTATCCGCCTTCGATCCGTCGGGTCCCGGTGACCTGACCTTTCCCCGTGTCCTCGCTTCCCCGTAAACAACGTCGACGACCGAGCCCGGGGGGGACCCAGTCGCCCGCTCCTGGTCGAGCGCGCCTTGCAAGATGACGACCGCCGCAGCCTGGTCGATCACCGGCCGGGCGGATCGTACACTCCGTCCGGCCGCCCTGAGATTATGCGTGGCCGCAACGGTACTAAACCGCTCGTCCACCATCCGCACCGGTGTCGGCGCCACCCGGGCGGCCAAGCGGGTCGCGTAGTCCGTCGCTGCGGCCGCCGCGCTTCCCGGCTGCCCGGACAGGCCCGTCGGCAACCCCACCACCACCTCGATGGCCTCGTAGGCGCGGGCCAGCGCAGCCAGTTCGTCGATGCCTTCCGCCGTGCCGGAGGGTGCGGGTTTGCGACTGTCGGGACGGCGCGGTTTTCCCGTCCGATTGGGATGCCGGTCCAGCGTCGCGAGCGGAGTGGCAAGCAGACCGTCGGGATCGCAGCGAGCCACGCCCACGCGCACGGAGCCCACGTCCACCCCGAGCCGCGTCCCGGTGCGCACTGTAGACCTCCGCTCCCACCCCCGACACGCTCGTGCCCTGACCCACGATCATGCCCCACTCGCGCCCGCGATCATGCAATTTCGGTGCCGAGGGCGCGAGGGGGGGAGGGATGCCGGGGTGGTGCGGGGGTGCGGCGGTGCGGCGGTGCGGCGGTGCGGCGGGGACTTACCGCGCGCCCCCGGTGACGGCTTCGCCGACGACGTGCTCGACCCGTCGCAGCGCCTCGTCCGCCTTCGACGCGTCGGTGCCGCCACCTTGGGCCACGTCGTCCTTGCCGCCGCCGCCGCCGCCGAGGACCTGCGCGGCGGCCCGGATCAGGACTCCCGCCCGCACACCCCACTCGCGCGCCGTGTCGTTGACGGCCACCACGACGACGGGGCGACCGCCGGTCACCGACACACCGGCAACGACGCCGGGGCGATCCGCCGGCAGGCGACCACGTACGTCGAGGACCAGGCGCCGAAGGTCGTCGGCGGCGGTGCCGTCGGGCACCCGATGGGCCACGACGCCCACGCCGAACACATCCAGCGGCGCCGCCGCGAGCGACGCGGCCACGGCCAGCACCTGCGCGGAGCGCAGCTTCTCCAGGTCCCTCTCGACCTCGCGCAGCCGCGCCGTGATGGCCGCGATCCGGTCGGGCAGCTCGTCCGGGCGCACCTTCAGCGCCTCGGTGAGCTGGGCAACCAGCAGGTGCTCGCGGGCGAGGAACTGGTAGGCGTCCACACCGACCAGCGCCTCGACCCGGCGCACGCCGGCCCCGATCGAGGCCTCGCCCAGGATCTTGACCAGGCCGAGCTGACCGGACCGACGCGCGTGGGTGCCGCCGCAGAGCTCGCGGGCCCAGTCGCCGACCGAGACGACGCGCACCTGCTCGCCGTACTTCTCGCCGAACAGGGCCATGGCGCCGGTCGCACGGGCCTGGTCCTGGGTCATGATCTCCGCGCGCACGTCGAGGTCGGCGGCGAGCACCTCGTTGACCTGCGCCTCGACGTCGCGCAGGACGCTGGCCGGCACCGCGGTCGGGGAGGCGAAGTCGAAACGGAACCTGCCGGGGGCGTTCTCCGAGCCGGCCTGGGTCGCGGTCTCGCCGAGCGCCTCACGGAACGCCTTGTGCACCAGGTGAGTCGCCGTGTGCGCCCGGCTGATCGCCCGACGGCGCTCGACGTCGACCTCGCCGACCACACTGACCCCGGCGGTGACCTCACCGCTGGCGACGCGGGCGCGGTGGACCACGATGCCGCTCATCGGCGTCTGCACGTCGTGCACCTGCAGCACCCCGCCGTCGGCGAGCCGGATGACCCCGTGGTCGGCAAGCTGGCCGCCGCCCTCGGCATAGAACGGGGTGCGGTTCAGGACCACCTCGACCTCGCTGCCCTCGCCGGCCGACCCCACCGCCGCGCCGTCGACGAGAACGCCCCGCACCGTGGTCTCGGTGACGACCTCGTCGTAGCCGGTGAACGTGACCGGCCCGCCGCCGTCGAGCAGCGCGCGGTAGGCGGACACGTCGGTGTGCCCGCTGCGGTGCGCGCTGGCGTCGGCCTTGGCCCGGTTGCGCTGCTCGCGCATCAACGCACGGAAGCCGTCGTGGTCGACCTGCAGGCCAGCCTCCTGCGCCATCTCCAGGGTGATCTCGATCGGGAAGCCATAGGTGTCGTGCAGCTTGAACGCGTCGGCACCGGGCAACGTCGGCGCCCCGCTTGACGTGTCGTGAGCAGACGTCGCGTGCGCGGACTTGGCGCGGGCGACGGCGGAGTCGAAGATCGTCGTGCCGGCCACGAGGGTGCGGCGGAACGAGTCCTCCTCGCCGTAGGCGATCGAGGAGATCCGCCCGAAGCCCGCCTCCAACTCGGGGTAGGACGGGGCCATCGCGGCCAGGCTCACCGGCAGCAACAGCGGCAGCACCCGGTCCTCGACACCGAGCAGGCGCATCGAGCGGACCGCGCGGCGCAGGATGCGGCGAAGGACATAGCCGCGGGCCTCGTTGGACGGCGTGACCCCGTCGCCGATCAGCATCAGCGCGCTGCGGACGTGATCGGCGACGACGCGCAGGCCCACGTCAGACCGGGGGTCGGCGCCATAGCGGACCCCCGCAAGCTCGGACGCGCGTTCGATGACGGGAAAGACCTCGTCGATCTCGTAGAGGTTGTCGACACCTTGCAGCAGAAAGGCCACGCGTTCCAAGCCCATCCCGGTGTCGATGTTCTTCTCCGGCAGCTCGCCGAGAATGGGATAGTCCTCCTTGCCCTCCCCCTCGCCGCGCTCGTATTGCATGAACACGAGGTTCCAGAACTCGAGGTAGCGGTCCCCCGCCGCCTCGACGTCGCCGGCCGGGCCGTGCTCGGGACCGCGGTCGATGAGGATCTCCGAGCACGGTCCGCACGGTCCGGGGATGCCGGTCGACCAGAAGTTCGACCCCTTGCCGAGGCGGTGGATCTTGTCGTCGGGCAGCCCCGCGATGCTCTTCCACAGCCCAACGCTCTCCTCGTCGTCCTGGTAGACGGTGACGAGCAGGTCCCGCTCGGGCAGGCCGAAGCCGCCGTCGGCCTGCGAGCGGGTGACCAGGTCCCAGGCCATCTCGATGGCGCCGGCCTTGAAGTAGTCGCCGAAGGAGAAGTTGCCGTTCATCTGGAAGAACGTGCCGTGGCGGGTGGTCTTGCCGACCTCCTCGATGTCGAGGGTCCGCACGCACTTCTGCACGCTGGTCGCGCGCTTCCACGGCGGTGTCGCCTGGCCGGTGAAGTAGGGAACGAACGGGACCATGCCGGCGGGCACGAACAGCAGGTTGGGGTCGTCGGTGATCAGCGAGAAGGACGGCACCACCGCGTGCCCACGCTCCGCGAAGAACTCCAGCCACCGACGCTTGATCTCGGCAGTCTTCATCGCTGCGCTCTCCTGCGGTGGCTGGTGGGGTGGTCCAGCAAGTGGGCCGCGGCGGCAGGGTCGCGCAAGGCGGCCCGGCCGCTCGAGGCAGTCGGGCTGCTCGAGGCAGTCGGGTTGCTTGAGGCAGTCGGGTTGCTCGAGGCAGTCGGGTTGCTCGAGGCAGTCGGGTTGCTCGAGGCAGTCGGGTTGCTCGAGGCAGTTCGGCCGGCCGGGGCGCTGTCGGCGTCCAGGCCTAGGGCCTCGCGCAGCTCCGCCTCGCGCACGGCCATGCCGGCCCGCACGTCGTCGGCGAACGCGCGGATCGAGTCGCCCAGCCCGCCGGCGGAATCGGCCAAGCCCGCTGGTGACAGGCGCGCTACGGCCTTGTTGACCTTGCGTACGACGAGGATGCCGGCCGTGGCGCCGACCGTCAGCCAGAACACGCGTCTCACCACGTCATCACCTCATCCTTCGTCGCGCTTCCATTGTCAGTTCATCGGTCGTCGGTCAACGGTCATCGGGTCGTCGTCGCGGGCCACCGGCGTGCCACCCGGTCGGTCGGGCTGGGGCGTCCGTCAGCCCGCTCGGCGCTTGGCGGCCCGGGCGGCTGCGCGGTCTGCCCGGATCTGGGCCCGGGCCCGCTTCTCGCTGCTGGCCTGGGTCCGGCCGGACAGGGCACTGCGCACGCCGTAGCTGAACGCGGCGACCTTGACCACCGGCGAGCCCACGGTGGCCGCGACGAGCGCGGTCAGCGCGGACGCGTTGGTCGTGGCCGACTGAACGTTTGCGGTGATCGCATCCACCCGCACGAGCTGGGCGTTGGTCGTGGTCACGGTCGTGGTCACCTCGCTAAGCAGCGGCACCGTCTCGTCGGACAGCCCCTTGATCATGCTGCGGGTCTCGTCGAACACGGCACCGAGCTTGATCAACGGCACGGCGAGCGCGCCGACCAGCAACACGAACGCCACAGCGGCGATGAGCCCCGCAATCTCTCCACCTGACATGGGCGTGACCCTATCGCGGGTCTCTGACAGGGGCCTCCCCCGAAGCTGCCGGAGCGAATCTTCGGTAGCGTGTCGCTCCGTTGAACTGTGCTTCTAATCCGGTAGTACTGCAGGCAGTCCCTTCATGTGGTGAGGAGCTGGCTGGCTATGTTCGGTACTACGCTCGCGTTGACGGTTGACACCCCGGACCTGGGTGGGTCGGTGTCGTGGAATGCGTTGGAGTCGCTGATGGTCTCGATGTCGCACCAGCTGCCGGGCCGGGCGCTGGCGCTGGCCCTGGATGAGG